>JBGAHT010000003.1:0-74889 GCA_044226035.1 Thermomonas sp. | reverse complement strand
GTTGAACAGCCATCCGGCTGTTAGAAGCGGCGCGGGCATGACGACTGGAGAGATCGAGGTCCAATGAAATTCTTCGCATCCTGCGGCAAGGGCCTGGAATACCTGCTGGCCGACGAGCTGGTCGAACTCGGCTGCGCGCGCGCCACCGCGACCATCGCCGGCGCGAACGTCGAGGGCGAACTTGGCGATGCGCAGCGCGCGGTGCTGTGGTCGCGGCTGGCCAGCCGCATCCTCTGGCCCATCGCCGAATTCGATTGCGCCGACGAGCACGCGCTGTACGCCGGCGCCGCGGAAATCGACTGGACCAGCCACATCGGCGCCGGCCACAGCATCGCGGTCGACGCGCACGTCTCCGGTTCGGCCATCACCCACGCGCGCTACGCCGCGCAGCGGGTCAAGGACGCGGTGGTCGACGTATTGCGCGAGGCCACCGGCGCGCGGCCCGATGTCGACGTCGAAGCGCCGGACGTGCGCCTCAACCTGGTCGTGCGCAAGGGCCGGGCGACGCTGTCCATCGACCTCGGCGGCGGCCCTCTGCACCGGCGCGGCTGGCGCGGCGCGCAGGGCGAGGCGCCGCTCAAGGAAAACCTCGCCACGGCGGTGCTGCTGCGCGGCGGCTGGCCGCAGGCGAACTCGGAAGGTGGCGATCTACTGGATCCGATGTGCGGCAGCGGCACGCTGCTGATCGAAGGCGCATTGATGGCCGCCGACGTCGCGCCCAACCTGCAGCGCTTCGGGCGCACGCTGCCCACGCGCTGGCCGGGTTTCGATCTCGAGGCATGGAACGCGCTGCTGGCCGAGGCGCGCGAACGCGCGCAGCGCGGGTTCGCCGCCTTGCGGCCCTGCATCCACGGCAGCGACATCGATCCGCACGCGATCCGCATCGCGCGCGAGAACGCGCGCGCGGCCGGCGTCGAAACCGCCATCGATTTCGCGGTGCGCGACATCGCCGACCTCCCGGCGATGGCGAATCCGCGCGGCGTGGTCGCGTGCAATCCCCCCTACGACGCGCGCCTGGCCGCCGATCCGGCCCTGTACCGCGCGCTCGGCGATGCATTGAAGCGCGCGGCGCCGGGCTGGCGCGCGGCATTGCTGTGCGGAGATTTCGAACTGGCCAAGGCCACCGGCCTGCGCGCGAACAAGCGCTACCAGCTGTTCAACGGCCCGATCGAATGCAGCCTGATCGTCTGCGATCCGGTCGCGCCGCCGCAACGCGAATCCGCGCCGCGCGAACTGTCGGACGGCGCGAGGATGGTCGCGAACCGCCTGCGCAAGAACCTCGACCGGCTCGCGCGCTGGCGCCAGCACGAAGGCGTGGCCTGCTTCCGCGCCTACGACGCCGACATTCCCGAACATGCCTGCGCGGTCGACGCGTACACCGGCGTGGACGGCGACACCTGGCTGCACGTGCAGGAATACGCGGCGCCGGCGGAAATCCCCGAGGCGACCACGCGCAAGCGGCTGAACGAGCTGCTGTCCGCGGCGCGCGAGGTGTTCGCCGTGCCGCGCGAGCGGGTCGCGGTGAAGACGCGCAGCACCGGCAAGGGCGGTTCCAAGTACGGGCGCTTCGACCACCGCGGCGAGTTCCTCGTGGTGGAGGAGGGCGCGGCCAGGCTGAAGGTCAACCTGTTCGACTACCTCGACACCGGCCTGTTCCTCGACCACCGGCCGCTGCGCGCGCGCATGGCGCTGGAGGCGCGCGGCAAGCGCTTCCTCAACCTGTTCTGCTACACCGGCGCGGCCACGGTGCAGGCGGCGGCGCAGGGCGCGGCGCAGACCACCAGCGTCGACCTGTCCGCGACCTACCTCGAATGGCTGGCCGACAACCTGCGCGAGAACGGCATCGGCGGCACCCGCCATCGCATCGTCCAGGCCGACGCGCTGCGCTGGATCGAATCGGACCGCGGCGAATACGACGTGGCGTTCTGCGACCCGCCGACCTTCTCCAACTCCAAGCGCGCCGACGACTTCGACGTGCAGCGCGACCACGCGCGCCTGCTGCGCGCGATCGTTCGGCGGCTGGCGCCGGGCGGCGTGCTGTATTTCTCCAACAACTTCCGCCGCTTCAGGCTCGACGAAGCCGCGGTGTCCGGCTTCGCCAGGGCCGAGGACATCAGCGCCTCGACCATCCCGCCGGATTTCGCGCGCAATCCGCGCATCCACCGCGCCTGGCGCATCGCCGCGCTTCACGAAGGCGACATCGCGCCGCGGGCATGATCGCGGCCTGACCACGGAACCCCGCATGCCCCCGCACTACCGCGACCGCCTCCGCTTCTTCGCGCAATGGCTGCGCAACCCGCGCCAGACCGCGGCCATCGCGCCTTCGGGCGCGGACCTCGTCGCCGCGATCCTCGCCGAAATGCCGCGGGACGCGCGCCGCGTGATCGAACTCGGCGGCGGCACCGGCGCGATCACCCGCGCGCTGCTCGCCTCGGGCATCGCCGACGCGGACCTGCTGGTGCTGGAATTGAACGCGGCCTTGCATGCGCGGCTCGCGCACGATTTCCCGCGCGTGCGCGTCGTCTCGGGCGATGCGGCGGAACTGCCGCGGCTGGCGCGCGCGGCCGGCTACCTCGACGCGGGCCGCGCCGACGCCATCGTGTCCGGCCTCGGCCTGCTGGCGATGGAGCGCGATGCGCAGGCGAAAATCCTGCGCGCGGCGTTCGAGTGCCTGCATCCCGACGGCGCGTTGGTGCAGTTCACCTACGGGCCGGTGTCGCCGGTGGGCGACGAGCTGCGCGACGAACTCGGGCTGGTCGCGCGCCACGGCGCGTTCGTGCTGCGCAACGTGCCGCCGGCGACGGTGTGGGTGTACCGGCGCAGTCGCGCCAAGTCGATCACGCCGCGCAGCGTCGCAAGATGAGACTTCCCTCTCCCCGTTTTACGGGGAGAGGGGAAATGCGGCAATGCGCCTCAGCGCTGGTCGCCGACCACGTCCGGGCGATCCGGGCCGAGCCACTTGTAGATCACGCCGCCGAGGATGCCGCCGACGATCGGCGCCAGCCAGAACAGCCACAACTGCGAGACCGCGCCGGGACCGGCGAACAGCGCGACGCCGGTGGAACGGGCCGGGTTCACCGAGGTGTTCGTCACCGGGATGCTGATTAGGTGGATCAGGGTCAGCCCCAGGCCGATGGCGATCGGCGCGAAGCCGGCCGGCGCCTTGCGGTGGGTCGCGCCCATGATCACGATCAGGAACATCGCGGTCATCACCACTTCGCAGATCAACGCCGCGGCCATGCTGTAGCCGCCGGGCGAACGCGCGCCGAAGCCATTCGTGGCGAACGCGCCCGCGGCGTTCGGGTCGATGGCGAAGCCCGCGGTGCCGCTGGCGATCTGGAACAGGATGAAGCCGGCGAGGATGGCGCCGAGCACCTGCGCGACGATGTAGGGCACCAGGTCCCTGGTGGGGAAGCGGCCGCCGGCCCACAGGCCGAAGCTGACCGCGGGATTGAAGTGCGCGCCGGAAATGTGGCCGAAGGCGTAGGCGCCGGTGAGCACGGTGAGGCCGAAGGCCAGCGCGACGCCGAGCAGGCCGATGCCGAGCGGGTTGCCGTCGCCGCCGAAGTTGGCGGCGAGCACGGCGCTGCCGCAGCCGCCGAGCACCAGCCAGAACGTTCCCAGGAATTCCGCTGCAAATCGCTTCATGCTTCGATCCCCTGTCGACCGGACGCCCGGCCTGCGGGGGGAGCATAACCGCTTCGCCTTACGCCTGTGGGAGGGCCTTCAGGCCCGAGATGCCGACATCGCGGCTAAAGCCGCTCCCACAAAAAAGCTCCGGTTCAATGCGCGGCGTCGACTTGCAGCGTGGCCTTGGGCGCGTCGCCGCGCTCGAGCGATTGCAGGGTAATGCTGCGGCCGCCGGCGTCGAAGGATTTGGGGTCGAGGGTGGTGTGCAGTTCGAAGTCCTGCGCGGCGCCGGACGCGGGCGTCCAGCGCATGGCGAGGGCGGCGTCGCCGGCCCAGACGCATTGGACGTCGGGGCGGCAGCGCGAGTCGGAGACGAGTTTGATGTAGTCGATGCGGCTGTCGTCGGCGAGTTGCGCGGATTGCCCCGGCGCGAGCGTGACGCTGGCGCCGTCAGCGACGCGGTTCGCATCGACGGCGGGCGATGCCGGCGCGGTGGTGCAGGCGGCGAGGGCAAGGACGAAGGCGGGGATGGCGAAGCAGGTTCGCATGGTCAATGGTTCCGGCTTGAATGAATTACTGGACGTCAGTGCCGTAGGCTAGGATGAAGCGTAGCGTAATCCCAGCATGGGAAGGGTGTCGTCAAACCTGCTGGGATTTCATTTCATTCCATCCCAGCCTACAACCGCGAGTCAGCGATCCCGCCTCGACGCAATCCGATCCGCCAGCCGCGTCGGTTCCGGCAATCGATACGTCGTGACGTAGCGCATCACCAGTTCCGGCGCGGAAGCCATCGCCACCTTGTTCCACGGCAAGACGATCAGCGACATCTGCTCCCTCCCTTTCGCCGCAGGCGAAGGGGAGGGCTGGGGAGGGGTTGCTTGTCGTCGCTCAAAAAAACCCCCTCCCAACCTCCCCCTGCGCTACGCGCAAGGGGAGGGGCCTAGCGCCTCGACGCAATCCGATCCGCGAGTCGCGTCGGTTCCGGCAGGCGATAAGTCGTGACGTAGCGCATCACAAGTTCCGGGGCGGAAGCCATCGCCACCTTGTTCCCCGGCGAGACGATCAGCGGCAGGCAGCCGGGCTTGCTGCGCAACAGCCAGCCGATCTGTTCGCCCTTGTCGCGCAAGGGCGTGAACGCGCCGCGCATGTCGTGCAACGCCATGCGCGCTTCCCCGACCAGCACCTTCTTCGCCACGCCGATGCTCGGCAGGCCCGTCGCCACGCCGAAATGCGCGGCGATGCCGAGCCGGCGCGGATGCGCGATGCCGTGTCCGTCGACGAAGGCGAGGTCGGGTTTCGCCTTCAGCATGTCCAGCGCGGCGAACAGCGCCGGCAGTTCGCGGAAACTGAGCAGGCCGGGGATGTAGGGCATCGCCGTCGGCAGGCGCGCGACCTGCTGGTCGAGCACGGCGAGCGTGTCCGCATCGAGCAGCACCGCCGCGGCGCGGGTGGTGGCGCCCTCGTCCTCGAAGCCCACGTCGAAACCGGCGATCGTGCGCAGCGGCTTCGCGAAACCGTCGCGCAGCGAAACCTCGCCCGCGAGTGCGGATTGCAGCGCGCGCAACTCGGCGACGTTGTGGTTCCAGGCGGGGATGTCGCGGGTCATCGATGCGGGATCTTCGCTCTCGCCCGGCGTTCGCCCGCCGTTCGCGGCGCGACGCATGGGCACGCTGGCACTGTGCCCGCCGCATCGCCCGCACGCAAGGCGGGCCCGGGGCGGCCCGTGCTCGCGCCTGGCCGCTAGAATCGACGCGAACCGCAGGGGACGCAGGCGATGGCGCGCAAGCTGAAATGGCTGGGGATGGCGGTGTTCTTCTTCGCGCTGGCCAGCGTGGTGTCGTTGTGGAGCTACGGCCGCTTCGCGCGCCACGCGCAGGGCGCGCCGGGGCATGCGCTGGCGGTCGCCGCCACCGCGACGCCGCTGGACCGGCGGGTGGCGCCGCTGCTGGCGGATCATCCCGGGCGCAGCGGCATGACGCTGGTGCAGGACAACCTGGACGCGTTCGCGGCGCGCGCGCTGAGCGCGCGCGTGGCGGCGCGCAGCCTCGACCTGCAGTACTACATCTGGCACGACGATTTCACCGGTCGCCTGCTCGGCAACGAGCTGCTGCAGGCGGCCGACCGCGGCGTGCGCGTGCGGCTGCTGCTCGACGACCTGAACGCGCACGGCGACGATTCGATCCTCGCCACGCTCGATTCGCACCCGAACATCGAGGTGCGCATGTTCAACCCGATGCGCAACCGCAGCGGCACGCTGTCGCGGGCGAGCGAGATGCTGCTGCGGCTGTTCAGCGTGAACCGGCGCATGCACAACAAGGCGTGGATCGCCGACGGCCGGATCGCGGTGGTCGGCGGCCGCAACATCGGCGACGAATACTTCAGCGCCGCGGCCGACACCAACTTCGTCGACCTGGATGCGCTGGTGGTCGGCCCCGGGGTGGGCCAGGCCGAATCGATCTTCGACGAATTCTGGAACGGCACCGGCGTGATCCCGCTGTCGGCGCTGGCCAAGGCCAGGCCCGGGGCGTTGCAGGAGTTGAGGGTGCGCGCGCAGAACGCGGCCACGATGCTGCGCGACCATCCCTACCTGAAGCGCGTGCGCGCCTCGAGCGGCATGGACGAATTCCTGTCCGGCGCGGCGATGCACTGGCCGGACCGGCTGCAGGTGCTGTCCGATCCGGCGGACAAGGTCGAAGGCGGCGACGAATCGCGCTGGCTGGTGCGGCCGCTGGCGGAGGCGATGCTGCAGGCGCGCAAGTCGCTGCACCTGGTCTCGCCGTACTTCGTCCCCGGCGACCGCGGCCTGGCGGCATTGCGCGGCATGCGCGCGCGCGGCGTGGACGTGGAAGTGCTGACCAATTCGCTGGCCGCGACCGACGTGCTGGCGGTGCACAGCGGCTATGCGTCCTACCGCAAGCCGCTGCTGCAGGCGGGCGTCGTGCTGTACGAACTCAAGCCCGGCGGAACCCGCGACAGCAGCAGCCTGTTCGGTTCCAGCGGCGCGAGCCTGCACACCAAGGCGTTCTCGGTGGACGGGGACACCGGCTTCATCGGTTCGTTCAACATGGATCCGCGCTCGGTGTCGCTCAACACCGAGATGGGCGTGCTGTTCCGCGACGCCGACACCGCCACCGCGCTGGAGCGCGTGTACCGCGACAGGACCGACGCCCGGCACAGTTACCGGGTGCGGCTGCAGGACGGCGCGCTGCGCTGGGACGACATGGCGGCGCGGCCGCCGGTGGAATGGGACGTGGAACCGGAAACCAGCGCCTGGCAACGCGCGGCGGTCACGGTGCTCGGCTGGTTGCCGATCGAATCGCTGCTCTAGCGCCGGCGCTCAGTTCGCGGCCAGCGCCGTGAGCAAGCCGCGCGCGGCGTTGAAGCGGGTCGCGGCGTCGGGCAGGTCGAGCGCGATGCGCAGCTTGTCCGGTCCGTCCATCCTGTAGTGCTTCGGCTGGCCCTGGATCAGGCGGATCACCGTCATCGGATCGACGTTCGGTTTCGCTTCGAACTGCAGGCGCCCGCCCTCGGCGCCGAGCACCAGCTTGCGGATGCCGAGCTGCGTGGCCTGCAGCTTCAGTTCGGCGATCGCGAACAAATGCCTGGCGGCGTCGGGCAGCAGGCCGAAGCGGTCGATCATCTCGACCTGCAGTTCGCGCAGTTCCTCGGCGTCGCGCGCGCCGCTGATGCGCTTGTACAGCGTCAGCCGCGCGTGCACGTCGGGCAGGTAGTCCTCGGGGATCAGCGCCGGCACGTGCAGTTCGACTTCGCTGCCGCGATGCTCGGTCGCGTCGAAGTCGGGCAGCTTGCCGGCCTTGATCGACTTGACCGCGCGTTCCAGCAGCTCGGTGTAGAGGCTGAAGCCGACTTCGGCCATCTGCCCGCTCTGGTCCTCGCCCAGCAGTTCACCGGCGCCGCGGATCTCCAGGTCGTGCGTGGCCAGGGTGAAGCCGGCGCCGAGCTCGTCCATCGAGGCGATCGCGTCCAGCCGCTTCTGCGCGTCGGCGGTGATGCTGCGGCCGTCGGGCACGACGAGGTAGGCGTAGGCGCGGTGGTGCGAACGGCCGACGCGGCCGCGCAGCTGGTGCAGTTGCGCGAGGCCGAAGCGGTCGGCGCGGTGGATGACGATGGTGTTCGCGTTCGGGATGTCGATGCCCGATTCGATGATGGTCGTGCACAGCAGCACGTTGAAGCGCTGCTTGTGGAAATCGAGCATCACCCGTTCCAGCTCGCGCTCGGGCATCTGCCCGTGGGCGATGCCGATGCGCGCTTCCGGCACCAGCGCCTCGAGCTGTTGCCGCATGCGGCCGATGCTCTCGACGTCGTTGTGCAGGAAGTACACCTGGCCGCCGCGCCCGAGCTCGCGCTGGAAGGCCTCGCGCAATTGCTGGTCGTCCCAGGTCGCGACGAAGGTCTGCACCGCGAGCCGGTGCGCGGGCGGGGTCGCGATGATGGACAGGTCGCGCAGCCCGGCCATGGCCATGTTCAGCGTGCGCGGAATCGGGGTCGCGGTCAGCGTGAGCAGGTGCACGTTGGCGCGCAGCGCCTTCAGCGCCTCCTTCTGGCGCACGCCGAAGCGCTGTTCCTCGTCGACGATGACGAGCCCCAGGTCCTTGAAGCGCACGTCCTTCTGCAGCAGGCGGTGGGTGCCGACGATGACGTCGATCCTGCCTTCGGCCAACTTGCCGAGTTCGGCCTCGATTTCCTTCTTGGTCTTGAAGCGCGACAGCACTTCCACCTTCAGCGGCCAGTCGGCGAAGCGGTCGCGCATGGTGCGGTAGTGCTGCTCGGCCAGCAGCGTGGTCGGCACCAGCACCGCGACCTGCTTGCCCGCGGTCGCGGCGACGAAGGCCGCGCGCACCGCGACCTCGGTCTTGCCGAAGCCGACGTCGCCGCAGACCACGCGGTCCATCGGCTGCGAACTGGCGAGGTCGCGGATCACCGCCTCGATCGCGGCGTGCTGGTCGGGCGTTTCCTCGAACGGGAACGCGGCGGCGAACGGCTCGTACAGCGCGCGGTCGGTCTCCAGCGCGAGCCCGGCGCGGGCCATGCGCCGGGCCTGGATGTCGAGCAGTTCCGCGGCCACGTCGCGGACTTTCTCCGCGGCCTTGCGCTTGGCCTTGGCCCATTGCTCGCCGCCGAGCGAATGCAGCGGCGCGGTCTCGGGCGAGGCGCCGGAATAGCGCGCGACCAGGTGCAGTTGCGCGACCGGCACGTACAGGCGGTCGCCCTTGGCGTATTCGATGTCGAGGTATTCGCCGGCGATGCCGCCGGCTTCCAGCGTCACCAGCCCGCGGTAGCGGCCGACGCCGTGGTCCTCGTGCACGATCGGCGCGCCTTCGGCGAGTTCGCCGAGGTCGCGGATGATCGCCTCGGGTTCGCGGCCCGCGCGTTTCCTGCGACGCGGCTGCGAGGCGCGTTCGGGGAACAGCTCGCGCTCGGTGAGCACGCACAGCTGCGGCGCATCGACGGCGAAGCCGTCGTCGAAGGGGGCGACGGCGATGGCGAAGCGTGCAAGCCCCTCTCCCGTCGGGAGAGGGGTTGGGGTGAGGGGCGACGATTGCCCCTCATCCGGCGCTTCGCGCCACCTTCTCCCGGAGGGAGAAGGGAGAAATGCGGCGAAATCCGCGACGACCCGCGGCTTCAGGCCCGCCGCATCCATCACTTCCAGCAACGCCTCGCGGCGGCCGGCGGAATCGGCGGCGACCAGCACGCGGCCGGGGTAGCTCGACAGGAACGAGCGCAAGGCCTCGCCCGGCGCATGCCCGCGCGGCGCCAGCGGCAGTTCCGGCGCGGCCTGGGTGCCGGTCGGGTGCGCCTCGTCGAAGCGCGGATGGCCTTTCGCGCAGACCTCGATGCAGGGCCGGGCGTTGAAGCGTTCGCGCAGCGCTTCCGGCGCCAGCCACAGCTCCGCCGGCGGCAGCAGCGGGCGCTCGATGTCGTGGCGGCGCTGTTCGTAACGTTCCGTCGCCTGCGCCCACGCGTGGTCGGCCGCGGCGAAGATGCCGTCGCCGAGCAGCGGCAGCGCGTTCGCGCCGAGGTAATCGAACAGCGTCGCCGTTGCGTCGAAGAACAGCGGCATCCACGCCTCGATGCCGGCCGGCGCGAGCCCGGCCTTGAGGTCCTGGAACAGCGCGCTGCGGCGGGTGTCGATGTCGAAACGGTCGCGCAGCGCCTCCATCGCGCGTTTCGTCGACGCCTCGTCCAGCGGCACCTCGCGCCCGGGCAGCATGCGCACCGCGTCGACCTTGTCGAGCGAGCGCTGGGTTTCCGGGTCGAAGGCGCGGATCGAATCGATTTCGTCGTCGAGCAGTTCCACCCGATACGGCTGCTCCGCGCCCATCGGGAACACGTCGAGCAGGCCGCCGCGGATGGCGTAGTCGCCGGGATCGAGCACCTGCGGCACCAGGCGGTAGCCGCCGGCCTGCAGGCGCAGGCGTTCGGCGTCGAGGTCGAGCGTCTGCCCGACCGCGACATCGAAGCTGTTGCCGGCGATGTAGCGGGTCGGCGGCAGGCGCTGCATCAGGGTCGCGACCGGCACGATCACCACGCCGCGCCCGAGCGCCGGCAGCCGCTGCAAGGCCGCGAGCCGGCGCGAGACGATCTCCGGGTGCGGGCTGAACTGGTCGTAGGGCAGGGTTTCCCAATCCGGGAAATGCACGACCGGCAGCGCGGCGTCGCCCTCGAGCAGCACCTGCAAGTCGGTTTCCAGCCGGTCCGCGGCGTGGTTGTCGGCGGTGATCGCCAGCAGCGGGCCGTCGTGCCGGCGCGCGGCCTCGGCCACGGCCCAGGCCAGCGCCGAGGACGCGCCGGGCGCGCGCCACCAGGCGCGGCGATGGCCGCCCGAGGGCAGGGCGGGGACGGAAGACGTGGGGTTCGACATCGAACCGGCGATTTTAAGCCAAGCCCGCCGCCCGACGCGGCGCGCGCCGGCTCAGCGCCGCGGGTTCAATGCGGATGCGGCGGGCGCAGCGCCAGCACCAGGCGCACCAGCGATGCCTGGTCGGGGTGCGGCTCGCGCTTGAAGTCCAGCGATTCGGCCAGCGAGATCATCGGGTGGTTGTGGTCGAGCACGTCGCCGTAGATCCGTTCCAGCCTGCGGCCCTTGGCCCAGCGCACCAGGCGCCGCATCAGGTGCCGGCCCAGGCCCATCCCGGTCAGGTAGTGGCTGACCAGGATCGCGAACTCCGCGTCGCGGGTGCCGGGGTTGATCGACGCCCGCGCGACCGCGCCGACCAGCGCCTCGCCCGGCGGCAGCGGCTCCGCGGCGACCAGCGCGAATTCGGATTTCGGGTCCGGCCGGGTCAGGCGTTCGGCCATGGCCGGCGGCAATTCCGACATGGCGTGCAGGAACCGCTGGCGGACTTCCTCCGGCTGCAGCAGCGGGAACGCCGCGCTCAGCGGCTCGGCGTCCTCGGGGCGGATCGGCCGGACCAGCACCTGGCGGCCGTTGCGCAGCTTGAGATCCTCGTGCCAAGGCGGAAGTCGGTTGCGGGCAGCCATCCGCACATCCTGCCACGCGCGACGTTAAAGCTTGCTTGACGGGAATCGGGCCGGTGGCGCGCCGGCGGTTGCTACACTGCCGCGCCCCACGCGACGACCCCCGACCATGGCCGGCAACGGCGATTCCAACCGCGCGATCGTGTTCGCGCTCGGCGCCAACTTCGCCATCGCCTGCGCCAAGGGCGTGGCCGCCTTCTTCACCGGCTCCAGCGCGATGCTGGCCGAGACCGTGCATTCGATGGCCGACTGCGGCAACCAGCTGCTGTTGCTGCTGGGCATGCGCCAGGCGCGGCGCGCGCCGTCGCAGGAACACCCGCTGGGGCAGGGCAAGGCGATCTACTTCTGGTCGTTCCTGGTCGCGCTGATGCTGTTCACCGTCGGCGGCCTGTATTCGCTGTACGAGGGCTGGCACAAGCTCGCGCACCCGGAACCGCTGCGGCAATGGTGGTGGGCGGCGGGCGTGCTGGTGTTCGCCATCGTCGCCGAGGGCGTGTCGATGCGCGCCTGCCTGCAGGAAGTGGCGCGCGCGCGCGGCGGGCGTTCGCTGTGGCAGTGGTTCCACGCCAGCCGCCAGGCGGAACTGGTGGTGATCTTCGGCGAGGACCTGGCCGCGCTGCTCGGCCTGGTGCTCGCGCTGGCCGCGGTGCTGCTCACGGTCGCGACCGGCAACCCGGCGTGGGACGCGATCGGCACGCTCGCCATCGGCGCGCTGCTGGTGGTGGTGGCGGTGTTCGTCGCGGTCGAGGTCAAGGCGCTGCTGGTCGGGCAGGGCATGGACCCGGAGCGCGAGCAGGCCTTGCGCGACTTCCTGCGCAAGCGCCCGGAAATCGCCGACGTGATCAGCGTCATCAGCCTGCAGCTCGGCGACAAGGTGATGCTGTCGGTGCAGGCGCGGATGCGCGAGGAACGCGACGCGGCCGTGCTGCTGCGGCAGATCACCACGGTCGAACGCGCGGTGAAGGTCGAATTCCCGGAGGTCCGCTGGAGCTTCTTCGAGCCCGAGGCGCCGCGCGAAGGGTGAACCCTCGCCGCGTCAGTCGCGCGGCCTCAACCATGTCATCCGCGAATCGCCGCGGCCGTCGCCTTCCTCCAGCATCGCGCGCAGCGCGGCCAGCGCCGGCCGCAGGCGATCTTCCAGCGCGAACGGCGGATTGAGCAGCAGCATGCCCGAGCCGTTCATGCGCAGCGGCGAATCGTCGGCGCGCACCAGCAGTTCGGCCAGCAGCGCGGATTTCGCCGGCAACGCCACCGCCTCGCGCAGCATCGGCTGCAAGTCGCGCCGCTGCTTGATCGGGTACCACAGCGCGAACGTCGCCTGCGGCCAGCGCGCGAGCCCGTCGTGCAGCGCGGCGAAGGCGGCGTCGAATTCGCGCAGCTGCGCCTCGTACGGCGGGTCCACCAGCACCAGCCCGCGCGCGTAGCGTTCGCCATCGACCCTGGGCGGCAGCAGCGCCTTGACCGCCGCGTAGCCGTCGCGCGCGTGCACCGCCATCCGCGCGTCGCCGGCGAAGTTCGCCTTCAGCGCCGCGGCCTCATCCGGTTGCAGTTCGCAGCAGGCGATGCGGTCCTGCATGCGCAACGCATGCGCGAGCAGCCACGGCGAACCCGGATAGGCGTCGGCGCCGTGCATGGCGCGGCAGGCGTCGATGGCGTCGAGGGTGCGGTCGATCGCCGGGTCGATCCCGCGCCGCAGCCGGGCCACGCCGCCGGCCGCCTCGCCGCTGCGTTGCGACTCTTCGCCTTCGAGCCGGTACAGGCCGCGCCCGGCGTGGGTGTCGAGCGCGAAGCAGGGCGCGGGCTTGGCCGCCAGCGCGTCGCACAGCGCCAGCAGCGCGACGTGCTTGAGCGCGTCGGCATGGTTGCCGGCGTGGAAGGCGTGGCGGTAGTTCATGCGCGGATTGTCGCATCGCCGGCCGGCTTCACCCCGGCCACGCAAACCCGGCCGCCGCGTCGGCTAGGATGCGGCGCATGCCCATGCCGACCATCCTGCTGGCCGAGGACGAAACCGCCATCGCCGAGACCGTGCTGTACGCGCTGCGCGCCGACGGTTTCGCGGCCGAGCACGTGCTGCTCGGCGGCGAGGTGCTGCCGCGGCTGCGGCGCGGCGGGGTGGACCTGGTCATCCTCGACGTCGGCCTGCCCGACCGCAACGGCTTCGACGTCTGCCGCGAACTGCGCGCGGAAAGCGAGGTGCCGGTGCTGTTCCTGACCGCGCGCGACGGCGAGGCCGACCGCGTGCTCGGGCTGGAACTGGGCGGCGACGATTACATGTCGAAACCGTTTTCCCCGCGCGAACTGGTGGCGCGGGTGCGCGCGCGCCTGCGCCGCAGCGCGCAGACCGACGCCGGCTGGCGCCGGCTCGGGCGCTTCGACCTCGATGCCGCCGGCCACCGCATCCGCTTCGACGGCGTGCTGCTGGAACTCACGCGCTACGAATCCGGCCTGCTGGAAACGCTGCTGGCGCGGCCCGGCGCGGTGCTCGAGCGCGCGAAGCTGATGGACCGGGTCTGGGGCGATGCGCTCGACACCGGCGAACGCACCGTGGACACGCACGTGAAGACGCTGCGCGCGAAGCTGCGCGCCATCGCGCCCGGCGCGGACCCGATCCGCACCGTGCGCGGGCTCGGCTACGCCGTGCACACCGAAGGCTGACCGATGCGGACATGTCGATGAGGATCGGCCTGCGCGTGCTGCTCGGCTACTTCCTGATCGTCGCGCTGGCGGCGCTGCTGGTCGGGCGGGTGTTCGTCGAACAGGTCAAGCCGGGCGTGCGCCAGGCGATGGAAGGCACGCTGATCGACACCGCCAACACCCTGGCCGAACTCGCCAGCGACGACATGCTCGCCGGCCGGATCTCCACCGGCCGGTTCGCGCGCCGGGTCGAGGCGGTGCGCGCGCGCCAGGTCGGCGCCGACGTCTGGGGTTTCCCCAAGGACCGCAGTGGTTTCCGCGTCACCGTCACCGACGCGCGCGGCATCGTCGTGTTCGATTCCGAAGGCAAGGACCTCGGCCGCGACAATTCGCGCTGGAACGACGTGTACCGGACCTTGCGCGGCCAGTACGGCGCGCGTTCCACCCGCGACGATCCGGCCGACGCGGACAGCACGGTGATGCACGTCGCCGCGCCGATCTACGACGACGGCCATCGCATCGTCGGCGTGCTGACCGTGGCCAAGCCGAACCGGGCGATGGCGCCGTTCATCGCGCGCAGCCAGAACATCATCGCGCGCTGGGGTTTCGTGCTGATGGGCGCGGCGCTGCTGGTCGGCCTGTCCGCGGCGTGGTGGCTGTCGCGCCAGCTCGGCGCGCTGCGCCGCTACGCCGATGCCGTGGCCGCGGGCGAACGCGCGCCGCAACCGCGCGCCGCCGGCGAGTTCGGCGACCTCGGCCGCGCCCTGCACGACATGCGCGAGAAACTCGAAGGCAAGCAGTACGTCGAACAGTACGTGCACGCGCTCACGCACGAGCTGAAGGGCCCGCTGGCCGCGATCCGCGGCGCGGCGGAACTGCTCGAGAACCCGATGCCCGAGGCCGACCGCGCGCGTTTCGTCGCCAGCATCCGCGCGCAGGGCGAACGCATGGCGCAGATGGTGGACAAGCTGCTGGCGCTGGCCGCGGTCGAGCACCGCCAGCGCCTGGAAACGCGGGAACGCATCGACCTGCGTTCGCTCGCGCAGGAAGCGGTCGCGCAATGCGCGACGGGCGAGGTTGCGGTCGTCGTCGACGGAACCGCCGGCGTCGTGGAAGGCGACCCGTTCCTGCTGCGGCAGGCGATCGCCAACCTGGTCGAGAACGCCGTGTCGTTTTCGCCGGCCGCAGGCAAGGTCGAGGTCGATGTCTCGCGCGATGCAGGCCGGTGCTTCGTGCGCGTGGTCGACAGCGGCCCGGGCGTGCCCGACTACGCCTTGCCGCACGTGTTCGAGCGCTTCTATTCGCTGCCGCGTCCCGACGGCGGCAGCCGCAGCAGCGGCCTGGGCCTGCCGTTCGTCGCCCAGGTCGCGGCGCTGCACGGCGGCGGCGTGGCGCTGCACGGACGCGAAGGCGGCGGCACCGTCGCGGAATTGTCGCTTCCTTCGGCTTGATTCGCTTTCGTTGGAGCGACGGAAGTCGCGACTGGTTTTCCCGCAAGATCCATCGCGGCTGAAGCCGCTCCCACGGGAGTTCACCCTCGCTTCACCGTGACGCCATCGCCTCCACGCAGGCAGGCACGAGCATCCGCGCACCACAACCGGAGGTGCGGACATGCGGCTTGCCCTGAAATTCGCGATCGTGCTGGTGCTGACGCTGGCGATCCTCGTGCCGCTGGCGATGATCCGCGGCACCATTTCCGAACGCCAGGCGTTCCGCCAGCAGGCGGTGGACGAAGTCGCGCGCAGCCATGCCGGCGCGCAGCAACTCGCCGGGCCGGTGCTGGTGGTGCCGTATACCGAAACCGTCGAAGTCGAGGAACGCGACGCGAACGGCGTGCTGCACAAGCAACTGCGCCAGCAGGACGGCCGCTGGACGTTCTTCCCGAAGCGCACACAACTGCTGGGCCGCGTGTCGCCCTCGATCCGCAAGCTCGGCCTGCACGAGGTGCGGGTGTACGAGCTGCAGGCCACGCTGGAAGCGGCCTTCGATGCGCGGTTGCCCAAGGACGATCCCGCGCATCCGCGCCGGATCGGAACGCCGTGGATCGACGTCGGCATCGGCGACGTGCGCGGACTGGTCGGCGCGCCGGCGCTGCAGGTCGCGGGCCGGCCGGTCGCGCTGCTGCAGGGCCAGCTCGGGCGCAGCGACGGCGGCGTGCATGCGATGCTGCCGGACGCGATCGCCGCCGATGGCCGCATCGCTTTCCCGCTGCGGCTCGCGTTCGCGCTGGACGGCACCGAACAGCTCTCGGTCGCGCCGCTGGCCGACGACAACCACGTGGAGCTGGATTCGCGATGGCCGCACCCGCAGTTCAACGGCGATTTCCTGCCGCGTTCGCACCGCATCGACGCGAACGGCTTCCACGCCGCCTGGGACGTGTCATCGCTGGCGAGCAACGCGCAGGCGCAATACCGCGCCGGGGGCGACAAGCGCGTCGACGCCATCGGCCTGTCGCTGGTGGAGCCGGTGAACCTGTATTCCAAGGTCGATCGCGCGACCAAGTACGGGCTGCTGTTCGTGCTGCTGACCTTCACCGGCTTCTTCATGCTCGAAACGATCAAGCGGCTGCCGATCCACCCGATCCAGTACGCGCTGGTCGGCCTCGCGCTGGCGATCTTCTTCCTGCTGCTGCTGAGCCTGTCCGAACACATCGCCTTCGGCCGGGCCTATCTCGCCGCGGCCGTGGCCTGCGTCGGGCTGATCGGGTTCTACCTCGGCCACGTGCTGCGCAGCCGGATGCGCGGCCTCGGTTTCGCCGCGATGCTCGGCCTGCTGTACGCCGCGCTGTACGGCCTGCTGGTGTCGGAGGACAACGCGCTGGTGCTCGGCGCCGGCCTGCTGTTCGCCATCCTCGCCGCGATCATGGTCGCCACGCGCAAGGTCGACTGGTACCAGGTGTCGGCGCGCTGAGCGTTTCGTGGGAGCGACGGCAGCGCTCCCACGGCGGGATCGGATCAGCCCGGCAGCGTCGCGCCCGGCGCCAGCCACAGCGCGATGCCGGCCAGCGCCTGTCTCGCGCAGGTAGATCTCGGGGCTGCTCATGCGCGCGCCGGGTCGTCGGGCACCAGCGGGTGAATCGTGCTTGTTTTACGGAGCGTCGCCATTGCCATCATTCGCTTGCTTCGCCGGTACGATCAATGCCGAGATCGGTGCCGCGAAAAACAGCAGAATGATTCCAATGAAAAAGAAAGTGAAAGCGTGGCCGACATAAGCTCCAGGAGTCACGTAGGGCGAAGTGAAGAACTTTTCATGGACATTCCATGCAGTTGTTGCTTCATCGAAGCCATCGATGATTTTCCAGATACCGATGCCTCGCAACAGCAAGGTGAAATAGCTTCGTGGCGTCATCATGGGGTCACCTTTCTGGAATAGTTGCCATGCGTGGTTTGAAAATTCACGTCATCGATCGATCTTGACCACGTGCGCCTGCATCCTGCCGGACACGGTGCCGTGGCCGAAGCGTCTGGCGATTTCCGCTTCGGCGGCATCGGTCGCGGCATCGAGCCTGGACGCGTCGCGCGCCTCGATCTCGTTGCGCCACGGCGTGCCCTGGCAATAGGCGATCGCGACGACGCGCGGCGATTCGGCGCGGCAGCGGAAGGCGATGGTTTCGATGCGCGGCGCGGACGCGAAGCCGGCCTCGGCGAGGTCGCGCGCGATGGCGGCGACATCGTGGTAGCCGTGCGGCGTGCGCGCCATGAACCGCGGCGGATCGTCGGGGAACACCTGCCCGAGCGCGTCGCCGACCGCGTCGGCGAATTCGTTCTCGTCGATCCGGTCCCACACGTTGAACAGGAACGTCCCGCCCGGCTTCAGCACGCGCCGCGCCTCGGCGAAGGCGCGCGCCTTGTCGGGGAAGAACATCGCGCCGAACTGGCACACCACCGCGTCGAAGCCGCCATCGGCGAAGGGCAGCGCCATCGCATCGGCCTGCCGCCATTCCACCGGGCGCAAGGCGCCGATGATGCGCGCCTGTTCCAGCATCGCCAGGTTGAGGTCGGTGGCGACGATGCGGGTATCCACCGGCAGCGTTTCCGCCATCGCGCGGGTGACGACGCCGGTGCCGGCGGCGAGTTCCAGCACGCGGCGCGGGTTGCGTTCGTGCACGCGGCGCGCGAGGTCGACCGCGTACGGTTCGAAGATCAGCGGCACGAGGCATTCCTCGTACAGCAAGGGGATCGAGCCCGCGAACACCGTGTCGTCCCGTTCCATCTTCCGCCTCCCTGCGTCCCGTCCGGGCGCGCCATGCCGCAAAACCTCCTCCAGCCCGGCCAGCATAGCGCGGCGGCCGCGGCCGCGCGTCCGCGGGACGGCCATGCCCTCCGCGGGTACGCGCCGTGCGACGGGTCAGGGCGCGCCGCGTCCGATCCGCTTGCGCAGGGCGAACACCACCGCGGCCGGAACGAGGAAGTTGATGGCGAGGAAGGGCAGTTCCTCGGTCACGGCGTAGCCGGCGGAGGAGACGCCGACCCACATGTTGTAGGCGCAGAAGGCGAACCAGAGGATGGCGAACGCGAGGAACGCGGTGCGCGGCGCCTGGTGCGCCTTGCGCATGACGAACATGACCAGAAGGCCGACGAGGATGCCGATGACGACGATGATGAGGGTGCGCATTGATAAATTTCCTGTTTGTTCAAATTACTAGAACGCGCCCTCACTACCTAATCTTTGTCAACTTAACCTTCTTTTTGTCGCCTTTGGAAGGGCGGTAGATTTCGATTCTATAGTGCGAAGGAAGCGGGGGGTCTGGAGATCGCGGGGCAGGGGTTTTTGGGCTCTTCTCCATTATGTTGATGTCAGGACAGTCTTCCCATGACTCATCAGACAGCGTCAGTTGCTGAGGATATCGTGGAGCATCACGGAGGTTTGATTCAAGATCCTCCATGAATCTTTTTGGGACGCTTTCCTCCCCCCAGCGGGCCCTTAATCTTTCCATGGCTTGATCAGGAGTTATCTGGCCTCTTTGAACCCGTTCGAAAAGATTTTCAAGGAAGAAAACCTCGCCGCCAGCCCGTTTGGAATTCCCGCGCGAACTATTGCAACCGAAATTTTTCTTTGCTTGGTCGAAGAGGGCGTTCGAAACGAAAGTGGCCTGTTCTCGTAGCGTCTGAAGCCCGGAGACGAAATCTCCGTACGCTCCAATTGCAAAGTAGAGGCCAGCCGCTGCGGCTACAATCTTGCCGCGACCCTTTATTGAGCCTTCTTCAACTACGAGTGCAAGTGCGTAATCAGGAAGTTGTAGTGTGGCTTCTACGTACTTGTCCCACTCATCGAACAATTCAGTTGAGTAGAACTCAAATTCTTGCTTCCTGAACTCGGGTGCCTTGATGTAGAACGATGTCGTTATGACGTCAAGCATCGTGCCCCCAATTATTTTTAACTCCCTAGGCTGGGTTGAAACTTAGCATCGCGGGATCGCATGGGTTCCACTTCGGTTTAACCCAACCTACGTTTGAGGCGATCTTGCACCTCACATGCTAACCAAATCAATCCGCCTGGATCGCCAGCTGGATGCCGAGCCCGGCCATGTCCGCCGGTTCGCCGTCGAGGTCGGCGCGCAGCAGCGGGCGCTGGTCCAGCCAGCGCGCGGGCAGGGCGATCGAGAGCTGGTCGCGTTTCGCGCCGGCGCGCAGTTCCGGCAGTTGTGCCGCTTCGTGTGAACGATGCAGCAGCACCGCGAGGCGCAGCAGCGCGGCGGTGCGCTTCGTGTCCGCGAGCAGGCGGTCGGGGATCGCGTCGAACGCCTTGCCCGGCACCTTGCGCCGGTGGCTGCGCACCAGCGCGGCCAGCACCTGCTGTTCCTGCTGCGAGAAACCGGCGATGTCGGAGTTCTGCAGCACGTAGGCGCCGTGCAGCTGGTACTGGCTGTGCGCGATGGCGAGGCCGAGTTCGTGCAGGCGCGCGGCCCAGGCCAGCATTCGGCGCATGTCGGCGTCGAGCTTCCAGTCGCCGGCGACGCGGTCGAACAGCATCAGCGCCGTCGCCTCCACGCGCGCGGCCTGCGCGGCGTCGATGCCGTAGCGCTGCATCAGCGCGGCGACCGAGGCTTCGCGCGGGTCGTCGGCGCCGCCGCGGCCGAGCATGTCGTACAGCGCGCCTTCGCGCAGCGCGGCCTTGCTCACCGCCATGCGCGCGAGCCCGAGCGCGGAGAACGCGGCCTCGATCACCAGCAGGCCGCCGGCGACGATCGGCCGGCGTTCGTCGGACAGGCCGGGGAGGTCGATGGCGTCGATGCGTTCGGCGCGCAGCAGGCGGTCGCGCACCGCGGGGATCGCCTCGGCGGTGATCGAACCCTTGGTCAGCTTCATCGCTTCGCAGATCTCGCCGACCTGCTTGATCGTGCCGGAGGAACCGAGCGCCTCGTCCCAGCCGAGGTTGCGGTAGGTGCCGGCGAACTGCTGGAACTCCGCGCCGACTTCCACCAGCGCTTCCTTCCAGCGCTTGCGCGAGAGCTTGCCGTCGCCGAAGAAGCGCAGCGTGCTGGCGACGCAGCCGACCTGCAGGCTTTCGCGTTCGATCGGATCGAAACCGCTGCCGATGATGCACTCGGTGGAACCGCCGCCGACGTCCATCACCAGCCGGCGCTGCCCCGGCCTGGGCGGTTGCGCGTGCGCCACGCCGAGGTAGACCAGGCGCGCTTCCTCGCGGCCGGACACCACTTCGATGGCGTGGCCGAGCGCGGTTTCCGCCGGCACGAGGAAGGCCTGCGGCCGCGCCAGCGCGCGCACGGTGTTGGTGGCGAGCGCGCGCACGCGCTGCGGCGGGATGTCGTGGATGCGCTGGCCGAAGCGCGCGAGGCAGTCGAGCGCGCGCCGTTGCACCGCCGGGTCGAGCCCGCCGCGGGCGTCGAGGCCTTCGGCCAGGCGCACCATCTCGCGCAGGCGGTCGACCACGCGCAGCTGGCCGAGCACGTAGCGCGCGACCACCATGTGGAAGCTGTTGGAACCCAGGTCGACCGCGGCCAGCAGGTCGCCGTCCTGCAGCGCGGGCTGCACGGGTCCGGTGCGGGGGCGGCGCGCGGCGTCGTTCACGCGGACAGCTTCGCAAGCAGCGCGGCCTGCGCCGAATGCGGCGCCTCGCCGGGCGCGGGCGAGCGCCGGCGATATTCGCCGTCGGCCTGCAGTTCCCAGGCCTCGACGTTGTCGGCGAGGTAGTTGTCCAGCGTTTCCGACTTCACCCGCTCGGCGAGCGCGGGATCGAGGATCGGGAAGCAGGCTTCGATCCGGTGCAGCAGGTTGCGCTCGAGCCAGTCGGCGCTGGCGCAGAACAATTCCGGCTCGCCGCCGTTCTCGAAGCGGTACACGCGGCTGTGCTCGAGGAAGCGGCCGACGATGGAACGCACGCGGATGTTGTCGGACACGCCCGGCACGCCCGGCCGCAGGCAGCAGGCGCCGCGCACGATCAGGTCGACCTCGACCCCGGCCTGCGAGGCGCGGTACAGCGCGCGCACCACTTCCGGCTCGCTGAGCGCGTTCATCTTGGCGACGATGCGCGCGGGGCGGCCGGCGCGCGCGTGCCCGGCCTCGCGTTCGATCCGCGCGAGCACGCCAGCGTGCAGGGTGAACGGCGATTGCAGCAGGCGCTTGAGCCGGATCTCCGGCGCGAGCCCGGAAAGCTGCTGGAAGATCTGGTGCACGTCGGCGCCGATGTCGGGATCGGCGGTGACCAGGCCGATGTCGGTGTAGGCGCGCGCGGTGCCGGCGTGGTAGTTGCCGGTGCCCAGGTGCGCGTAGCGGCGCAGCTTGCGGCCTTCGCGGCGCACGATGAGCAGCATCTTGGCGTGGGTCTTGTAGCCGACCACGCCGTACACCACCTGCACCCCGGCCTGCTGCAGGCGGTCGGCGAAGGCGAGGTTGGCCTCCTCGTCGAAGCGCGCGCGCAGTTCGATCACCGCGGTCACGTCCTTGCCGTTGCGCGCGGCCTGCACCAGGTGCTCGACGATGGCCGAGTCCTTGGCGGTGCGGTACAGCGTCTGCTTGATCGCGAGCACGTTCGGGTCGTCGGCGGCCTGCTTCAGCAGTTCCAGCACCGGGCCGAAGCCGTCGAACGGGTGGTGCAGCAGCACGTCGCCCTCGGCCACGCGTTCGAACAGGTTGTCGACCCCGCGCAGCTGGCGCGGCAGGAACGGCGGGAACTTCAGTTCCGGGCGCTGCACCATGTCGTACACCTGGACCACGCGGCTGAGGTTCACCGGGCCGTCGATGCGGTACAGCGCGTGCGCCGGCAGCTCGAAGTTGCGCAGCAGCGTGTCCACGATCGGCTGCGGGCAGCCGCGGTCGATCTCCAGCCGCATCGCGCGCAGGTAGCCGCGGCCGACCAGCTCGTCGCGCAGGGCGAGGGCGAGGTTCTCGACTTCCTCCTCGTCCACGATCAGCTCGGAATTGCGGGTGACGCGGAACTGGTAGGCGCCGGTGACGCGCATGCCGGGGAACAGCTCGCCGACGAAGCGCGAGAGCACGGTGGAGAGGAACACGAAGTCGTGGAAGGCGTCGCCGTCCCCGTCGCGGTCGGGCAGGCGGATGATGCGCGGCAGCGAGCGCGGCGCGCGCACGATGGCGAGCCCGCCCTCGCGCCCGAACGCGTCGCGGCCTTCCACCGTCACCACGATGTTCAGCGACTTGTTGAGGATGCGCGGGAACGGATGCGCCGGGTCCAGCCCCAGCGGCGACAGCACCGGCATGATCTCGTCGCGGAAATACGCGCGCAGCCATTCGCGCTGCTGCGCGTTCCATTCGTCCGGCTGCAGCAGGCGGATGCCGTGCCCGGCCAGTTCCGGCCGCAGTTCCTCGTTCCAGCAGCGGTATTGCGCCTCGACCAGTTCCGCGGCGCGCTCGTGGATGCGGCGCAGGATCGTCGCCGGCGGCTGCCCGTCGGCGCGCGCGGCCATGCCGAAGTCCTGCGCGTGGCGCACGGTCGCGGCGCGGATCTCGAAGAACTCGTCGAGGTTGGTGCAGCTGATGCACAGGTAGCGCAGGCGCTCCAGCAATGGAACGTTCGCGTCCCGCGCCTGCGCCAGCACGCGGAAGTTGAAATCGAGCTGCGAAAGCTCGCGGTTGAAGTACAGCGCCGGGTCCTGCAGCGCGGGTTCGACCGGGTCGTGGGCGTGGTTCATGCGGATGCGGCCTCGGCGCGCCGCAGCACCCGTTCGGGCCCGAACACGCAGGTGAAGGTGCTGCCCGCGCCGACGTCGCTGTCGATCGCGAGCCGGGCCTGGTGCAGGCCGAGCACGTGCTTGACGATGGACAGCCCGAGCCCGGTGCCGCCGAGTTCGCGCGAACGGCTGGTGGAGACGCGGTAGAAGCGCTCGGTGATGCGCGGCAGGTGCGCGGCCGGGATGCCGTAGCCGGTGTCGCGCACCGACAGCGTCGCGCCGCCGTCGGGCGCGGGCGCGAAGCGGATCGCGATGTCGCCGCCGGCCGGGGTGTAGCGCACCGCGTTGCTGACGAGGTTGGAGAACGCGCTGTGCAGTTCGCGGGTCGAACCGCGCAGGTCGGCGTCGAGCCCGGATTCGACCGCGACCGCGTGCCGGCCCTGGCTCAGCGCCTCGGCCTCGCGCTTGAGCGTGGCCAGCATCGGCGCCATCGCCACCACGTCCTCGTCCAGCGCGTCCTGTACCTCCAGCCGCGACAGCGTGAGCAAATCCTCGACCAGCTGGGTCATGCGCTGCGACTGCCGGCGCATTTCGTCCAGCAGCGGCGCCCATTCGGGCTTGTCCTCGGGCTCGAGCATGTCGAGGTAGCCGTGCACGACGGTCAGCGGCGTGCGCAGTTCGTGCGAGACGTTGGCGACGAAATCGCGGCGCACTTCCTCCAGCCGCATCAGCCTGGTCACGTCGCGCGCGACCAGCAGCCACAGTTCCTCGGAATACGGGATGAGGCGCAGGTCGAGGCGGATCGCCGGGTCGGTGGGCGAAACCGCGTCCAGCATCGGTTCGGCGTTGCGCCCGGCCGCGAGCCAGCGCGACACCGGCAGCGGCTGCAGGCAATCGCCGAGCGCGCGGTCGATGTCGCGCGGGTGGCGCAGGCCGAGCAGCGGCGCCGCGGCCTCGTTGAACCACAGCACGCGCTGGCTGTCGCGGTCGACGATGACGATGGCGTCGGGCAGCGCGGCGGCGGCGGCGCGGTAGGCGCGCAGCATGTCGAGCAGGCGGCGCTTGCGCACGCGCATGTCCTGCTGGCCGCGATGGAGCAGGCGGTCGAGTTCGTTCCACACGCCGTCGCCCGAAGGCGGGGCGATGCGCTGGCGCGCGGTCAGGCGCAGCAGCACGCCGCGCAGCTTCCAGTAGTGCCAGGCGACCACGGCGAGCGCGGCGAGGGTCAGCGCCGGCCACGGCTTGCCGAGCAGCAGGCCGATGGCGAGCCCGCCCGCCAGCACCAGGGCGAGCAGCCCGAGGGTGCGGAACCAGGCGTTGCGGGCGCGGGGAGGCATGGCCGGATTGTGGCAGGGGTTTGTTGCAGGAGGCGGGATCGGCTGCGGGTTCCCGGTTGTCGGTTGCCGGAATTCTTTTCCGGCAACCAGGAACCGACAACCATCAACCCGCGTTATATCGCGGCCGAGAACCGATAGCCCGAACCGCGCACGGTCTGCACCATGCCCTCGAGCCGCACCGGTTCCAGGGTCTTGCGCAGGCGCCGGATGTGCACGTCGACGGTGCGTTCCTCCACGTACACGTTGCCGCCCCAGACGTGGTCGAGCAGCTGCGTGCGCGTGTACACGCGCTCGGGGTGGGTCATGAAGAAGTGCAGCAGGCGGTATTCGGTCGGGCCGATCGGCACCGGCGCGTCGCCGGCGAACACGCGGTGCGCGGCGCCGTCGATGCGCAGCGGCCCGGCGCTGACGTTGCCGTCCTCGTCGTCCTCGCGCGAGCGGCGCAGCACGGCGCGGATGCGCGCCAGCAGTTCGCGCGCCGAGAACGGCTTGACCACGTAGTCGTCGACGCCGGCCTCGAGCCCGCCGACGCGGTCGTTTTCCTCGCCGCGCGCGGTGAGCATGATGATCGGGATCTCGCGGGTCAGCTGTTCCTTGCGCCAGCGCCGCGCCAGCTCCAGCCCGCTGGTGCCGGGCAGCATCCAGTCGAGCAGGATCAGGTCCGGCACCTTGTCGGCGATCGCGGCCTGGGCTTCGCGGGCGTCGCCGGCGTGCACCGGTGCGTATTCGCCCTTGCGCAGGGCGAAGGCGATCATGTCGCGGATCGCGGGTTCGTCGTCGACGATCAGGATGTGCTTCTGCATGCGGTTTTGCCGGGCATTGCTGCCGGGCGGGCCGGGAGACGGGGCGATTAGACGACGTTTTCGTGACGGTCGCATGACACCGTCACGCGCCGCGGCTCACTGCCGGTGCAGGTCCTCGTCGCGGATGCCCTGGCGCTGCAGTTCCAGCACCACCGGGGTGATCGCCGCGATCCGGGCATCGATCCGGGCGCGGGCGTAGTAGTCCAGGTCGGGCCGGTTCTTGAGGGTGTTGAGCTGCAACAGGGCCTGTTCCGGCCGGCCGTTGAGGTAGGCGGCCTCGGCGTAGGCCTCGCCGGCGCGGACCGCGTCGCCGGCCATGTCGCAGGCGCGGGCGAACTCGGCCTGCAGCCCGGGATCGCCGGCGTTGTCGTTCAGCAGCGGGCGCAGGATCGCCTGCGCGCGGCGGCCGGCTTCCGGCGTGCCGCGCTCGTTGAGCACGGCGGCGTAGGTGCGGGCCACGGCGAGGTTGTCGGGCATGCGCGCGACCAGTGCATCGAAGCGCGCGTCGGCGGCGGCGCGGTCGTTGCCGTGGGCGCCGGCCTGGGCGATGCCGAGTTGCAGCCACAGGTTGCCGGGGTGCCTGGCCAGCAGCGCCGCCAGCGCGTCGACCGCGGCCGGGCCCTTGCCGGCGCGGATCTGCGCGACCGCCAGTCCGTATTGCTGCGCGTCGTCGAGCGGTGCGGAACGGCGCATCTGCTCGTATTCGCGGATCGCCTGCGCGGGCGTGTCGGCCGACAGCGCGCGCAACCGTTCCTGCGCCCAGGCGAACTGGCCGTCGTCGCCGCCGGCGCCGGCCTGGATCGACAGGTTGCCCGGCAACAGCGGGTTGCCGCTGCTGCCGATGCCCGCGGCCACGGCGCCGCCGCCCGAGGCGCGCAACTGCTCGGCGCGCTGGGTCGCCTCGCTGATGCGGCTGGTGGTGACCGGGTGGGTGAGCAGGTAGTCCGGCGTGCGCTCGCGTTCGCCGCCCTGGTTGCTGCGGCTGAGCGCGAGCATGCGCTGGAACATTTTCGCCGCGTCGCCGGGATCGAAGCCGGCGCGGTACAGGGTGCGGATGCCGAGCCGGTCGGCTTCGGCTTCGCCCGAACGGGTGTAGTTGATCTGCCGCTGCAGCATCAGGCCCTGCGCCGAGATCAGCGCGGCCATCGCGCCGTTGCTGGCCGAATCGCTGTTGCTGCCTTGCGCGACCGCGATCGCGCCGAGCATCGCCAACAGGATCGGCAGGCTGTCCTTCTTCGCCTGTTCGACCGAACGCAGCACGTGCTGCTGGGTGACGTGGGCGAACTCGTGGCCGAGCACCGATGCCAGTTCGCCCTCGTTCTCGGCGGCGAGGATCAGCCCGGCGTTGACCGCGACGTAGCCGCCGAGCGTGGCGAAGGCGTTGATGTCGCGGTCCTTGAGCAGGAACACGGTGAAACGCTGCTCCGGCTTGTCGCTGGCCGCGCCCATGCGGTTGCCCAGCGACTGCAGCCAGTCGTTGAGCAGCGGGTCGTCCAGCGTGTAGTTCATGTTGCGCAGCTGGGCCAGCGTCATCTCGCCGTATTGCTGCTGCTGCGCCGGGGTCAGCAGTTCCGCGGCCGAGGAGCCGATGTCCGGCAGCGACTGCGACTGCGCGCCGGCGCCGGGCGCGAGGGCCAGGGCGAGGCCGGCGACGAGGAGGGCGGCCGGGAACCGGCGCGGGACGGGTGCGGTCATGCTGGCAGGATGCTGCGTTGACGTGGCGTCGATGTGAACGGGGGTTGAGCGGGTGGGGCTGGCCCTTAAAATCGGCCCGCCCGTCCCGCATATTCGACTCTATCCCGCCGCGCTTGTTCCCGGAGACTGCCTTGAGCGACGCCCCCGCCATCACGATCTACACCACCGCGATCTGCCCGTACTGCGTGGCCGCGAAGAATTTCCTGAAGAGCAAGGGCAGGGACTGGACCGAAGTGCGCGTCGACACCGACCCGGCCGTGCGCGAGGCGATGGTGGCGCGGACGCGCCGCACCAGCGTGCCGCAGATCTTCATCGGCGACACCCACGTCGGCGGCTACGACGACATGATGGCCCTGCATCGCGCCGGCAAGCTCGAAGCGTTGCTCGCGGGCCAAGGCGCATGAGCGGCCACGGCGAAAAGAACCGCGCGGCCAGCGGCGGCGAAGGCGACCGCATCGCCGCGTTCACCGAATTCCGCAAGCGCATGAACGAGCGCATCCTGGCCGAGCCGAACCAGGTCGTGCGCCGCTTCTTCGCGCTCGATACGCAGACCTACGCGGCCGGCGCGCTGGACGCGAAGACCAAGGAGCTGTGCGGCCTGGTCGCGTCGATGGTGCTGCGCTGCGACGACTGCATCAGCTACCACGTCGCCCAGTGCCGCGACGCCGGCGTGACCCGCGACGAGATGTTCGAGGCGTTCTCGGTCGGGCTGGTGGTCGGCGGCAGCATCGTCATCCCGCACCTGCGCCGCGCCGTCGACTTCCTCGACAAGCTGGAACAAGGCGCGGAATCGCCCGTCGCGCACGAGCACTGAAAATCCCGCTCGTCATCCCGGCGCAAGCCGGGTCCCGGCTTGTGCCGGAATGACGGTGTTGGGTATCTGGCATAATTGGTGGCCCATTTTTCCCCCAGGAATCGCGTTTCCGGCGCGATTCCTGCCTGCCTGGAACCGAACGAGAATGACCACGACGATCACCGTGCTGCGCGGCGACGGCATCGGCCCCGAGATCATGGACGCCACCCTGCACGTGCTCGACGCGATGCGGCTCGGCCTGCAGTACGAATTCGCCGACGCCGGCATGGTCGCGCTGGAAAAGCACGGCGAACTGCTGCCGCAGGCGACGCTCGATTCCATCGCCCGCAACAAGGTCGCGCTGAAGAGCCCGCTGACCACGCCGGTGGGCGAAGGCTTTTCCTCGATCAACGTCGAGTTGCGCAAGCGCTTCGACCTGTACGCCAACGTGCGCCCGGCCAAGTCGTTCCCGAACACGAAATCGCGCTTCCCGATGGGCGTGGACCTGGTCACCGTGCGCGAGAACACCGAGGGCGCCTACATCGGCGAAGGCCAGCAGGTCAGCGACGACGGCGCCACCGCCACGCTCACCCAGAAGGTGACGCGCAAGGGTTCCGAGCGCATCGTGCGCTACGCCTTCGACCTGGCGAGGAACACCGGGCGCAAGAAGGTCACGGTGGTGCACAAGGCCAACATCCTGAAGTCGACCTCGGGCCTGTTCCTCAAGGTCGCGCGCGAGGTGGCGGCGCAGTACCCGGAGATCGCCTGCAACGAGCTGATCGTCGACAACTGCTGCATGCAGCTGGTGATGAAGCCCGAGCAGTTCGACGTGATCGTCACCACCAACCTGTTCGGCGACATCATTTCCGACCTGTGCGCGGGCCTGGTCGGCGGGCTCGGCCTCGCGCCGGGCGCCAACATCGGCGAGCACGCGGCGATCTTCGAGGCGGTGCACGGTTCGGCCCCGGACATCGCCGGCAAGGGCATCGCCAACCCTTGCGCGCTGCTGCTCGCGGCCGGGCAGATGCTCGACCACCTCGGCCAGCCCGAACAGGCCGAGCGCCTGCGCAACGCCATCGTCGCCACGCTGGAAGCGAAGGACTCGCTGACCCCGGACCTGGGCGGCGAAGGCAACACCCAGTCGTTCGCTAGGGCGATCGCGTCCCGGCTTTGATTCCCGGGGCCCTCGCGGCACGAACGAAAAAGGCGCCGAAAGGCGCCTTTTCGTTGCATCGCACGCGGATCAGTTGCGCGACTGCAGTTTGCTCAGCAGGCGCAACATTTCCAGGTACAGCCACACCAGGGTGACCAGCAGGCCGAACGCGCCGTACCACTCCATGTACTTCGGCGCGCGCTGTTCGACGCCTTGTTCGATGAAGTCGAAGTCGAGCACCAGGTTCAGCGCGGCGATCACCACCACGAAGCCGGAGAAGGCGATGCCGATCAGGCTGCTGTCGTGGATGAAGCCCATGCCCTTGAAGCCGAAGAACTGCAGGCCGATCTGCACCAGGTAGAGCAGGGCGATGCCGCCGGTGGCGGCGACCACGCCGAGCTTGAAGTTCTCGGTGGCCTTGATCAGGCCGCTGCGGTAGGCCAGCAGCAACGCCGCCAGGGTACCGAAGGTCAGGCCCACGGCCTGCATCACGATGCCCGGGAAGCGCAGTTCGAACATCGCCGACACCGCGCCCAGGAACAGGCCTTCCAGCACGGCGTACAACGGCGCGGTGATCGGCGCCCACTGCTTCTTGAATACGGTGACCAGGGCGACGATGAAGCCGCCGATCGCGCCGCCCCAGACGTAGGGCATCACCGCGCCCGGGCTGCCGGCGGCCAGCGCGGCGGAGAATTGCGACCAGGTGAACAACGCGCCAGCCAGGGTCAGCACCAGCAGGATCGCGGTCTTGTTGACGGTGCCGTTGAGGGTCATCGTCCCGGCGTCGCCCCGGATCAGCGCGCCGCTGCCGGCATCGAGGAAGGTGTCGGCCCGGAGGGCGGGATTGCCGCTGCGCATGCGATGTTCCCTGGTCGGGCGGCGGATGCCGCGGGAACGAGGATAGCGAAGCGCGGCGGAACGGGCGAACCGCAGGTTCGAAATCTTGGCGGCGCCGGAAAGGAAAACGCCCGGCATGGCCGGGCGTTTCGGGATTGGTGGGCCGTCAAGGATTCGAACCTTGGACCTATTGATTAAGAGTCAACTGCTCTACCAACTGAGCTAACGGCCCCGATGACGCGAAGTATAGCAAACACGAAAAGATGGGGTGGCTGAGGGGACTCGAACCCCCGACAACTGGAATCACAATCCAGGACTCTAACCAACTGAGCTACAGCCACCACTGGAAAACCTGCCGACGCATGGCGCGCCCGGCGGGACTCGAACCCACAACCACCGGCTTAGAAGGCCGGTGCTCTATCCGGTTGAGCTACGGGCGCCCGTCCGGATTGTCGCATCGTTGTCCGCCGTCCCGCTCGGTGCCTGGTCGGGGAGACAGGATTCGAACCTGCGACTTCCTGCTCCCAAAGCAGGCGCTCTACCAGGCTGAGCTACACCCCGAAGCAGGTGCGCATTGTCCGGGAACGCAGCATCGAGCGTCAAACCGGATGCGTGGCCGATCGGGGCTTCCGGGCCAGCGGTCGTGCCGCCGGCTAGAATGCCCGGGCGCGAAAGTGGCGGAACTGGTAGACGCACTGGATTTAGGTTCCAGCGGGTAACCCCCGTGCGGGTTCGAGTCCCGCCTTTCGCACCAAAGCCGCCGGCGATGCTGGCGGCCAGCCCCCGGATCGGGGAAAATCCCCGGTTCCCCGCGCCTGGCGCGGGTCCCAGCCGGCGCCCGCGCCAAGAACCATCGCAACCCGCAGCCGACACCGCGGGCAGGAGCACGTACCAGCATGCAGACTTCGGTCGAAACCATCGGAAACCTCGAGCGCCGCATCACCTTCCAGCTCCCCGCCGGGCAGCTCGAGGGCGAAGTCGGCGGGCGCCTGCGCGAGATCGCGCGCACCGCGCGGATCAAGGGCTTCCGCCCGGGCAAGGTGCCCGCCAAGGTCATCGAGCAGCGCTACGGCTCGCAGGTGCGCGCCGAGGTGCTGGACGGCCTGCTGCGCGAAGGTTTCGACCAGGCCGTGCGCGGCAACGACCTGCGCATCGCCGGCAGCCCGTCGATCCAGCCGGGCGAGGCGAAGGACGGCGAGCTCGCCTACGTGGCCACCTTCGAGGTGGTGCCCGAATTCGGCGACATCGACGTGGCCGGGCTCGACGTGGTCCGCCACACCGCCGAGGTCAGCGAGGAAGACATCGACCGCATGGTCGAGAACCTGCGCCTGCAGCGCCGCACCTGGGCGCCGGTCGAGCGCGAGGCCCGCGAGGGCGACGCGGTCGAGGCGCAGACCTGGTCGATGGTCGAAGGCGAGCGCGTGCCGGCCGAGGGCTCGGAACGGTTGCTGACCCTGATCGGCTCGGGCTCGGTCCTGCCGCAGCTCGAACAGGCGCTGGCCGGCATGCGCGCCGGCGAGGAAAAGACCGTCGAGGTGCAGTTCCCGGCGGACTGGCGCGTGCCGCAGCTGGCCGGCAAGGCGGCGCAGGCCAACCTGCAGGTCGAGCGCGTGTCCGAAGCCGCGCTGCCCGAGGTCGACGCGGCCTTCATCCGCAGCTTCGGCGTCAAGGGCGGCGAACTGGCGCAGTTCCGCGCCGACATCCGCAGCAACCTCGAGCGCGAGCTCAAGGGCGCGCTGATGGGCCGCCTGCGCCGCGAGGTCAGCGAGAAGCTGGCCGCGGCCTACGAGCACGTCGAGATGCCGCCGCGCCTGGTCGAGAACGAGGCGCGCATGCTGGCCCAGCAGGCCGCCGAGCAGGTGCGCCGCCAGGGCGGCAACCCGCAGATGCCGGAAAACGCCCACGAAGCCTTCCTCGACGCCGCGCGCAAGCGCGTGCTGGTCGGGCTGCTGGTCGGCGAGGTCGCCCGCCGCAACGAGCTGCGGCTGGACATGGGCCGGGTCAACGAGACCCTGCGCCTGATCGCCTCCACCTACGAGGAGCCGCAGCAGGTCATTGAGATGTACCGCGACGATCCCCAACTCATGGCCAGCCTGCAGTCGCGGGTGATGGAGGAGCAGGTGATCGACTGGATCGCCGAGCGCGCCCGCCACAGCGACCAGCCGTTGTCCTTCCAGGAGGCGATCTCGCCGTCGGCGTGACGCCCCGTCCAACCCGAGGAACGCCATGAGCCACGAGACCAAAGCCCTGAACCTGGTGCCGATGGTGGTCGAACAGACCAGCCGCGGCGAGCGCGCCTACGACATCTATTCGCGCCTGCTCAAGGAACGGGTGATCTTCCTCGTCGGCGGCATCGACGACGCCGTCGCCAACGTGATCGTGGCGCAGCTGCTGTTCCTCGAGGCCGAGAACCCCGAGAAGGACATCAGCCTGTACATCAACTCGCCGGGCGGCATCGTCACCTCGGGCATGGCGATCTACGACACCATGCAGTTCATCAAGCCGGACGTGAGCACCATTTGCGTCGGCCAGGCCGCCTCGATGGGCGCGGTGCTGCTCGCCGCCGGCGCCAAGGGCAAGCGCTACGCGCTGCCGAACTCGCGGGTGATGATCCACCAGCCGCTGGGCGGCGCGCAGGGCCAGGCCGCGGACATCGACATCCACGCGCGCGAGATCCTGACCCTGCGCCAGCGCCTGAACGAGATCCTGTCCAAGCACACCGGCCAGCCGATCGAGACCATCGCCCGCGACACCGACCGCGACAACTTCAAGTCGGCGGACGCGGCGCAGGCCTACGGCCTGATCGACCAGGTGCTGGAACGGCGCCCGGACGAGACCATCCAGCCCGGTTGAGAATCGCGCAACTGGCTGATTCGAAAGCGATTTCCCGCACGAACCGGGGCCGGGGCCGATCCGGCCCCTTGTGCTATTCTCGGGCCGCAACCGGCTCACGCAGCAGGTGTTTTGAATGAGCGAAGACCGTCAGGGCCGTTCGGGCGACAGCAGCAAGATCCTCTACTGCTCTTTCTGCGGGAAGAGCCAGCACGAGGTGCGCAAGCTCATCGCCGGCCCCAGCGTGTTCATCTGCGACGAATGCGTCGAACTGTGCAACGACATCATCCGCGAGGAACTCGAGGAGAAGTCGCAGTCGGCGCGCAGCGCGCTGCCCAAGCCGCGCGAGATCCTGGACGTCCTCGACCAGTACGTGATCGGCCAGTCGCGCGCGAAGAAGACGCTCGCGGTCGCGGTCTACAACCACTACAAGCGCATCGAGAGCCGGCAGAAGTCGGACGAGGTCGAGCTGGCCAAGTCCAACATCCTGCTGGTCGGGCCGACCGGTTCGGGCAAGACCCTGCTCGCGGAGACGCTGGCGCGGCTGCTGAACGTGCCCTTCACCATGGCCGACGCGACCACGCTGACCGAAGCCGGCTACGTCGGCGAGGACGTGGAGAACATCATCCAGAAGCTGCTGCAGAAGTGCGACTACGACGTCGACAAGGCGCAGCAGGGCATCGTCTACATCGACGAGATCGACAAGATCTCGCGCAAGAGCGAGAACCCGTCGATCACCCGCGACGTGTCCGGCGAGGGCGTGCAGCAGGCGCTGCTGAAGCTGATCGAGGGCACCGTGGCCAGCGTGCCGCCGCAGGGCGGGCGCAAGCACCCGCAGCAGGAATTCCTGCAGGTGGACACGCGCAACATCCTGTTCATCGTCGGCGGCGCGTTCGCCGGGCTGGAGAAGATCATCCAGCAGCGCAGCACCGAGGCCGGCGGCATCGGCTTCTCGGCCAAGGTCAAGTCGAGCGAGCGCAAGGCCGAGGTCGGCAAGGTGCTGGCCGACGTCGAGCCCGAGGACCTGATCAAGTTCGGCCTCATCCCCGAGTTCGTCGGCCGCCTGCCGGTGGTCGCAACGCTCGAGGAACTCGACGAGCCGGCGCTGGTGAAGATCCTCACCGAGCCCAAGAACGCCATCACCAAGCAGTTCCGCAAGCTGTTCGAGATGGAGGGCGTGGAACTCGAGTTCCGCCCCGACGCGCTCACCGCGATCGCCAAGAAGGCGCTCAAGCGCAAGACCGGCGCGCGCGGCCTGCGCACCATCGTCGAATCGGTGCTGCTCGACACGATGTACGACCTGCCGTCGCTGGAAAACGTGAAGAAGGTCGTGGTCGACGAATCGGTGGTCGAACACAAGTCCGAGCCCTACCTGATCTACGAAACCCCGCCGGCCGCGCCGCGGGTCGCGGCCGCCGAATAAACGGCGGCCAGGGCCGGTGCCGCGGCGCTTGCAAGCGCCCGCCGCCGGCCCCATAACGGCAGGGCCGGCGCGCGTCGCCGGGCCATTCATTCCCTGCCGGAGCAAGCATGCCCAAGTCCGTCGACCGTCCCGTCCTGCCGGTGTTGCCGCTGCGCGACGTGGTGGTGTTCCCGCACATGGTCATCCCGCTGTTCGTCGGTCGCGAGAAGTCGATCGTCGCGCTGGAACAGGCGATGGCCGCGGACAAGCGCATCGTGCTGCTGGCGCAGAAGTCGGCCGAAACCGACGACCCGGGCGCGTCCGACCTGTACGAGGTCGGCACCCTGGCGCAGGTGCTGCAGCTGCTGAAATTGCCCGACGGCACGATCAAGGTGCTGGTCGAGGGCATTTCCCGCGTGCGCGTGTCCGCGATCCGCGAGATCGATGGCGCGCTGTCGGGCGAAGCGCTCGGGATCGACGCCGCCGGCGCGGAAGCCACCCGCGAAACCGAGGCGGTGGTGCGTTCGCTGCTGTCGCTGTTCGAACAGTACGTCAAGACCAACCGCAAGCTGCCGCCGGAACTGTTGCAGACCCTGTCCGGCATCGACGAGCCCGACCGCCTGGCCGACACCGCGGCCGCGCACCTGGGCGTGCGCCTCGCCGAGAAGCAGCGCCTGCTGGAAACCCTCGACGTCGACAAGCGGCTGGAGCTGCTGGTCGGCTTCGTCGACGGCGAGATCGACGTGCAGCAGATGGAGAAGCGCATCCGCGGCCGGGTCAAGTCGCAGATGGAGAAGTCGCAGCGCGAGTACTACCTCAACGAGCAGATGAAGGCGATCCAGAAGGAACTGGGCGAGATCGACGACGCGCCCAGCGACATGGACGAGCTCGCGCGCAGGATCGCCGAGGCCGGCATGCCCAAGGCGGTCGAAGCCAAGGCGAAGAACGAGTTCAACAAGCTCAAGCAGATGTCGCCGATGTCGGCCGAGGCCGGCGTGGTGCGCAACTACCTCGACTGGCTGCTCGGCGTGCCGTGGAAGAAGCGGACCAAGGTGCGCAAGGACCTCAAGGCCGCGCAGGACGTGCTCGACGCCGATCACTACGGCCTGGAGAAGGTCAAGGAACGCATCCTCGAATACCTCGCGGTGCAGTCGCGCGTGGCGAAGATGAAGGGCGCGATCCTGTGCCTGGTCGGCCCGCCCGGCGTGGGCAAGACCTCGCTCGGGCAGAGCATCGCCAAGGCCACCAACCGCAAGTTCGTGCGCATGTCGCTCGGCGGCGTGCGCGACGAGGCCGAGATCCGCGGCCACCGCCGCACCTACGTCGGCTCGATGCCCGGCCGCATCGTGCAGAACCTCAACAAGGTCGGCACCAAGAACCCGCTGTTCGTGCTCGACGAGATCGACAAGATGTCGATGGACTTCCGCGGCGATCCGTCCGCGGCGCTGCTCGAGGTGCTGGACCCGGAGCAGAACAACGCGTTCAACGACCACTACCTCGAGGTCGACCTCGACCTGAGCGAGGTGATGTTCGTCGCCACCTCCAACTCGCTGAACATCCCCGGCCCGCTGCTCGACCGCATGGAAGTGATCCGCATCCCGGGTTACACCGAGGAGGAGAAGCTCAACATCGCCTCGCGCTACCTCGTGCCCAAGCAACTGAAGGCGAACGGCTTGCGCGAGGGCGAGCTCGCGATCGCCGAATCGGCGATCCGCGACATCATCCGCTACTACACGCGCGAATCGGGCGTGCGCAACCTCGAGCGCGAGATCGCGCGCATCGCGCGCAAGGTCGTCAAGGAAATCGCGCTGAAGGGCCCGGTCGCCGCCGGCGCGAAGGCGAAGAAGGCGAAGACCGTCAACGTCACCGACAAGAACCTCGACAAGTACCTCGGCGTGCAGCGGTTCGACTTCGGCCGCGCGGAAGCCGAGAACGAAATCGGCCTGGTCACCGGGCTCGCGTGGACCGAGGTCGGCGGCGACCTGCTGCAGATCGAATCCACGCTGGTGCCGGGCAAGGGCGCGCTGATCCTCACCGGCCAGCTCGGCGACGTGATGAAGGAATCCGCGTCGGCGGCGCTGTCGGTGGTGCGCGCGCGCGCCGAGCGCCTCGGCATCGACCTGGACTTCCTGCAGAAGCACGACGTGCACGTGCACGTGCCCGACGGCGCGACGCCGAAGGACGGGCCCAGCGCGGGCATCGCGATGGCGACCTCGCTGGTGTCGACGCTGACCCGGATCCCGGTGCGCAACGACGTGGCGATGACCGGCGAGATCACCCTGCGCGGCAAGGTCACCGCGATCGGCGGGCTCAAGGAAAAACTGCTCGCCGCGTTGCGCGGCGGCATCAAGACCGTGCTGATCCCGGACGAGAACCGCAAGGACCTCGCCGACATCCCGAAGAACGTGACCCAGCACATGAAGATCGTGCCGGTGAAGTGGATAGACGAAGTGCTCGACCTCGCGCTCGAGCGGCCATTGCTGCCGAAAGGCGCGGCGCAGCCGGTCGAGGGGGACGTCTTGCCGGGCGGCGAGAAGCCGTCGACGCCGGCGCTGGACGTCACGCATTGAACGTGCTTGCGCGAAAACCGGCTTATTGCACGCGGAAAACCCCGCTGGTATAACATTTCGATGCGATGTTTCGCGGCGGTCGCGCCTCGCGTGTCCGCCCGGCGGGATGGAATGCGTTTCCATCCATAGCCTTGCATTCGCTCGTTCCGCGCCGCGTCCCCGCGGCATTGCCAATCGCACGCGAGCGCCGCTCGCACATGGAGATTCCACACATGAACAAGAACGACATCATCGACCACGTCGCCGAAACCACGGGCCTGTCCAAGGCCGATGCCACGCGCGCGGTCGATGCGTTCACCAGCGGGGTGAGCAGCGCGCTGAAGTCCGGCGACAGCGTCGCGCTGGTCGGCTTCGGCACCTTCGAGGTGCGTTCGCGCAGCGCCCGCACCGGCCGCAACCCGCAGACCGGCGGCACCATCGAGATCCCCGCGTCCAAGGCGCCGGCGTTCAAGCCGGGCAAGGCGCTGAAGGACGCCGTGAACTGATCCTTCCCGGATCCCGTCGCGAAAACCCGGCCATGCGCCGGGTTTTTCGTTATCGTGCGCAAGCCAGGGCGCTTAGCTCAGCGGTAGAGCGTCTCCTTTACACGGAGAGGGTCGGGGGTTCGATCCCCTCAGCGCCCACCAGATCGGTTGCACGCGGCGGCGGCGGCCTGTACCATGCGCGGCTCCGCGGAGTGGTAGTTCAGTCGGTTAGAATGCTGGCCTGTCACGCCGGAGGTCGCGGGTTCGAGTCCCGTCCACTCCGCCATTACCTAGAACGCCCGTAAATCAACGATTTGCGGGCGTTTTACTTTGCACGCTTGGACACTCGCTTGGACCCTTCCCATGCGAGTAGCCCATCACCTCATCCGAAATCCTTCGGGTCTTTCCTACTTCCGTATGCGCGTGCCTGCCGATCTCTGGACGGCCATGGGCGCGCGACTGGTCAAACGCGCCTTGCGGACGCGATGTTCGTGCACGGCGCAGGCTATCGCCCTTGTGCTGGCGGGCCGATATGCTCGGGTTTTCGAGGCATTGCGTCAGGGGGACGCGATGAAGACAAAACCGCCAAGCATTGAAGACATCCTGTCGGGCCGTTCTGGGGACGGTGGGGACATTCGCACATGGACCACAGACGAGATGGAAGTCGGTCCCAGTGGCGTGCGCTTCAAGGGCCTGAACATCGCCGACGACGCGGACCAAGCCCGCTTCAACAGTTTTCTGGACCGTGTGTCCGTCAACCTTCCTGGTGGGGCGGTTCCTCTCTCCGGGCTGGGACCGAAACCCGAACCCGAGAAGACGGAAGAAAACGGCTTCATCGCCTTCGGGACGGCCAAGGAGAAGTGGGCCCGGACCCTTCCCGACCATACGCCCCCCAAGAAGAAGACCAAGCGGGCGAAGTTGAAGGCCTTGGAGGATGTCGAGGCCTTCTTCACCAGCCTACCCGCGACCAACCGCCCCGAGTGGGTGCGCGATATTACGAGCCGTCATTGCTCGGAACTTGAAATCGCCCTGTTGAAGACCATCGACCGCAGAACGGTCGAGAACAAGTTCATTGTTCTGGGCCAGTTCCTGAAATGGGCGCGGAAGTCCGGTTATCTGCCGAAGAGGGACGACGAGGAGGGCTTGCCCTCCGATGGCTTCGCTCGGGTATCGAAGAAGGATAAGGCCATCGCCAATGCGACCAACGGCGCGCAGAAGTTCCGCCCCGAGCAGTTGGTCGCCATCTTCGACCCTGCGCACTACGGCGACCTGCCACAGGACGCCGACCGCTGGCTCCCCTTGATTTGCCTTTATACGGGGGCGCGCGGAAATGAAATCGCGCGCTTGGAGTTGGCGGACATCTACGAGGACGAGTTCGGCGTCCCCGTCTTCGACATTTCGCTCGTTGGCGATGACAAGTCCGTCAAAGTGAAGGCCAGCACACGCCAGACCCCCGTTCATCCGGACTTGATTGCGTTGGGTTTGCTGGAACGGGTGGACCGGTTGAAAGCGGAGGGGGAGGTCAAGTTGTTCCCCGTCCTGACTTTCAACGCGCAGAACGGTCCCGCAAACGCTCCCATGACGGCATTCGCGCGCTACCTCGCTATGCGCGGGGTCAAGGCGCGAGGAACGGGAACAGTCGGCGTCCATAGTTTCCGAGATACCGTTCTCAACAAACTGAAAGCGGGCGGGGTGGTGCGGGAAGTGCGTGAGGAATACACGGGCCACGCCACAACGGGAAAGCCCGAATATGCGAGCGCTTACGAAGATCCGTTTCTCCACGATTAGTTTCGCCAAGACTTTGCCACCCTGTCTTGTCGTTCGGCTTGAACATCGACGAGTTGGGCAAGTTGTTGCGCTAACCACCTTGCGGCTTTTGCATTTTCTGTTTGGATGAAGGGACGCCCATATTGTCGGACTTACTGTCCGACAATATGCCCTCTCGAAGTTCTGGACATTGCCAAGCGATAGCGAGCAATGGCCGGAACGAAGAGGGGGCCGCCCGTCCCGTGGTGCGTTAGCGCCATGGGTTGCGGGAGCAAAGGGCGACGGCCGTAGCGCAAGCGAAGGCCGGACGCACAGGCGGGAGCCTGTGCGTAGAGCACGGTGGGAGCCGTGCGACTGGGCGAAGCGAAAGCGAGCCCATGCCCTAGCACCAACGGAGCGCGCCCATGAGACAGATCGAGACAACCCCAGACCATGACAGCGAAGCCGTGCCGGCATGGCTTCGCGAACGGTTCGCCAAAGCGATTTCCGAAGCACTGCGGAGCGTCGAGGCCGAGGCGAAACGCACCGGACAACCGCTAGGGGTCGTCGCCGACCAGCGTGTCCGCGCGATACTCAAAGACGCCAAGCAAGGGCGTAAGGGCGATCCATCGGAGGCAACGGTCGTTGCTTATCGACGCGACCATGCCCGTTTGCTCGAAGAGAAACAAACGCCACTAGATAAGGCCACAACCTTCCAGCATCACAACCGTTTGCGGTCTGCGTTCCGGTTCTGTGAGGAGACCACCATCGCGCAACAGCGCCAAGAGGCGGAACGCGCTCGGCGAGCGAAAGACGCCGACAGGATGAGCCGTCTGACTTGGAGCGCGTTAGAACGGGCGGTCGTGTTCGATGCGATGTTCCTCGCGCATGACCGCCCGACTTGGGGAGAAAAAGCGACGGCGCTTCGCGCCGGTGATGGGGGTAGTCGTGGGAAGAGCAAGAGCAAGCGCGTGGCTGGGCGCCACGCGCCGACACCTGATGCCCTGTTGGTGGCCTTGACCCAGCAAATGGGACGAGCCTCCCGCGTGGAGATACCCGCGCTCTGCTTTGCGCTGTTCGGGGTGAGGCCTGCGGAGTTGTTGAAAGGGGCGCGTTTGCTTGTGGACGGGGACGATGTGTCGCTCGTCGTGAGCGGGGCAAAGGTGGACGCGACACGCGGGCAGAAAGTGCGAACGCTGACGGTCTCGGCGACACGGACAGAAGGGGCGCTCGGGTTTGGGCAATCGTTGTTGGCTGTGCAGGTCCTGCGGGACGCTGTGGCGACGGGGCGCGACTGGGTGCAGTTGTCCGACGCCGACTTGGTCGCGGTGCGTCGGGCCATGCGAGAAGCGCAAGACGGACTATCGCCATATGCCTACCGCCATGCCCGCGCAAGTGATGCAAAAGCCAGTGGCGACCGTGCCATGGTGGCGTCGTGGCTCGGGCATCGAAGCGACAGAACCCAGAGCGGTTATGGCAATTCGCGGAGCAGTTCGGGGGCGGTCGGAGTGAAATCGGCACAGGCATCGTCGCCGATTAGAGCGGTCAAGACGCTACCGCAGACATTGGCCCAGAGGCTGGCGCATATCGAGGCCAACAGGCATGCCAAGTTGGCGTCGCGTCGCGATGCTCGGCCTGCGCCGGTGGCATCCATGAAAGGAAAAGGCCCCCGATTGCGCTAACAATCGGGGGCCTTCGCACGCTGTCAGCGGGCTCGTGGTCGTCGTATAGGTCGAAGGGTTGCGGGGTTTCCGTCGCCTTCGCCTCTTTCGTCGTTCTCGTTGGCAAGTCGCTCGCGTCGTTCCATCAACCGCTGTTTGAAACTCTTCTGGTTGAACTCGGCCAACATGGCCTCCGGTGTCTGAAGGTGTCTCGGCTTGGTGGCCTCCTCGATGTCGTCGGCCAGTTTGCGCAGTTGCTCGGGAAGTGTGGGGGCTTTTTTCTTCGCCATATGGTGGCTCCTTTCTGTGGGGGAGCCTTTTTCATAGCGCACCATTGGAAAACCGCAAGGCGTCAAGCCTTCGGCATCTGTGGAGTGGTCAACAGTTTTTCGACGCCGATGGCGATGGGAACGGCGCACAGTTGCGCAAGAACGAACCACGGAACGCCGTCGATGCGAATGCCTGCGAAAGTGTCGGAGAACGCGCGCGCCAGTGAAACGGCCGGATTGGCGAACGATGTGGATGCCGTAAACCAATATCCGGCTGTGATGAAGCATCCGACCGCCAACGCCGTTGCCATGACGCCTTGTCGACCCACCATCAGAATGGTCAGGAGAAGTCCGAAGGTGGCTACGAACTCGCTCAATACCTGACCCATGCCGTCGCGAGCGTGGGTTGACGCTGTGAACAGTGGTAAATCAAACATGACATGGGCAATGGCGACGCCCGCCAACGCTCCCGCCAGTTGAACAACGATATAGGCCACGGCGTCTTGCCTGCCAAGAGTGCCCTTCAATGCCATGGCCACGGAAACCGCGGGATTGAAGTGAGCGCCAGATACAGGGCAAAACATCAGGATGAGGACGAACAGGGCGCAACCCGTGGCAAGCGCATTTGCCAGCAATGCGATGGCGTCGTTTCCTCCTGCTAGACGATCGGCCATGATGCCCGAGCCCACGACTACGGCCAGAAGAATGGCCGTGCCAAGAGCCTCGGCCAATAGGCGACGAGGGAGCGAGGTCATGTGGTTCCTAACTCGCGCAACTCCTGTTGAATGGACAGGCGGTCGAGTTTGTCCACGGGCAGGGAAAGAAACAGACGCAGACGGTGCGCAATGTCTTGCGCGGTCTTGCTGAAGGCGACGCGCTTGGTTTCGTCATCGCCTTCAATGTGCGACGGGTCAGGAAATCCCCAATGGGCAGTCATAGGGGAGCCTGGCCAGAACGGGCAGGCCTCGCCAGCGGCGTTATCGCAGACGGTAATCACGAAGTCCATGCGGGGCGCGTCGGGAGTGGCGAAGACATCCCAACTCTTGCTCGACATTCCGCTCGTATCGCACCCGAGGTTGCGGAGGGTTTCAAGCGCGAACGGGTTGACGGTTCCGGTCGGGTTGCTTCCTGCGCTGAACCCCTTGAAGCGCCCCGCCGAGAGGAGATTGACCAGCCCCTCCGCCATGATGCTTCTGGCGCTGTTTCCGGTGCATAGAAAAAGGATGTTGTAAGGCTTGGGGTTCATCAGCAACACTCCGAGCCCGCACCGCAAGAGACGCCAGTCGAAGAGACAGACGAAGGCGGGGCGCAACACGCGGACCGTTCGGCGTTTTGTTCACGCCCTGCGCCATAGACGGGGATTTCTCCCATGCTGTGGAAGGCTTCCCAGACCACGCCTTGCGGATCCTCCAACCAGTGCTTGTCCGAGTGCGCATAACAACAGTTGGCATTTGGCTCCGGCTGGCTGGCGATGTTAGCCACGCGGGCGCGCTGTTCAATCTGTGCCAGTTCTTCGGCGTTCTCGGTCTGGATGCCTAGATGGTTGACGCCCACGGCATCGGCACGGGTGGAAATGGCGAAGTTGACGCGCGGGTCGTCCAACATCCACTTGGCATAGTCGTGTTTTTCGACGGTGGGGCCTGTGGCAAACAGACTGGAATAGAACCGGATGCTTTCGGACAAGTCCTTGACGGACACATGGACATGCATGCGTTTCATGCGGGCACCTTGCTGGGTTTGGTGGGTTTGGTGGGTTTGGCACATGGCTGGGCGGACACTTCACAGGAGGAGCCCGCGCAACAGTTCTTGGTCAGGAAAGACAGCAGGCCGTCCATGGCGTCGAAGTTGGCCGAATAGATGACGAACCGCCCCTCTTGCTGGGGCACGGTGAGACCTGCTGTTGTCAGTTCCTTCAAGTGGAATGACAGGGTTGCCGGTGCGAGTTCCAGCCGTTCGGCAATCTGCCCAGCCGGCAAGCCTTCTGGACCCTGCTCGACTAGCAGGCGGAACACGGACAGGCGCGTTTCTTGGGCAAGCGCGGACAGGAGGGCGACAGCGGTATCGTTCTTCATATTTCTATATTATTAGAAATATCGAAATGATGCAAGGAGCTGGGCGCAAGGGTGCTAAGCTCGTTGGACACTTCCTTGGACACTCTTCCGCGAGTGCTCGGGCGTGAAAGGCTAGGCGCGGTGTGGTTGCTTGGACACTTTCGAGAGTGTCCCGTCCACTCCGCCACTGGTTTTTCGCGAAAGGCGCCCCCCGGGCGCCTTTCTTCGTTTCCGGCCTGCACGCCCGGCCCGCGCAGGCTAAACTCGCGGGCTTCGTCCCAGGCCCGATTCCGCACGATGCTGCAGAAACTCCGCGATAAAACCTCCGGCTGGTTCGCCACTGCCGTGCTGGGGGTGCTGGTGGTGCCGTTCGCGTTCTTCGGCATGGAACAGTACCTGTTCCAGAACAACGACAACTACGCGGCCAAGATCGAGGCGCCGCCCGCCTGGTGGCCGTCCGCGCCGGCGTTCTGGCCGGTCACGATGCTGTGGCAGCGCGACGAGATCGGCGTCGACGAGTTCCACAACCAGTTCCAGCAGGCGCGCCAGCAGCAGCGCGCGCAGCAGGGCGACGCGTTCGACGCGACCGCGTTCGAGTCGATCGACAACAAGCGCAAGGTGCTCGACACGATGATCGACCAGCGTGTCCTGCGCATGGCCGCGGACCGCAGCGGCATCGCGGTCGGCGACGCGCAGGTGCGCGAGCAGATCGAGAGCATCCCGGCGTTCCAGGTCGGCGGCAAGTTCAACGCGCAGCAATACCAGCTGATGCTGCAGTCGCAGATTCCGCCGCGCTCGCCGCGCCAGTTCCAGGAAGACGTGCGCGAGAGCCTCAAGCAGTCGCTGGTCCCGACCCAGGTCGCCGAATCCTCGTTCCTGACCGATGCCGAGCTCGACCGGCTGCTGCGCCTGACCGGCGAAACCCGCGATGTGGGCTTCGTGGTGATGAACCCGCCGGCGGCCGACACCACGCCGGTGACGGATGCGCAGGTGCAGGCCTGGTACGCGGCGCACGCCGCCTCCTACCGCGCGCCGGAAACCGTGACGCTGGAATACGTCGAGCTGGACGCGTCCGGGCTGGCCGTGCCGGCGCCGACCGAAGAGGCGCTGCGCCAGCGCTTCCAGCAGCAACAGGCGCATGCGGTGGCGGCCAACCAGCGCCTCGCCTCGCACATCCTGGTCAAGGTCGATGCGAACGCCGGCGAAGCGGCGTGGAAGGCGGCCGAGGCCAAGGCGGAGAAGATCGCGGAGCAGGCGCGCCAGCCCGGCGCCGATTTCGCCGCGCTCGCGCGCGCGGATTCGGACGACGACGGCTCCAAGGCCGCGGGCGGCGACCTCGGCTGGGTGGAGAAGGGCGCGATGCCCAAGCCGTTCGAGGACGCGCTGTTCGCGATGCAGGCGGGCCAGGTGAGCGCACCGGTGCGCACCGAGTTCGGCTGGCACGTGATCCTGTTGCGCGAGATCAAGACCGGCACGCAGGCCACGTTCGAACAGGTGCGCGAACAGCTCGCCAAGGAACAGGCCGAGGCCGACCGCGATCGCGCCTACAACGACCTCACCGGCAAGGTCGTCGACGAAGTGCTGAAGAACCCGACCACGCTGGCGCCCGCGGCCAAGCTCGTCGGCCAGCCGGTGCGCACGCTCGGGCCGATCGCGCGCGGCGCGCGCCCGGACCCGAAGGCCGGGCTCGCCGGCAACGCGATGCTGCTGCGATCCGCGTTCAACCAGAGCCTGATCGAGGACGGCACGGTCAGCGACCCGATCGAAGTCGGGCCCGAACACAGCGTGCTGGTGCGCGTCGCGCAGCACGCGCCGGAGCGCGCGCTGAAGCTGGCCGAAGTGCGCGACCGCGTCATCGCCGAGATCCGCGCCGACCGCGCGGCCAAGGCCGCCGACGCCGCGGCGACGGCGCTGCTGGCCGAGGTGCGCGCGGGCAAGCCGTTGCAGGACCTCGCCACCGCGCGCGGATTGACCGCGGCGAACATCCCGGGCGTGCCGCGCGGCGCGCCGGTGCCCGACATCGACGTCGCCGACGCGATGTTCCGCGCACCGGTTCCGGCGCAGGGCAAGCTCTCGGCCGGCAAGGCGCGCATGGCCGACGGCCGCTTCGTGGTGTTCGTCGTGAGCAAGGTGACGCCCGGCGACCCGGCCCAGGCCACGCCCGAACAGCGCATCCAGATGCGCCAGCAGATCGCCGAGGCCGCGGGCTACGGCGAGGCGATGTCGATCGTCAAGGAACTGCGCCGGAAGACCAAGATCAGCGTCGCCGAAGACCGGTTGTAACCGGACCGGCCGATGCGACAACGAAAAACCCGGCGAAAGCCGGGTTTTTCGTTGCGCGAGCGCATGCCCGCGTCAGTGTTCGTCGCCGACGCCGGTCATGCCGAGGATGTTGTAGCCGGCGTCGACGTAGGTGATTTCGCCGGTCACGCCCGCGGCCAGGTCCGAGCACAGGAACGCGGCGACGTTGCCGACGTCCTCGATGCTCACCGTGCGCCGCAGCGGCGCGTGCGATTCGACGTGGCCGAGCATCTTGCGGAAGTTGGCGATGCCGGCGGCGGCGAGGGTCTTGATCGGGCCGGCCGAAATCGCGTTCACGCGGATGCCTTCCGGTCCCAGGTTCAGCGCGAGGTAGCGCACGCTCGCTTCCAGCGCGGCCTTGGCCACGCCCATCACGTTGTAGTTCGCCAGCGCGCGTTCGGCGCCGAGGTAGCTGAGGGTGAGGATGCTGCCGTCGCGGTTCCTCATCATCGGCCGCGCGGCCTTGGCCAGCGCCGACAGCGAGTACGCGGAGATGTCGTGGGCGATGCGGAAGTTCTCGCGGGTCAGGCCGTCGAGGTATTCGCCGTCGATCGCCTCGCGCGGGGCGTAGCCGATCGAATGCACGAGGATGTCGAGCCCGTCCCAGCGCTTGCCGAGTTCGGCGAAGCAGGCGTCGATCTCGGCGTCGCTGGACACGTCCAGCGGCAGCACGATGTCCGAACCGTATTCCTTCGCCGCATCCTCCACCCGCGATTTCAGCTTCTCGTTCTGGTAGGTGAAGGCGAGCTCGGCGCCTTCGCGGCGCATCGCCTCGGCGATGCCGTTGGCGATGGAGCGCTGGCTGGCGATGCCGGTGATCAGTGCGCGCTTGCCCTGCAGGAATCCCATGGCGTTGTTCCTCGTTGCGAGGCCGCAAGTGTGCCTTGCCGTGGCGCGCGCGGCTACTCGCGGCCGAGGTCGAGCACCATTCCCGGGCGCACGGTGTCGTCGGCCTCGAGCCCGTTGCGCGCGGCCAGGGCGCGCGTGGCGAGCCCGTTGCGATGGGCGATGTCGGCGAGGGTTTCTCCCGCCGCGACCACGTGCACGCGCCGCGACCAGCCGTTGTCGCGCGCGATCGGCGGCGTGCGCGGCAGGAACGCCCGCACCGGCTGCGACGCCGGCGCCTGCGCCGGCGCGAGCAGGTCGGGCACGCGGCCGGCGAGCGCGCCTTGCGGGAACGCGGGATTCATCCGCCGCAGCGCATGCGCGTCGAGGCCGTGGCGCGTGGCCCACGCGTCCAGCGAACCGCTGCCCGCGGGCAGGCGGATGTCGACCAGCAGCGGCACCGGGCGGTCGATGGCGTCCTGCCACGCGGCGCGGGCATGCGCTTCCTGCAGCAGGCACGACAGCGCCTGCAGCTTGCGCGGATAGGCGAGGGTGATCGGGGACAACCCCGAGACGGCGCCCGCGTCGGCATCGCGCACGCCGTGGCCGCTGCGCTTCAACGCGGCCAGCACCGCGCCCTCGCCGGCGTTGTAGGCCATCGCCGCGAGGCGCCAGTTGCCGGCGAAGGTGCGGTCCAGCAGTTTCAGGTAACGCACCGCCGCGCGCGTGGATTCCACCGGCGACAGGCGGCCGTCGTATCCGGCGCGCATGGACACGCCCTGGCGGCGCGCGGTGATTCCGATCATCTGCCACAGCCCGGCGGGGCCGCCGTCGCTGCGCGCGTCCGGGTGGTAGCGGCTTTCCACGAACGGGATCAGCGCGTACTCGGTGGGCAGGTGTTGCGCGCGCATCGCATCCACCACGTAGCCGAACAGCGGCATCGCGTCGTCGCGCGCGTTCGCGAGCCGGCCGGCGGTGTTGGCGTAATGCGCACGCCAGCGGGTGCTGGCGCCGGCCTCGCAACCGGGTTCGGCGAGCCCGTCCTCGAACGCGGCGTAGATGTCGCTGCCGCTGCGGGTGGCGTCGATCGCGTCCGGGGCCTCGTCGGGCAAGACCGACACCGCCGGCGGATCGGGTTCGACGAAGATGATGTTCGTGCTGGCCGGCGCCGCGGCGACGGCGGCTTCCGGCGAAGGCGTGCGCGTGCAGGCGGCCGCCAGCAGCAGGATCGCGAACGCGTACGCGGGCCGGGACGGTGTCATCCGCTGAAACCGTCCTTCCACGCGCGCAAGGCGGCGAAGGCTTCGATCGCATCGTTCGTGGCGCGCCCGAGGTGCCGTTCGATGGCAGCGCGGACGTCCGCCGCCTCCACGCGCAGGAACGGATTGCAGGCCCGTTCGATTGCCAGCGTCGAAGGCAGGCTGGGATTTCCGGCTTCGCGCAGTTCCTCGACCGCCGCCGCATGGCGATGCAGCGCGGCATTGGATCCGTCGACCGTGAGCGCGAAGCGCGCATTGGCCTCGGTGTATTCGTGGCCGCAGCACACGCGCGTGTCCGGCGGCAATGCGGCCAGGCGCGACAGCGAGGCGTGCATCTGCGCCGGCGTGCCTTCGAACAACCGGCCGCAGCCGAGGCTGAACAGCGTGTCGCCGCAGAACAGCAGGCCCTGGCCGAAGTACGCGACGTGGCTGCGGGTATGGCCGGGCACGGCGAGGACCTCGAACGCCCAGGGCCCGATTTCGATCCGTTCGCCGTCCACGACCCGGCGGCAGGGTTCGGGGATGCGTTCGTCCTCGGGCGCGAACACCACTGCCCCGGGCCAGCGGCGGAGCAGCTCGGCGGTGCCGCCGATGTGGTCCGGGTGGTGGTGGGTCAGCAACACCGCGACCAGGTCGAGGCCGCCGGCCGCGGCCAGCACCGGCGCGGCTTCGCCCGGATCGACGACAAGCGCCCGTCCGGCGTCGTCGGCCAGCAGCCAGACGTAGTTGTCCTGCAGGGCGGGCAAGGCACGCAGGGACATGCTCGAAGCTCCGGTCGATCCGGGCGGGCCGATAGAATGCCGGACATGTCGCTCCCCGTCGTGAACCCCGCCCGGCATCGTGCCCCGCACTGGTTCGAAAGCCCCCACGGCCAGGCCCTGCTCGAAAGCGAGCAGGCCCAGGTCGATGCGGCGCGTTCCGAGCGCCCGGCGCAGGCCTGGCTGTGGCTGGCGCCGCTGGCCGCCATGGCCGACGGGCAGGGCGGCTATTGCCTCGCCCCGGAGCCCGGCGACTGGAGCCTCGCGCGGCGCTTCGCCACGCCGTTCTCGATCCCCGCCGAGTCGCTGGGCACCGTGGTGCTGCAGCACGTCGCCGATGGCGCCTGGGATCCGGCCCTGCTGGCCGAATGCCGGCGGCTGCTGGCCCCGGGCGGGCGGCTGTGGCTGTTCTCCCTCAATCCGCTGGCGCCGTATCGCTGGAACTGGCGCGGCACCGGCCTCGGCGGCACCGAACCGGTGGTCTGGCGGCGACGCCTGCGCCGCGCCGGCTTCGCCCCGGAAGCGGTGTCGCAGGGCATCGGCCCGCGCTGGAGCCCGCAGGCGGACGCGTTCCCGCAATCCGGCGCGGGCATCCGCGCGGCCTACCTGCTGCGCGCGGAGAAACGCGCGCTCGGCATGACCCCGGTGCGCACTCGCCGGCAGTCGCTGCGCACGGTCCCGGCGACGGCATGAAACACGTCGAAGTCCATACCGACGGCGCCTGCCTCGGCAACCCCGGCCCCGGCGGCTGGGCGGCGTTGCTGCGCTACGGCGCGCACGAACGCGAGATCGCCGGCGCCGAGGCCGACACCACCAACAACCGGATGGAGCTGATGGCGGCGATTTCCGCGCTGGAATCGCTGACCGAGCCCTGCGTCGTCGACCTGACCACCGATTCGCAGTACGTGCGCCAGGGCATCATGGATTGGATGCCGAACTGGATTCGTCGCAACTGGAAGACCGCGGGCGGCGACCCGGTCAAGAACCGCGACCTGTGGGAACGCCTGCATGCCGCGACGACGCGCCACCGCATCGCCTGGCACTGGGTGAAGGGCCACAGCGGCGATCCCGACAACGAACGCGTCGACGCGCTGGCGCGCGCGGCGGCCGAAAGCGTGCGCGAGCGCGCGCGAGAAGGAGCCTGAAACGCATGCGGCCGGAGCTTCCATGAGACAAGTCGTGCTCGATACCGAAACCACCGGCCTGTACGCCGACCGCGGCGATCGCGTGGTCGAAATCGGCTGCGTCGAACTGCTGGAACGCCGGCCCAGCGGGCGCACGTTCCATTGCTACCTCAACCCCGACCGCGAGTTCTCCGCCGGCGCGCAGGAAGTCACCGGGCTCACCCTCGAGTTCCTCGCCGACAAGCCGCGCTTCCACGAGGTCGCGGAGGAATTCCTGGCCTTCGTCGACGGCGCGGAACTGGTGATCCACAACGCCGCGTTCGACATCGGTTTCCTCGATGCCGAGCTCGCGCGGCTCGGCCCGCAGTTCGGCGACATGAAGTCGCGCTGCACGATCGAGGATTCGCTGCTGCTGGCGCGCGAACGCTATCCGGGCCAGCGCAATTCGCTGGATGCGCTGTGCCGGCGCCTGGGCGTCGACAACGCGCACCGGCAATTGCACGGCGCGCTGCTCGACGCGCAGTTGCTGGCCGAGGTCTACCTCGCGATGACCTCGGGCCAGAGCGAGCTCGGCCTCGCGGCCGGCGCCGCGGATGCCGCGGGCGCGGCGAAGGCGGGCAAGGTGGAATTCGAAACCACCGGCGAACGCCCGCGGGTGCGGGTCGCCGCGGACGAGCTGGAGGAGCACGCGGCGCGCCTGCAGGCGCTGCGCAAGAAAGCCGGGAACTGCCTGTGGCTGGAGCTGGAAGCCGCCGGTTGAAGCCAGGCGTCGGTCAGTGCCGGCGCACCAGCAACACGGTCACGTTGTCGGAACCGCCGCCGTCGAGCGCGGCCGCGACCAGCCCGTCGACGCATTCCTGGGCGCTGCATTCGGTGTGCGAGAGCACGCGGCCGATCTCGCGGTCATCCACTTCCTCGGTCAGGCCGTCGCTGCACAGCAGCAGCTGCATGCCCGGGCGCAGTTCGCCCGACAGCGTTTCCACGTTGAGCGCGGCGGGATCGGTCACGCCCAGCGCCTGGGTCACGACGTTGCGGTGCGGGTGGCTGCGCGCCTGGTCGCTGCTGATGGCGCCCTGCGAAATCAGTTCCTGCACGTAGCTGTGGTCCTGCGAGAGCTGCGCCAGCTGGCCGTCCTTCCACAGGTAGACGCGGCTGTCGCCGACCCAGGCGACCTCGAAGCGGTTGTCCTGCACGCGCGCGGCGACGACGGTGGTGCCCATCGGCAGGGCGTCGTTGCGCTGGCGCGAGGCGCGGATGATCTCCTCGTCGGCGATGCGGATGGCCTGCGCCAGCGGCGTGCCCTGGCGGATTTCGCGCACGATCGACTCGCGGGCGAGGGCGCTCGCGACTTCCCCGTATTCGTGCCCGCCCATGCCATCGGCCACCAGCCACAGCCCGAGTTCGCTGTCGCCGTAGTAGGTGTCTTCGTTCAGTTCGCGCCGCAGGCCGACATGGGTCAGGTGTCCGAATTCGATCATGCGGCCTCGACGATGGCTTTTTTCCGGGTAAACGAAGACCGGCGGGATTTCCGGACACCCGGCCGGGGTTGGAGGGCGCGGGGCCGGCGTGCATTCTGCGGGGGCGGGAATGAACGCGGTCTTCGCGTCGGAACGGTAAATGCCTTTTGTTAGCTCGTCATCCCCGCGCAGGCGGGGATCCAGCGTCTTTGCCTTCAAGACTGGGAAGGGATAGACGCGGCACATCCCTGTGCCGCGCCCTACGGGCAGCCTTCGGCTGTCCTGATTCGTTCCAGACGAATCAGTCGAACCCGCAAGGCCTCTCACCCGCCACTTCCATCAGACAAGCAAAAACGCCCCATTCGGGGCGTTTTTGCTTGTCTGGCGGAGAGGGAGGGATTCGAACCCTCGAAGGGCTATAAACCCTTGCCTGATTTCGAGTCAGGTACAATCGACCACTCTGCCACCTCTCCGGGATGTGGCGCGCGGACGGCGAGCCGGCCGCGGGGGCGCCATGATACGGATGCGCACGGCCGCCCACAAGGCGAGGGCGCTAAACTTCCGGCCCCGATGCCCCTGGATCGACGCATGTCCGAACTTCTGGTCCCCGTGTCCTACGGCGAGCTGCTCGACAAGATCGCGATCCTGCAGATCAAGTCCGAGCGCATGACCGACCCGGCCAAGCTGGCCAATGTCCGCAACGAGCTTTCGGCGCTGGAGCGCACGTGGATGGCGCACCCGGCGGCGTCCGGCGACATTGCGGAATTGCGCGCGGCGCTGAAGGCGGTGAACGAGCGGTTGTGGGTGATCGAGGACGACATCCGGCTGAAGGAGAAGGCGCAGGCCTTCGACGCGGAGTTCATCCGCCTCGCGCGCAGCGTGTATTTCGAGAACGACGAGCGCGCGCGGATCAAGAAGGACATCAACCTCGCGCTGGGTTCGGCCTACGTCGAGGAGAAGTCGTACGAGGATTACGGCGCGAAGCCGGTGGCTTGACTAACGCGATGCCGGCATTCGATCTAAATGCTTTGCTTGCGGCGGAGTCGATAGACCCGTCTGGTGTCGCGATTCTTAGACATCGACCCAAAGAACCGGAATTGCGCAAAGTCTTTCCCTGGCTGATTGCGGAAAGACGTGAACTGTTCGATGCCTTTCAGTGCGCTCATGCGCCAAAAGTCGAGCAATCCCTTGTTCGGGCCAATTATCTCGCCTCCTTTTTCGGTCACGCAGCCGGAAAGGCATTGTTTGTTGGTCTGTATCGGAACGCGGGTCATCAAGCGATGAAGCGCGGACAGATATTGGACATTCCGCAGAACAGGGAACTAGTTAGTTTCGGCATGAATGCTTCCGTGAAGCGTGAACAAATGCTGTGGTTCGACTTGAAGCCGATGGGCATCATGTCGGATTGGTCGGGCAAGCTGGTTTGCGAGTGGCCTGGTGGCGAACGTTCTTGGATGCGCTGGGCCGACCGGAATGTGCTCCCGGTCCATTCCATCGCCGAGGAGAGCCTGCTAGTCGCGCCCATGCCGCGCTGGCAGGAGATTGTTCTCGACTGGAAGGAATTGCACGCGCTACCGTCGAGTTGGCGTGCCGCACTGAAACAGTGGCGCGGCATCTACTACATCCGAGACAAGGCCTGTGGAAAGGGTTACGTCGGTTCGGCGTACGGACAGGACAACCTGCTGGGTCGATGGCTCGGCTACGCGGCGAGTGGCCATGGCGGAAACAAATTGTTGCGAGGGTTGGACGCGAACAATTTCGAATTCAGCATTCTGCAACTGCTGGCCCATGACGCCGAGACGGAGGAGGTCGTGGCCGCAGAAAACACCTGGAAACTGCGTCTGCATACCCGCGAGCCGGACGGCCTCAACCAGAATTGACATCTGCGTCGGCGATGTACCGCGCATACGGGAAACGACGCAACAGGATGCGACGAAAACGCCCGCGGGCGGCAGGATAGCTTTCCGCCGAACGTGAGATGCGTTCTTCCGCTGCGGCGACCGAACGCAGGAACTCGCCGCCCAGGCCGTACGAACGCTGTTCGTACCACTCGAAAGCCGCGACGATCTCCGCTTGTGCTGGCGCTTCGAAGACGACCCGTCGGGTCACAGGCGGACGCCGAGGCCGGCCGCGATCTGGGCCAGCGACTTGCCTTGCGACGGATGCGCATCGCGCCATTTCGCGCGGCGTTCCAGTTCATCCAGCACAGCCGGATCGGTCTCGGGCGTGGTCTCGGCGGCGAAACGGTCCCACAGGTCTTCGGCCAGTTGCAGGCGTTCGAATTTGCCCAGTTGATCCAGCTGCTCGGGGATGATGGGCATGTTCCGCTCCTCGGTTGAGGCGGTTTATAGCCGATGGTCGTGAATATAACGCTCGAACGCCTCCACCGCATCCTCGACCGTGACCAGGTCCATCACGCCGTCGAATTCGATCTTCGTTCCCCATTTCAGTGCCTCGGCCGGTTTGCCGAGGAACTTGCGCGCGGCCGAGTCGTAGCGATCCACGCAATAGCGGATGTCGGAATACGGGCCGCTGCGACGCGGGTTGCTGGCCGCGTGCAGGCCCAGCACCTTGGTGCCCATCGCGTTGGCGATGTGCATCGGCCCGGAATCGGGCGTGACCAGCAGGTTCGCGCGGGCGAGCAGGGCGGGAAGCTGCTTAAGCGTGTCCTTGCCGATCAGGTCGAGCGCGGGGTGCTTCATCGCCGCGAGGATCGCGTCGCCGGTGGTGCGCTCGAGTTCGCTGCGACCGCCGCAGAGCACGACGCGCCAGCCTTTCGCCGCCGCATGGTCGGCGAGCGCGGCATGGCGTTCGGCGCGCCAGTTGCGGCGCGCGTGGCTGGAGCAGGGCGAAACCATCAGGACCGGCGCGCCGTCGTCGGGCCATTGCCCCGAAGCCCATTCGAACGCCGCGTCCGGCACCGGCAGGTTCCACGCGACTTCGGTCTGCCGCAGCCCCAGCGGTTCGCAGAAGCTGCCGATGGCGTCGAGCACATGGATGCCGGGACGGTCCGGGATGCGTTCGTTGACGAACAGCCCGTGCAGGTCCTTGGCCCGCGATTTGTCGTAGCCGATGCGGCGCGCGGCCGGGATGAACGCCGACAGCAGGTTCGCGCGCGCGGCGACCTGCATCTGCAACAAGGCATCGAAACGCCGGCCGGCGAGTTCGCGGCGCAACGCGCGCATGCCGGCAAGCCCGGACTTCTTGTCGTATTCGAGGAAGCGCACGCCGGGCAGCCCGTCGAGCAGGCGGCGTTCGCCCTTGCCGATCACCCAGGTCAGCTCGACCCCGGGCCAGGCCCGCTGCAGCGTATGCACCAGCGGCAGCACGTGGGTGACGTCGCCGAGCGCCGACAGGCGCAGCAGGCAGATCGACGCCGGCGCGCCGGCGCGACTTGCTAGACTCGATCCATGGTTCCCGCCACTGCGCAAGACACCCTCGTCCGCTTCCACGATCGCCGTGGTGATGGCGCGATTCTGTTCGACGCGGCGCGGCAGCGGCAAGCGGAACCGGAGCTGTTCGACCCCGAACACTGGGGCGAGCGCGCGCAGCGCGTCGGCAACGGCGGGCGCGGCGGCGCGTGGTTCGTCGATGCCGGCGGGCGCGGCCTGGTGCTGCGGCGCTACCTGCGCGGCGGTTTCGCCGCGCGCCTGAGTCGCGACGGTTACGCATGGAACGGCGAAGCGCGGGTGCGCAGCCTCGCCGAATACCGCCTGCTGCGCGAACTGCGCCAGCGCGGGCTCGCGGTGCCGGCGCCGCACGCGGCCTGCTACTGGCGGCGGGGCAGGGTGTATCGCGCGGCGATCCTGGTCGAACGCATCGCCGGCGCGCGCAGCCTCGCCGATCTCGCGGCGGAGCGGGGCAATGCCGCGCCGTGGGCGGAAACCGGGCGCCTCCTCGCCGCGTTCCACCAGGCCGGGCTCGACCACGCCGACCTCAACGCGCACAACGTGCTGTTCGACGAGCATGGCGCGGGCTGGCTGATCGACCTCGATCGCGGCCGCCTGCGCCGGCCCGCGCGCGGCTGGCGCGAGAAGAACCTCGCGCGGCTGCTGCGGTCCCTGCGCAAGCTGCGCGGCGCGCGCGCGGTCGCGGACGTCGATGCGGATTTCGCGCGCCTGCGCCTGGCGTACGAACAGGCATGGGAGCAGGCCGCATGAGCGACTGGAAACTGCGTTTCCTCGGGGTCGGCAACGCCGCCGCGAGCGGGCAGCTCGGCTCGGCCTCGGCGACCATCGAGCGCGACGGCAAGCCGTGGCTCACCATCGATTGCGGCGCGGAAGGATTGGCCGCGCATGTCGCGCGTTACGGCGCGATTCCCGAAGCGCTGTTCGTCACCCATACGCATTTCGACCACATCGGCGGATTCGAGAAGCTGTTCGTCTCCGCGTACTTCGACCCGGCGCGGCGCGGCCGCGTGCGCGTGTACGTGCCGGCGACCGTGGTGCCGCTGCTGCACAAGCGCGTGGCCGATTACCCGAACGTGCTCGCCGAGGGCGGCGCGAACTTCTGGGACGCGTTCCAGCTCATCGCGGTCGGCGAACGCTTCTGGCACGACGGCGTGCACCTCGCGGCCTTCCCGGTGCGCCACCACTGGCCGCAAACCGCGTACGCGCTGCGCCTGCCCGGCAGCATGGTCTGGACCGGCGACACGCGCCCGATCCCGGAACTGCTCGCGTACTACGCCGGCGCGGGCGAACTCGTCGCGCACGACTGCGCGCTGCGCGGCAATCCCTCGCACAGCGGCCTCGACGACCTCGAGCGCGAATACCCGGCCGAACTGCTTTCGCGCTGCGTGCTCTACCACTACGGCAGCGCGGCGGAGGCGGGGGAGATGCGCGCCCGCGGCCATCGCGTCGCGGACCCGGGGGAAGCGCTGGAACTGGCGCCACCGCGCGATCCGCCGGCGGCCTGAACGCGGAATCCGCGGCTTTCCTTGTCCGGGTCGCGGGCGGGCGGTAGACTGCGCGCCCGCTTTGCAGGCCCGCGCCGGCAGGGCGGTCCGGAGAGGTGTCCGAGTGGTTGAAGGAGCACGCCTGGAAAGTGTGTAAGCGTCTAAACCGCGCTTCGGGGGTTCGAATCCCCCTCTCTCCGCCAGATTCCAGCGCCGCGATGCGCGCGCAGTCCTGTGGTGGCCCCGTCGGCCCCTCGCGACGCTAGATCGAAAACCCCGCCAGGGCCGGAAGGCAGCAACGGTATCGGTCGATGCGGGTGCCGAGGCCAGCCGGCGGGGTCGCCTCCTTTTCGGGTCCCGCAACTGCCGCGATGTCGCCGCGCCTGCGGCATGCGCATGGCAGAATGGCCGCATGTCGTACCTCGTCCTCGCCCGCAAGTGGCGTCCCAGGCGTTTCGCGGAACTGGTCGGGCAGGAACACGTGGTCCGGGCGCTGACCAACGCGCTGGAAACCGGGCGCGTGCACCACGCCTTCCTGTTCACCGGCACCCGCGGCGTCGGCAAGACCACCATCGCGCGCATCTTCGCGAAATCGCTGAACTGCGAACGCGGCACCAGCGCCGACCCTTGCGGCGAATGCGAGACCTGCCTGGCCATCGACGCCGGCCGCTACATCGACCTGCTGGAGATCGACGCGGCCTCGAACACCGGCGTCGACGACGTGCGCGACCTGATCGACAACGCGCAGTACGTGCCTTCGCGCGGCAAGTACAAGGTCTACCTGATCGACGAAGTGCACATGCTGTCGAAGCCGGCGTTCAACGCGCTGCTGAAGACGCTGGAAGAGCCGCCGGAGCACGTCAAGTTCCTGCTCGCGACCACCGATCCGCAGAAACTGCTGGTGACGGTGCTCTCGCGCTGCCTGCAGTTCAACCTCAAGCGGCTGGACGAACCGCAGATCCGCGGGCAGATCGCGAGGATCCTCGACGCCGAACGCATCGCCGCCGACGACGGCGCGGTGCGGCTGCTGGCCAAGGCCGCCGACGGCAGCCTGCGCGACGGCCTGTCGCTGCTCGACCAGGCGATCGCCTACACCGGCGGGAAACTGGAAGAAGCGCAAGTCGCGGCGATGCTCGGCACGGTCGATCGCACCCGCGTCGGCGCGCTGCTCGAGGCGCTGGCCGACGGCGACGGCGCGCGCCTGCTCGACGAGGTGTCGAAGCTCGCCGAATTCGCGCCGGACTGGAGCGACGTGCTCGACGCGCTCGCCTCCGGCTTGCATCGCATCCAGGTGAAGCAGCTGGTGCCGGAAGCGACGGTCGAAGCCGACGGCATCGACGCCGGCGAATTCGCATCGAAGCTGCGTCCCGAACTGGTCCAGCTCTGGTACCAGATGGCGCTCGACGGCCGCCGCGAGCTGCCGCTGGCGCCGGCGCCGCGCGCGGGCTTCGAGATGGCGCTGTTGCGCATGCTCGCGTTCCGCCCGGATTCGAACATCGCACAAACCGCGTCCACGCCCGCGGCGACGCCGCGCGCTGCCGCGCCGGCGCCCGTTCCGCGCCCGATGCCGGAACCGCCGGTCGCAGCGCCCGCGCCATCGGCGCCCGCCGCGCCGAAACCCGCGGTTCCGGCGCCGTCGATCGCACGACTCGATGCCGACGGCTGGCTGGAACTGGTCGCGCGCAGCGGCGTGCGCGGCCCGGCTGCGCAGCTTGCCGCGCATTCGGGCTTCGTTTCCTACGCCGATGGCGTGCTGCGATTGACCCTCGCGCCGGCCGACGAACACCTCAAGGGCCCGGCGATGGTGCGCATGCTCGCCGCCGCGCTGGAACCGCAACTCGGCGTCGAACCGCAGATCAAATTCGAATTGGCCGAACCCTCGGGCGAAACCCTGCACGTGCGCAACGAGCGCCAGCGCGACGCGCGCCAGGCGCAGGCCGAGGAAACCTTCATGAACGATCCGGACGTGCGCCGCATGCTCGAACAGGGCGCGAAGGTCGTTCCCGATTCCATCCGCCCGCTCGACGACGCCTGAGCGGCCAACCACGGGACAACGCAATGCGCGGCAACATCGCCCAACTCATGCAACAGGCGCAGCGGATGCAGGACAACCTGCAACGCGCGCAGGAAGACATCGCCAGGATCGAGGCCACCGGCAGCGCCGGCGGCGGGCTGGTCAGCGTCACGATTGGCGGGCGCAAGGATTGCCGCCGCGTGCGCATCGACCCGTCCGCGATTTCCGATCCGGAAATGCTCGAGGACCTGGTCGCCGCCGCGTTCAACGACGCGGTCGCGAAGATCGACGCCGAATCCAAGGCGAAGATGGACGCCGCCACCGCCGGCATGCCGCTGCCGCCGGGGATGAAGCTTCCTTTCTGATTTTCTCCCTCCCTTTCGCCGCAGGCGAAGGGGAGGGCCGGGGAGGAGTTGGCTTGCAACCATGCATCGCTTTTTTTCCGGCAACCCCCTCCCAGCCTCCCCCTGCGCTGCGCGCAAGGGGAGGAGCATGAAGTGAAATGTCCTCGCAACTCCTCGAACAACTGATCGAAGCCTTCCGCGTCCTGCCCGGCGTCGGTCGCAAGACCGCGCAGCGCATGGCCTACCACGTGCTCGAACGCGAGCGCGACGGCGGCAGGCGCCTGGCCGAGACGCTGCAGTCGGCGATCGAGAAGGTCGGGCATTGCGAACGCTGCCGCGATTTCAGCGAGGAACCGGTGTGCGCGACCTGCGCCGCGCCGGCGCGCGACGCGCAACTGCTGTGCGCGGTGGAATCGCCGGCGGACAGGCTCGCGATCGAACAGGCGACCGGCTATCGCGGCCGCTATTTCGTGCTGCAGGGCCGGCTGAGCCCGCTCGACGGCATCGGCCCGCGCGAACTCGGCCTCGACCTGCTGTCGTCCCGGCTTGCGGAAGGCGAGGTGCGCGAATTGATCATCGCCACCAACCCGACCGTGGAAGGCGAGGCGACCGCGCATTACCTCGCACAGCTCGCGCGCCGGCACGGCGTGCGCCCGAGCCGCCTCGCGCACGGCGTGCCGCTGGGCGGGGAACTGGAATACGTCGACCGCGGCACGCTGTCGCATGCGTTCGGCTCGCGTAGCGAAATGCCATGACCGGTGGAATTGTCATCCTGAGCGCAGCGAAGGACCTGTTTTTGGCTCGGATTAGAGAAGCAGGTTCTTCGCTACGCTCAGAATGACAGAATGAGGAAACGACCATGTCCGACACTATCTTCCACAAGATCATGCGCCGCGAGATCCCGGCGGACGTGGTGTACGAAGACGCCGACGTCATCGCCTTCCGCGACATCGCGCCGCAGGCGCCGGTGCACGTGCTGTTCGTGCCCAAGGTCGATTACGCCACGCTCAACGACGTGCCGGAGGACGACGCGGTGGTGATCGGCAAGCTCGCGACTGCGGCCGCGCGTTACGCGAAGCAGGAAGGTTTCGCCGAGGACGGCTACCGCATCGTCATGAACTGCAACGCCGACGGCGGGCAGACCGTGTTCCAGATCCACCTGCACCTGCTCGCCGGCGCGCCGCTGGGAAGATTTCCGGCACGCCGGGTTGAGTGTCAATTGCCGGAAGGTGATGCCGACCTAGACGCGTCGTCGGGATCGGGAGCGTCTGGCATGCAGATATGGTCGGCAACCTTGTGCATTGCCGTCATTGCAAAGCGCATGGCCGAGGCCGTTTGATCGTCCTGCTCGGGTCTGATGTATGTGGTTCTGATCTTCACATACTTGTCCGATACCTCTCCAAGCCACAAAAATGATCCGAAGTCCGTTTCCCCTTCGGACCATAAGAAAATTCCAAGTAAGCCGTCAGTTTGTTTTCCGGCAATCGCAAGCTTGACCGGGCCGGCCATCGGCGACTCGGTTCCCTTGTGGACCGCGAAAATCTCTGAGCCGGATGCGCGGAATTCCTGCGTCAAACCATCGACTGGCTTCTTGTCATAGGTATAAACAGTGACAGCAGTATTGAATTCAGCAGCGTTGTAGCCAGCAGTCTGGGTATTTCTATACCCGTGAAGCTCCGCGAATTTTTCTTGCGGGAATTGCACGGCATGCATTTCATCGATTTCGGACGGAAAGCAATTCCCCTTCCCGGAGTCTTGGGCCTTTGCGCCTGCAGACCACGAGCTAATCGCCATGCAAAGCGCAGCGACAACGATTCGCGTCGTTCCTGACCTCAAAACCCCCACAATGCTCACCAACCCCACCAGGGCGAGCCCCAACCCCAGCCCATCCACGGCCAGGGCTGCGGCGCGGGATAGCGCACGTCCACCGGGCGCGCCTTCGGCCACAGGTAGATCACGTCCGCGGCGACGCGCGGCTGGCGGTAGTCGTACTCGCCGATCTTGCGGCTCTCGTAACCGTCGATGCGGCCGAGCACGGTCAGTTCCCGGTTCTTCAGGAAGATCGCCGGATCGTAGAAACCCGCCTTGCAGGCGATGAAGCGGCCGCTGCCGTCCTCGCTCATGTCGGCCGGGCGGCCGTCGCCCTGCAGCGTGCTGCCGATCATCTCGAAACAGGTCTGGTTGGGGCCGGGCTCGGTGCTGACGATGCGGCCGCCCCAGCGCACGCTGGCGCCGGCGGCGTTCGCCTGCTGCGCCTCGCGCGGGGTGATGGGATTCACTTCGCCCTGCAGCGGCTTGGGCATCGAAGCGCAGCCGGCCAGGGCGACGACGAGCAGGGAAAGGGAGAGGGTACGCATCATCGTTCTCCGTCGGGTGGGCGATGCGCGCGCAGGTCGCGGAGCAGGCGGCGGGCGCGGCGCGGATCGCGTTCGTGCAAAGCGTAGCGCCATTCGGAAAAACGCGTCGTGAGCGCAAGCAACGGCGACGCTTCCGGTGCGCCGGCGTTCAGCCTGCGTGCCCAGGCCTCGGCCGGCTCGTGCGGGGCGCGGCCGAGCCCGAGCCGGGCGTAGCGTTTGCCCAGCGCGTGCCAGGCGCGGAGCACGGGGTCGCGTTCGCGCTGTTCGCGCGCCACCCGCCAAGCCATCCACGCCAGCCCCAGCAGCGCCGCGGCGGCGAATGCGGCGAGCAGGGCGCGGTCGGCATCGGCGTCCACGTGCAGGGCGCGCAGCAGGTCGCGCTGGCGGTCGGCGTCGAAGCCGAGCACGAAGTCGTTCCAGCCGCGGCGCATCCAGTCGCCGACTTCGAACACCGATCCGAACGCGCCGATGCCGCCGAGCACGCCGTCGCCGCCGAAATTGGCGCGGTCGGCGAGGGTGTCGTACACGCGTTCGGGCGACACCGCGGCGGTCGGGTCCTCGCGCACCCAGCCGCGGCCCGGCAGCCAGACCTCGGCCCAGGCGTGTGCGTCCGAACGCCGCACCAGCCAGTAGCCGCCGATGCGGTTGTAGATGCCGCCGGCGTAACCGGTGACCACGCGCGCGGGGATGCCGGCTGCGCGCATCAGCACCACGAACGCGGAACTGAAGTGCTCGCAGTAGCCCTCGCGGGTGTCGAACAGGAATTCGTCGACGCCGTTCCTGCCCGAGGGCAGCACCGCCAGGGTGTAGGCGAACCGGTCGTGGAACATCGCCAGCGCGCGCCGGACGATGGCCGCGTCGTCGCCGCCGGCCTCGTGGCGCCACTGTTCCGCCAGCGCCAGCGTGCGCGGGTTGTAGCCCGGCGGCAGCCGCAGCGCGGCGCTCCGCAATGCCGGGGACAGGCCGGTTTCGAACGCCGCCGGCAACGCCGAACGCATGCGCCAGCGGCGCAGTTCGGTCAGCGGCCGGTCGACGGCCAGGCCGAAGTCGTGGTCGAGCACGGTGCCTTCGGGCGCGGCCAGCGGCAGGTCGAGCGCGACCACTTGCCGGCGATCCGTGGGTTCGAGTTCGATCTGGTAGTCCCACCGTTGCGCCGACGGCACCACCGCCGCGGGCGGCATCGCGTCGATCCAGCGCGCCTGCGTCCACGTGCGGCCGTCGAAATCCCAGAAGGTGTAGCCGCGCCAGTAGAACTGCGTGTTCGCCGGCGTGGCGCCGAAGAACTGCACGCGCAGCGCAGGCGAATCGTCGCTGAGCAGGTCGACCCATTCGCCGGGCGACATGGTCTCGGACAGGCCGGGGCGCGCCTGGCTCATGCCCGGGGTTCCCCACAGCGGCGCGGCCAGGCGCGGGAACAGCCAGAACGCGGCGAGCGCGAACGGCAAGCCCACGCCGACCAGCGCGAACGCCGCGCGCAGGCGCCGCCAGCCTTGGTGCGTGCCGCGTTCGATCCCGGCCTCGAACTCGGCCAGGCGCAGCAGCGCGACCAAGGCGAGCGCGGCGCCGGCCAGTCCCAGCGCCAGCGACAGCGGCCCCTGGTCGAGCAGGAAGGTGGCGAACGGCGCGAACAGGGCGAACCCGAGCAGGCTGCGCGCGTCGCGCACGTACGCGGTTTCCGCAGGCTTCAGCGCCAGCATCGCCGCGAGCAGGGCGCAGCCGGTGTCGCGGGCGAAGGCGAAGCCGTGCGCGGCGAACACGGCGCCGAACACCGCCAGCGCGATCAGCGCGCGCAGCCACCACGGCAGCGGCCGCCGCCACGACAGCGCGGCGACCGCGAGCGCACACGCGGCAATGGCGAACGCAGTGGCGCGCGGCAACTGCAGCAGCAACGGCAGCACGCAGGCCGCGGCCGCGACGTAGCACCAGCCGCGGGTGGCGGCGTCCAGCGGCGGGCCGCGGCGGGCGTCAGTCGAGCGCATGCGGAAGCAGCGCCAGCGCGCGCAGGCAGGCATGCCGATGCGCGGGCCCCTGCGCCGGGCCCAGCGATTCGCCCGGCAGGCGCAGCCGGTAGCGCCTGCCGCGGCGTTCGGCCTCGTCGACCCAGCGCGCCAGCCGCGAGATGCGCGCTTCCAGCGGCAGGCCGCCGAGTTCGCGCCAGTCCAGCACGATCTCCGCGCCTTCGCGGCGTTCGTATTCGCGCACCAGCAGGGCGCCGTGGCGCGCCGACGGCTTCCACGCGATGTTCCGCCGCGGATCCCCGCTGCGGTACGCGCGCAGGTGGTGCGGTTCGTCGCCGGCGATGTCCGGCCGCGCGCGCGTCCCGTCGCCGCCACCGCCCGGCAGCGGCGGCGCGTCGCGTTCCGGCCGCGGATAGACCAACAGTCGCGTTTGCGGCCAGGCGTGGCACCAGGCGAAGGCCAGGCCCAGCGGTTGCCGGGTGGACAGGCGCAGGCGCGGCGGTTGCAGCCAGCCGCGTCGCGTCGTCGGCAACTCCAGCACCGCTTCGCCGTTGCCGTCGGCGAGCGATGCGGAAGCCGCGGTTGCGCCGCATTCCACGCGCAGGCCGCGGCGCTCGCGTCCGTCGGCGGCGCGCAGGTGCACGCGCAGCGACAGCGGTTCGCCCGCCGGCACCGGTTCCGCGCCGGCGGCGACGATGCGCAGGCCGCTCAATTGCAGGTGCGCGACCAGCAGGCTCGCCATCGCCGCGCCGGACAGCAGCAACGCGAGCAGCCACGCCGGATTGTTGTTGTCGTTGAGCGCGCCGAGCCCCATCGCCCCGAGCAGCATCGCGAAGAACAGCCCGAAGCCGGTCGGCAACACGTACACGCGGCGCCGGTCGATGATGGCCGGCAACGGTTCCGGCGCGCGCGGCCGCGCCCACGATTCGAAGCGCCGGCGGAGCGAAGCTCGAAAGCCGGTTCCGGGTTGCTGGTTGTTGGTTGCGGGCATCGGCTGCATCGCTTCCGGAATCGAATCACCATCCACCAGCAACGAGGAACCAACAACCCGCTTCAATCCACCGGCACCGCGTGCAGGATCGCCTTCGCCAGCGCGCGGCCGTCGCCGCCGTCGACCTCCACCGCCAGCCGGTGCGCGGCGACATGGATGAACAGCGCCTGCACGTCCTCCGGCACGACGTGCGCGCGCCCGAGCAGCAGCGCATGCGCGCGCGCCGCGCGCAGCAGGGCGATGCCGGCCCGCGGCGACAGCCCGGTGCGGACGCCGGGATGGTGGCGGCTGCGGTGCAGCAGCGCCTGCACGTAATCGAGCAACGCGTCGCTGGCGTGGACGCGATTCGCCGCCTCGCGCAGTTCCAGCACCGATTCCGGCCCGAGCTTGGGCATCGCGCGGGCGATCAGCTCGCGGCGATCGGCGCCGGTCAGCAGTTCGCGTTCCGCGGCCTCGCCCGGATAGCCCAGCGACAGGCGCAGCAGGAAGCGGTCGAGCTGCGAATCCGGCAACGGGTAGGTGCCGGCGAGGTCGGCGGGGTTCTGGGTGGCGATGACGAAGAACGGCCGCGGCAACGCATGGGTGGTGCCGTCGATGCTCACCTGCTGTTCGGCCATGGCCTCGAGCAGCGCGCTTTGCGTGCGCGGCGGCGCGCGGTTGATCTCGTCGGCCAGCAGCACCTGCGCGAACACCGGGCCGGGATGGAATTCGAACCGCCCGGCGCCGGCGTCGTACACCGACACGCCGAGGATGTCCGAGGGCATCAGGTCGGAAGTGAACTGCACGCGTTCGAACCCGAGGCCGAGGGTCGCGGCCAGCGCGTGGGCGAGGGTGGTCTTGCCGAGCCCGGGCTGGTCCTCGATCAGCAGGTGCCCGCCGCAGAGCAGCGCGGCGAACGCCAGCCGGATTTCCTGCGGCTTGCCGAGCACCAGCGAATTCACCTGGGCGATGGCTTCGTCCAGTCCGCGGCGCAGCGCGTCGGGTAGCATGCGCGTCTCCCTCTCCATTGCCGGCAGTGTAACGGGGCCGAAACTTGCTGCGGAACGAAACCGACGCGCGAAAGACCTTCATCGTCGCATGGTGTGCCGTGCTCGCGGTCAAGTGCGTGCTCGCCATGCACCTGCCGCTGTTCGTGGACGAGGCGTTCTACTGGCAGGAAGGCATGCACCCGGCGTGGGCCTACTCCGACCTGCCGGGGCTCACCGCGTGGCTGACCCGGATCGGCGTGGGCCTGTTCGGGCACGACGCGCTCGGCCTGCGCATCCCGTTCCTGTTGCTGGCCGCGGCGGTGCCATGGCTGGTCGCGCGGGTGACCGCGCGCGAATTCGGCGCCACCGCGGGTTGGCAGGCCGCGTTGCTCGCCCTGCTGCTGCCGCTGGCCGGCACCCTCGGCCTGCTCGCGGTGCCGGATGCGGCGATGGCGGTCGCGACCCTGCTGTGCATGGACGCCTGCGCGCGTTTGCTGCGCAACGTCAGCGCCGGGGCGGCGGTGGAACTCGCGGTGGGCCTGGCACTGGGCGCGTTCAGCCACTACCGCTTCATCGCGGTGCTGGCGGTCGGCTTCTTCGCGCTGCTGCTGATGCCGGAAGGGCGACGCGCGCTGCGCGACCCGCGCATGTGGATCGCGATCGCGTTCGGCGCGGCGGCGTGGACGCCGCTGGTGGCGTGGAACGTGGACAACGCCGAGGCCGGCCTGCGCTTCCAGCTGGTCGACCGGCATCCGTGGGCGTTCCATGCCGACGGCATCCAGTTCGTGCTGGTGCAATCGCTGCTGGTGACGCCGCTGCTGCTGGTGGCGATGGTGGTCGCGGCCTGGCGCCATGCGCGCGATCCGCGGCCGGCGCCGCGTTTCTTCGCGTTGCTGGGCGGGTTGGTGGTGCTCGGCTTCTTCGCGCTCGGGTTCTTCGCCGATACCGAGCGCGTGAGCTTCCACTGGCCGCTGCAGGGCTTCATCGCGCTGCTGCCGCTGCTGCCATCGGTCCTGGACCGCTGGCCGCGCTGGTTGCGGCTCGCCACCGGCGCGTTCGCGGCGCTCGGGTTGGCGCTGATGCTCGCCTATTACGCGGCGGTGTCGGTGCCGAGGCTGCGCGAAACCACCGCGGCCACGCGCTGGTACCCGGCCAACTTCGCCGGCTGGCAAAAGCTCGCGGTGCAGACGCGGCGCCTGCTGCATGCGATGCCGAAGAAAACGCGGATCGTCGCCGATGATTTCAAGATCGGCGCGGAACTGGGGTTCGCCCTGCGCAATCCGCGCATCGCGGTGTTGCCGCACCCGCTCAACGTCAAGCACGGCCGCGCGCCGCAGTTACGCTTGTGGGGGTTGCGCGAAGAGATGGTCGACCGAAGCAGGGGGCCGGTGCTGCTGGTCGTGGGCGCGAGCGAGGTGTCGCTGCGCGAATTGCCGGCGCGCTATCACGAGCTGTGCCAACGCGTCGGACCCTTGCCGGCGCCGCGCACCATCAGCATCGACCACGGGCGGCAGCGGTTCCTGCAGTTCGAACTGCCGCGATTGAAGCAGCATGGACCGGGCAAGGGCGATTGCACGACGCCCGCCATCGCGTGGATCGAACGCCCGGCGGTCGGCAGCAAGGTCGGGCGCCGGTTCGAGGTCAATGGCTGGGCGTTCAAGGATGGCGTGGGGCTGCGCGCGATCTGGGTGACGGTCGATGGTCGCCGCGTGGCCAGGGCGGAGTACGGCTTGCCCAGCGTCGGCCCCAGCATGATCTGGCCGTTCTCCAACGACCCGCAGCAGCCGAACATCGGCTACCGCGCGCAAGTCGACCTCGGCGACATGCCGGCAGGCAGGCATTGGCTCGGGCTGTGGCTGATCGGCCGCGACGGCAGCGTCGAGCCCTGGAGCGAGGTGCCGATCGACCTGCAATGAAGGTCGAGTGAAATCGGATCGTCAGGCCGCGAAGCGATTACGGCGTGGACGAGCCGAGCATCAAAACATGGCTAACAATTGAAGAAAGGCGACTTGCAGAACGAGCGCGACAAAAGTCAAACCGAACGCGCCAAAGAGGCTAGGACGCAAAACAATCCAGAAGCCAATTGCGGTGCCGATAAACGCGCCTAGAAGCCCAAGAACAGACCCGCCGAAGAGGCGGTAGCCAGGATACGCGAGCGCCCCGGCGACCAGAACCGCAATCCCCGATGCGGCGAATGATTGTCGCGAGGCGCCAATGAACGATGCGGCCAATTTCACTGGGACTGCAGTGATCACGAAGAGCACTGCCAGGCCTAGCAGCAGGGACGATGTCGAGAATTGGAAGTTCATGGATGGCTCCCCTTGAGTGCTGACATCGAATCGATCTCGATTCTGAGGTGTAAGCGCGCAACCCTTCGATCACGGCACTGAAAACCCCGCCTTCCGCAACAACCGCGCAGTCGCGATCAATGGAAGCCCGACCAGTGCGGTCGGGTCGCGGCTGTCGATCGCATCGAACAAGGCGATCCCCAGTCCCTCGGCCTTGAAGCTGCCGGCGCAATCGAGCGCCGGTTCCGCCCGCAGGTAGCGCGCGATCTCGTCGTCGTCGAGTTCGCGCAAGCGCACCCGGGTCGTATCGACGGCATGCTCGCGAAAACCCGGGCCGGCGACGCACAACGCGGTGTGGAACGCGACCTCGCGGCCGGACATCGCCCGCAGTTGCGCGCTTGCGGTTTCGAAATCGCCCGGCTTGCCGAGCACGCGGCCGTCGAGGTCGGCGACCTGGTCGGAACCGATCACCCATGCATCCGGGTGCGACGCGCTGACCGCCGCGGCCTTTGCCGCCGCCAGCCGCGAGGCGAGCGCGGCCGGCGGTTCGCCCGGCGATGGCGATTCGTCGACCTGCGGCGGGACGCATTCGAACGGCAGGCCCAGGCGTTGCAGCAGTTCGCGCCGGTAGGGCGAGGTGGAGGCGAGCAGCAGCCGGCCGGGCACGGCGTTCAATGCGCGGTCGAACGCGCGCGTTCCAGCTGCGCCAGCATCTGTTCGAGGCGGCCGCGCGCGGCGTCGATGGAGGCGCGGACGCCGGCCAGCTGTTGCAGCGAAGCCTGTCCGCCATGCTGCTGCAGCCACAGCCGCTGGCGAAGCATTTCCTGCATGGCCTCGCGCACCGGGTTGGCGTCGTCGCCGGCGATCGCCTCGATTTCCGCCCGGGCCTGGCGCAGACGGGCCTCGAGCGCGTCGGCGGCGTCCAGCAGCTCGGCGACGGCGCGCTGGCGCGGGGCGGGGCCGCGCCGGCGGAGCAGGAATGCCGCGCCGGCGGCCAGGGCCAGCAACAGCAGGACGATGGTGAGCTTCACGCGCGATTCCCCGGGATTGCTCCCGAAGTCTGCCCCGATCCCGGCCCGGGCGGCAAATGCCTTGCCGGGTCAAGGGCTTGGGTTTGACATCGACCGGGGCTGGCCCTAGCATTTCGCGCCTTATGTCCACCGAAATCCCCGAAGTCCTGGACGCGTGGCGCTCGGTCGCGGCCCGCCACAGGATCGAGGGACGCGTGCCCCTGGCCTCGTTGCCGCGGTTGCGCGACGGACTGTTCGACCCCGATGGCGAAGTGCGTTTCGCGCTCGATTTCGACCGCGATGCGCTGCAGCTGCCCTGCGTGGTGCTGGAAGCCGAAGCCGAGCTGCCGCTGCAATGCCAGCGCAGCCTGCAACGCTTCCTGTATCCGGTGAAGATCGAGCAGCGGCTCGGGCTGATCCGGGACGAGGCCGACGAAGCCGCGTTGCCGGAAGGCTACGAGGCCTTGCTGGTTCCCGCGGATGGCCGCCTGCATCCGCTGGACCTGGTCGAGGACGAGTTGATCCTGGCCATGCCGGTGGTGCCGGTGCGGCCGGGGACCGAGCCGATGGAAGGCGACTGGCCGCAGGACGCGGACGCGCCAAGGCAGGACAACCCGTTCGCGGCGCTGTCGGCATGGAAGAAGTCCGGCGCTTGACGGAGAATTGCGCGGTTCGGCGGTTCTTCGAGAATCGTTTTCCCAAGATGCGTTTTGAAAGTTCAGTTCCTGGAGCAATCCCATGGCAGTGCAGAAGTCCCGCGTTTCCCCCTCCCGCCGCGGCCAGCGTCGTTCGCACGACGCGCTGACGGCCAAGCAGCTGTCGACCGATCCGACCTCGGGCGAGACCCACCTGCGCCACCACGTCACCGCCGACGGCTACTACCGCGGCAAGCAGGTGATCGTGCCGAAGACCAAGATCGTCGAAGAAGATTGATCCACGCACGGCCCGTGGATCGCGTGCCGGGCCGACCCCGTACCTGGAGGCGCCGCCCATGAGCGAGCGGATCTATTCCCGCATCGCCGGTACCGGCAGTGCGTTGCCTGCCCGCGTCGTCAGCAACGACGAGCTGGCGCAGCGCGTCGAGACCAGCGACGAATGGATCGCGGCCCGCACCGGCATCCGCCAGCGCCACGTGGCCGGCGAGGGCGAGACCACGGTGTCGCTCGGGCGCGATGCCGCGCTGCGGGCGATGGCGGCGGCGGGCGTCGAGGCCGGCGAGATCGACCTGATCGTGTTCGGCACGACCACGCCGAACCTGATCTTCCCGTCCTCGGCCTGCCTGATGCAGGCCGAACTCGGCATCGCCGGCTGCCCGGCGTTCGACGTCAACGCGGCCTGCTGCGGCTTCGTCTACGCGCTTTCGATCGCCGACAAGTTCATCCGATCGGGCGACGCCAAAACCGCGCTGGTGGTCGGTTCGGAAACCCTGACGCGGATGGTCGACTGGAGCGATCGCAGCACCTGCGTGCTGTTCGGCGACGGCGCCGGCGCGGTCGTGCTCAAGGCCGACGACGCGACCGGCATCCTCAGTACCCACCTGCACGCCGATGGCGCGAAGAAGGAATTGCTGTGGAACCCGGTCGGCGTGTCCGAGGGCTTCAGGCCCGACGAGGACAACGCCGGCGTGCGCGTGCTGATGACCGGCAACGAGGTGTTCAAGCACGCGGTGAAGGCGCTCGACTCGCTGGTCGACGAAACGCTGGAAGCCAACGGCCTCGACCGCCACGACGTCGACTGGCTGATCCCGCACCAGGCCAACCTGCGCATCATCGAGGCCACGGCCAAGCGCCTGGACATGCCGATGGAGCGGGTGATCGTCACCGTGGACAAGCACGGCAACACCTCCTCCGGCTCGGTGCCGCTGGCGCTGGACGAGGCGGTGCGCTCGGGCAAGGTGCAACGCGGCCAGTTGCTGCTGCTGGAGGCCTTCGGCGGCGGCTTCACCTGGGGCAGCGTGCTGCTCCGGTATTGAGCGAACCCTACGCGGCGGTACAGACGCGCTAGAGCAATTGCTCTTATCATGCGCGTCCCGGGCCAAACGGCCTCGCTTCGGCATCCCGCGTGACCGCATCCAGCCCGCAACTCGCCTTCGTGTTCCCCGGACAGGGGTCGCAGTCGGTCGGCATGCTCGCCGAGCTGGCGGAAACGCACGCGGTGGTGCGCGCGGCCTTCGAGGAAGCCTCCGACGGCGCCGGCGCGGACCTCTGGGCGCTGTCGCAGGGCGGCCCCGAGGCAATGCTCAACCGCACCGAATACACCCAGCCCGCGCTGCTGGCCGCAGGCATCGCCGTGTGGCGCGCGTGGCAGGCGCAGGGCGGGCCCGGACCCGCCGTGCTGGCCGGTCACAGCCTGGGCGAATACACCGCGCTGGTCGCCGCCGGCGCGCTGTCGCTGAAGGACGGCGCGCACCTGGTGCGCATCCGCGGCCAGCTGATGCAGGACGCCGCGCCCGCCGGTACCGGCGCGATGGCCGCGGTGCTCGGCGCCGACGACGCGCTGGTGGAAGCCGCCTGCGAGGAGGCATCCGGCAGCGAGGTCGTGGTCCCGGCCAACTACAACTCGCCGGGGCAGATCGTCATCGGCGGCGATGCCGCGGCGGTCGACCGTGCGCTGGCGCTGCTGCAGGAAAAAGGCGTGCGCAAGGCGGTGAAGCTCGCGGTCAGCGTGCCCTCGCACACGCCGCTGATGCGCGAAGCCGCGAACCGGCTCGCCGAAACCATGGCCGGGCTGCACTGGCGCGCGCCGTCGTTGCCGGTGGTGCAGAACGTGGACGCGAAGGCGCACGACGGCATCGACGCGATTCGCGACGCGCTGGTGCGGCAGCTGTACCTGCCGGTGCAGTGGACGCGCTGCATCGAGGCGCTGGCCGCGCGCGGCGCGACCCGCGTCGCCGAATGCGGCCCGGGCAAGGTGCTGGCGGGCCTGGTGAAGCGCATCGACAAGGCCATGGACGCGCGCGCGATCGGCAACGTCGGCGATTTCGAAACCGCGCTGGCGGAATGGAAGTGAAGCGGCGACTTCCGGGAAGAATCGAAGGATTTACAGCATGACCGAAATTCTCAAGGGTGAAATCGCCCTCGTCACCGGCGCCAGCCGCGGCATCGGCGCGGCCATCGCCGACGAACTGGCCGCGCAGGGCGCGACCGTCATCGGCACCGCCACCAGCGAATCCGGCGCCGCCGCGATTTCGCAGCGCCTCGCCGCGAAGGGCGGCGCGGGGCGCGTGCTCGACGTCAACGCGCCGGGCGCGATCGAAGCGCTGGTCGATGCCGTCGGCAAGGAATTCGGCGGCCTTTCCATCCTCGTCAACAACGCCGGCATCACCCGCGACAACCTGCTGCTGCGGATGAAGGACGAGGACTGGCAGGCGATCCTCGACACCAATCTCACCAGCGTGTTCCGCAGCTGCAAGGCGGCGATGCGCGGGATGATGAAGGCGCGCAAGGGCCGCATCGTCAACATCGCCTCGGTGATCGGCGTGACCGGCAACGCCGGGCAGGCCAACTACGCCGCGGCCAAGGCCGGCATCATCGCCTTCAGCAAGTCGCTGGCGAAGGAGATCGGTTCGCGCGGCGTCACCGTCAATGTCGTCGCGCCCGGTTTCATCGATACCGACATGACCCGCGAACTGCCCGAGGACGCGAAGAACGCGATGCTCGGGCAGATCGCGCTGGGCCGCCTCGGCGAGCCGGCCGACATCGCGCGAGCGGTGGCGTTCCTGGCCGGCCCGAACGCCGCGTACATCACCGGCGAAACCCTGCACGTGAACGGTGGCATGTACATGCCATGAGCACACTTTGCGAAAGCTACACGCCCTAAGTCATTGAGCCGGAAGGCTTCCGCGGCGATGCGCGAATGCCGCGGCTTTCCCTTACACTACCCGCCGCAACGGACTCCCCGGAGGAGCGAAGACAGATGAGCAGCATCGAAGAACGCGTCAAGAAGATCGTGGTCGAACAACTTGGCGTCAAGGAAGAAGAAGTCACCAACAACGCCTCCTTCGTCGACGACCTCGGCGCGGACTCGCTCGACACGGTCGAGCTGGTGATGGCGCTCGAGGAAGAGTTCGAGTGCGAGATCCCGGACGAGGAAGCCGAGAAGATCACCTCGGTGCAGCAGGCGATCGATTACGTCAAGGCCCACGTCAAGGCGTGAAGTCGCCGGCGCCCGCGCGCCGTGGCCGTGACACCGCTGGGGCCGCGCATGCGGCCCCGCGTGTTTCCGGAGCCGCATCCGCGGGCGTATGTACGTCATGAGCAGATGAGCATTCGCATGGGCATCGGGCCCGGGAGCCAGGCATGAGCAAGCGTCGCGTCGTCGTCACCGGTCTCGGCATCGTTTCGCCGCTGGGCAACGACCTGGCCACGAGCTGGGACGGCATCGTCAACGGCCGGTCGGGGATCGGCCCGATCACCCACTTCGACGCCTCCGCGTTCCCGACCCGGATCGCGGGCGAGGTCAAGGATTTCGATCCGGCCCGCTGGATCGCGCCGAAGGACATCAAGAAGATGGATCCCTTCGTGCACTACGGCGTCGCGGCCGCGCTGATGTCCATCGCCGATTCGGGCATCGCGATCGAGGGCGAGGCGGCCGAACGCATCGGCGTGGCCATCGGCGCCGGCATCGGCGGCCTGCACGGCATCGAGGAAACCACGCTGAAGTACGCCGCCGGCGGCCCGCGCAAGATCTCGCCGTTCTACGTGCCCAGCACCATCATCAACATGATCGCCGGGCAGGTCTCGATCATGACCGGCGCCAAGGGCCCGAACATCGCCGCGGTCACCGCCTGCACCACGGCCACGCACAACATCGGCCTGGCGATGCGCATGATCCAGTACGGCGAGGCCGACGCGATGGTCGCCGGCGGCGCCGAGTACGCGACCACGCCGACCTCGCTCGGCGGCTTCTGCGCGATGAAGGCGCTGTCCACCCGCAACGACGATCCGGCCAGGGCCTCGCGCCCGTGGGACAAGGACCGCGACGGCTTCGTCATGGGCGACGGCGCCGGCATCCTGGTGCTCGAGGAATACGAACGCGCCAAGGCGCGCGGCGCGCGCATCTACTGCGAGCTCGCCGGCTTCGGCATGAGCGGCGACGCCTACCACATGACCGCGCCGAGCGAGAACGGCGACGGCGCGGCGCGCTGCATGGCCAACGCCATCCGCGACGCCGGCATCGACCCCGCGCAGGTCGGCTACATCAATGCGCACGGCACGTCCACGCCGGCCGGCGACCTCGCCGAGACGATGGCGATGAAGCGCGCGATGGGCGAGGCGGCGAAGTCGGTGATGGTCAGCTCGACCAAGTCGATGACCGGGCACCTGCTCGGCGCGGCCGGCGGCGTCGAGGCGGTGTTCTCGGCGATGGCGCTGCACACCGGCATCATCCCGCCGACGATCAACCTCGACCATCCGTCCGAGGGCTGCGACCTGGACTACGTGCCGCACGTCGCGCGCGAAAAGCAGGTGGACATCGCGATGTCCAACTCGTTCGGCTTCGGCGGCACCAACGGCACGCTGGTGTTCCGCCGCGCCTGATTCTTTCGCGCCGCAACAGGGGGAATCACCGATGGGCAAGTCCTTGCGATTGTCTGAAAAATGGTTCCACCGTGGCTTGTGGGTGGTGGCGCTGGTGTTCGCCGGGTTCCTGATCGGGCTGGGCAACACCATCGTCGGCGACCTGCCGCGGATCGAGCAGCCGCTGCAGCTCGAACGCTTCATGGACCAGGGCGCCGCGCATCCGCTGCGCGAGGCGATCGAGCGCGCCAATGCCCGCGGGCGCGCCGCCGACCGCGAACTGGCGCAGGCGCAGCTCGCGCTGGAAGTGGCGGGCAAGACCAACCAGAACGCGCGCGAGGCCTTCTCCAACTGGATCGCCACGCGTAGCGCGACCAGCCGCCCCGACCAGGATCCGGAAGTAATCTCGCGCACCCGTGCGCTGGATGCCTTGAAGGCGAAGGAGCAGCAGGCGCAACTGCGCCTGGACGCTCAACGCCAGATCGCGCTGGACGCGCAGCAGGCCGCCGAACAGGCGCAGGCCAGGCTCGACCTGCTCGAGGTGGATGCGCAGCGCAGGCTCGATACGGAACAACGCAAGGTGGAACTACGCGTGTTCGGCTATCGGCTCGCGCTGACCCTGCCGTTGCTGGTCATCGCCGGTTGGTTGTTCTCGCGCCACCGCAAAAGCCGGTGGTGGCCGTTCGTGTGGGGCTTCATCCTGTTCGCGCTGTTCGCCTTCTTCGTCGAGCTGGTGCCGTACCTGCCCAGCTACGGTGGTTACGTGCGCTACGCGGTGGGCATCGTGGTGACGGCACTGGTCGGGCGCTGGGCGATCCTGGGGCTGAGCCGTTACCTCGAACGGCAGAAGTTGGCCGAGCAGCAACCCGAGCACGAACGCCGCGAGGAACTCGGCTACGACGTCGCCCTGGCGCGGCTGGACAAGGGCGTCTGCCCGGGTTGCGAACGCCGTGTCGACCTCAAGGACACGGCCAACGATTTCTGCCCGCATTGCGGCATCGGCATCTTCGATCATTGCGCGAAATGCGCCGCGCGCAAGAGCGCATTCGCGCGCTACTGCCACGCCTGCGGAACCGCGCCGCAAGCGACGGCTTGAGCGCGGGCATGGCGGCAGCGGACCGGCCGGTGCTCGCCACCCGCGCGCTCGCTGCCGGTTTCGACCTGCTCGACTTGCACCGGTCGGCGCCGGCGCGCTATCCGCTGCTGCTCGAATCCGCCGCGGCCGGCACCGCGCAGGGACGCTGGGACCTGCTGCTCGCCGCGAACGGCGAATCGGTGCGCCTGCGCGAGGGCGAAACCTTCCTCGCCGCGCTCGACCGCGAATGGCGGAACCAACGCATTCCGCGCGGGGAACATGCCGACCGAAACGGGCGCTGGCCGTTCCGCGGCGGCTGGGCGCTGTTCCTCGCCTACGAGCTCGCGCGCGAAATCGAGCCGGTGCTGTCGCTGCCGCCCGCGCCCGGCGCGGTGCCGGTCGCGCTGGCGCTGCGTTGCCCGGCGGCGGTCCTGCGCGACCGCGCCAGCGGCGAATGCGTGGCCGTGGCCGAAACCGCGCACGCCGGCATGCTCGATGCCATCGAAGCCGACATCGCCGCGCTCGCCGCGCAGCCGCCGCTGCCGGAATGGACGCCGCCGACGCGCATCGACGAGGATGAACCCGAACGCTTCACCGACGGCGTGCGCCGCGTGCTCGATTACCTCGCCGCCGGCGACGTGTTCCAGGCCAACATCAGCCGCGGCTGGAACGCGCGGTTCGCGCGCGCGCCGCAGCCGGCGGAACTGTTCCAGCGCCTGCGCACCCACAACCCCGCGCCGTTCGCCGGGGTGTTCGCCGGCGAGGGTTTCGCGGTGGTCAGCGCCTCGCCGGAACGGCTGGTGTCGGTGCGCGGCGACCCCGGATCAAGCCCGGGGCAGGCCGTGGTCGAGACCCGGCCCATCGCCGGCACGCGCCCGCGCTTCGACGGCGACGACGACGCGGCGCGCATCCGCGACCTGGTCGGCAACCCCAAGGAACGCGCCGAACACGTGATGCTGATCGACCTCGAACGCAACGACCTCGGCCGCGTGTGCGTGCCCGGCAGCGTCGAGGTGGACGAGCTGATGACGGTGGAAAGCTACGCGCACGTGCACCACATCGTCAGCAACGTGCGCGGCCGCCTGCGCGCGGACGCGACGCCCGGCGCGACGATCGCCGCGGTGTTCCCCGGCGGCACCATCACCGGCTGCCCGAAGGTGCGCTGCATGCAGGTCATCGCCGAACTCGAGGGAACCGGGCGCGGCGCCTACACCGGCGCGTTCGGCTGGCTCAACCGCGACGGCGACCTCGACCTCAACATCCTGATCCGCAGCGCCGAACT
>JBGAHT010000002.1:0-75047 GCA_044226035.1 Thermomonas sp. | reverse complement strand
CGGGTCTGGTTTCCGGCGCGCGGTAGCCGCTGCGTTCGGCGGCGCGCAACGCGCGCGCGTGTTCGCGCGCGAGCCGCGAGGATTCCGATTCGCGATACAGGGTTTGCGCGACGCTGGCCGGGCCGCGCACGTCGGCGAGCGCGAGCACCTCGATTTCGAAACGCTCGTCGCCGCGCGCGACCAGCAGCTCATCGCCGACGCGCACGCCGCGCGACGGTTTCGCGCGTTGCCCGTCCACCTCGACCTTGCCGGTGTCGATGGCCTGCTTGGCCAGCGCGCGCGTGCGGTAGAAGCGCGCGGCCCACAGCCACAGGTCGAGGCGGACGCTTGCAGTTTCAGTCATGCCCGGATAATGCCGGAGTTGTGGGCTAATATCCGTCATCGCGGGGATTTCGCGCGACAAAGACACTAGAGGGCAATCCATGTTCGCTCAGCATGTGAAGCAACTGTCTGCATTTTCTTCAAGATCTGATGTGGCACAGTATCTTGTTGGCATAACAGCCGACGTCAGCAGCCGCAAGGATTCCTACAAGCGCATAGGTTTTGAACATTTCCAAGTGCTCAGCGAAGGTCACGGTATAGAGGACGCGATCGCATTGGAAAAAGCGCTCTTCATTCATGCGACAAGTGACCCTGTTTTAAGAGCGAAATACCACGAAGAAAAACGAGATAAGCCGTACCGCGCCAGTACTGGCGGCAAGCGCGGTGAATCCTACGCCTTGTACATCGCCGGGTTTGCCCCCTAGCAATTCATTCAAGCCGAACCTTCTTCGCAAATCGGCGTGAAGCAATCCGCATTCCTCTTCCGACCCTGAAAACAAAACGGCCACCGCAAGGTGGCCGTTTCGACATCGCGATGAGGCGACGAATTACTCGGCGGCGGCGGCAGCCGCGGCGGCCTTGGCCTTGGCGTTGCCGGCCAGGTCTTCCTTGATGCGCGCCTTCTTGCCCTCGAGGCCGCGCAGGTAATACAGCTTGCCCGCACGCACGTCGCCGCGGCGCTTGACCTGCACCGAATCGATCGTCGCGCTGTGGGTCTGGAACACGCGCTCGACGCCGAAGCCGTGCGAGATCTTGCGCACGGTGAAGGCGGAGTTCAGGCCCGCGTTCTTCTTGCCGATCACGACGCCTTCGTAGGCCTGCACGCGTTCGCGGTTGCCTTCCTTGACCTTGACGTTGACGACGACGGTGTCGCCGGGGCCGAAGTCGGGCAGCTTGCGACCGGCCTGCGCGGTCTCGAAATCCTGGACGAGGGTGTGGATCGACGGAGTCTTCATGGCGTTGCCTGTTGGTGTGGTTGTCGGCGCGAGTGCACGTGGACCCGCGTCCTGGCTGGTGGAACGAAGCCGCGCATTATAGCGGGATTTTTTCCTTGTGGCGCCAGCGCTTAGGCCGGGTCGCCGCCCTGCCCCAAGACCAGCCGGAAAGCCTCCAGCAGCTTGCGGTCGGCCGGGGCCAGCGCCGCCTCGTCGAGCAGGTCCGGCCGCCGCAGCCAGGTCCGGCCCAGCGCCTGCATCCGCCGCCAGCGGGCGATTTCGGCGTGGTTGCCGGACAGCAGCACCTCGGGGACGGACCCCAGCTCGTGCTCGACCGGGCGGGTGTAGTGCGGGCAATCGAGCAGGCCCTCGCCCCCGAAACTGTCCTGCGCCGCGGATTCGGCGTCGTTCAGCGCGCCCTCCTGCAGCCGGGCCACGGCATCGACCAGCACGGCCGCGGCCAGCTCGCCGCCGGACAGGACGTAGTCGCCGATGGAGATTTCCTCATCGACCTCGGCCTGCAGCAGGCGTTCGTCCACGCCCTCGTAGCGGCCGCAGAGCAGCACCAGCCGCGGCTGCGAAGCCAGTTCGCGGACCTTCGCCTGGTCCAGTCGCCGGCCCTGCGGACTGAGGTAGAGGGTTTTCGCGGGCGCCGGATCCGCCGCGCGCGCGGCACGGATCGCGGCCCGCAGCGGATCGACCAGCATCACCATGCCCGGGCCGCCGCCGAACGGGCGGTCGTCGACGCGACGGTAGTTGCCCTCGGCGAAATCGCGCGGGTTCCAGCCGTGGATCGACAGCAGCCCGCGCTCGCCCGCGCGCCCGACCACGCCGTGCGCGGCGAGTTGGGCGACGAATTCGGGGAACAGGCTGACGATGTCGAAGCGCATGCTTTTCTCCTTCCCCTTCAAGGGGAAGGCCGGGATGGGGATGGTGTTGTCTTTTGCGGCATCGTCATTGAACACCATCCCCACCCAAACCCTCCCCTTGAAGGGGAGGGCTTAGAAATCGGCGTCCCAATCGACCGTGACCACGCCGGCGTCGAAATCGACGCTGCGGATGTAGTCCGGTTCGAGGAAGGGAATCATGCGTTCGCGCTCGCCGCGCGCCACCAGCACGTCGTTCGCGCCGGTGGAGAACAGGTGCGAAACGGTGCCGAAGTCGATGCCCTCGACGTTGCGCACGCGCAGGCCTTCGAGATCGACCCAGTAGTACTCGCCCGGCGCCGGCGGCGGCAGCGCCGAACGCGGCACCAGCACTTCGGTTCCGCGCATCGCCTCGGCCGCATCGCGGCCTTCGATGCCGGGAATCGTCGCCACCAATCCCTTCGCGCCGGCGCGCCCGCGCACGCCCTCGATGCTGCGTTCGCGGCCCTGCGCGTCGCGCAGGATCCACGGCTGGTAGCGCAGGATCGCGCTTTCCGGCGAGGTGAAGGATTCGAGCTTGAGTTCGCCGCGCACGCCGAACGCACCGTGCACGCGGCCGACGGTGATCATCCGCTGGCCGGCATCCGGTGCGTTCATCGATACGATGCCGCCTGCATCAGGCGGCGAAGCGGTCAAACGGACTTCGAAGCCTGCTTGTACAGGTCCGCGACCTTCTCGCTCATCTGCGCGCCGAGGCCGACCCAGTGCTTCATGCGCTCGAGGTCGAGTTCGTACGGCTTGTCGTTGCCCGAGGCGACAGGGTTGTAGTAGCCCACGCGCTCGATGTTGCGGCCGTCGCGCGCGGAGCGCTGGTCGGTGACGATGACGTGGTAGAAGGGGCGCTTCTTGGCGCCGCCGCGGGTAAGGCGGATCTTGACCATTGCGGTTTCTCGGTGTTGCCCAGCGGCCGGAATGGCCGGGTAAGCTGGCGATTATAAAGGGAATTCGCGACCCAGCGCAAAGCGCCCGGGCTCAGCCGGACACCGCCACGCCGAACCAGTGGCCGACGGCCGCGGTGAACCCCATCGCCAGCGCGCTCCACAGGCACACGCGCACGGCCCCGCGCAGCATGGACGCCCCGCCCGCCTGGGCGGCGAGCGCCCCGAGCATGGCGAGGCAGGCCAGCGACAAGCCGGTGACCCACAAGCCGGAGCTGGAGGCCGGCGCCAGCAGCACGATCGCGATCGGCAGCAACGCGCCCACCGCGAAGGAAGCCGCGGACGCGAGCGCCGCCTGCACCGGGCGCGCGCGCAGGGCTTCGGTGATGCCGAGTTCGTCGCGGGCGTGGGTCGCGAGCGCATCGTGCGCGGCGAGCTGGGTCGCGACCTGGTCCGCGAGCTCGGGCGTCAGCCCGCGCTTGACGTAGATGCCGACCAGTTCGTGGTGTTCGCCTTCCGGGTAGTGCTCGAGTTCCCAGCGTTCCTTGGCCAGGTCCGCGGCCTCGGTATCGGCCTGCGAGCTCACCGACACGTATTCGCCCGCCGCCATCGACATCGCGCCGCCGACCAGGCCCGCCAACCCGGCGAGCAGCACCTGCCGCGGGTCGGCCTGCGCCGCGGCGACGCCGACGACCAGGCTGGCGGTGGAGACGATGCCGTCGTTCGCGCCGAGCACGGCGGCGCGCAGCCAGCCCGCGCGTTCGCTGCGGTGGCGTTCGGCCGCCTTGTGCGGGCTGCGCTTCATGTCAGCGGAACGGCATGCCGCCGCGCCCGCCCATCATCCCGCTCAGGCCGCGCATCATGCCCTTCATGCCGCCGCGACCGAGCTTGCCCATCATCTTCTCCATCTGCTGGTACTGCTTCATCAGCTTGTTGACGTCGGCCGGCGCAAGCCCCGCGCCGCGGGCGATGCGCGCGCGCCGCGAGCCGTTGATGAGCGCCGGGTTGCGGCGTTCCTTCTTCGTCATCGAATTGATGATGGCGATCTGGCGCGGGATTTCCTTGCCGGTGACCTGGCTCTTCACGTGGTCGGGGATCTGGCCCATGCCCGGCAGCTTGTCCATCAGCCCGTGCAGGCCGCCCATGTTCTGCATCTGCTCGAGCTGGTCGCGCAGGTCGTTGAGGTCGAAGCGCTTGCCCTTGGCGACCTTCTCCGCGAGCTTCGCCGCCTTGTCCTTGTCGACCTGCTGCTCGACCTGTTCGACCAGGCCGAGCACGTCGCCCATGTCGAGGATGCGGCCGGCCGCGCGCGCGGGATGGAACACGTCGAGGCCGTCGGTCTTCTCGCCGGTGCCGACGAACTTGATCGGCTTGCCGGTGATGTAGCGAACCGAGAGCGCGGCGCCGCCGCGCGCGTCGCCGTCGGTCTTGGTCAGCACCACGCCGGTCAGCGGCAGCGCCTCGCCGAAATGCTTCGCGGTGACCGCCGCGTCCTGGCCGGTCATCGAATCGACGACGAACAGGGTTTCGACCGGATCGACGGCGGCGTGCAGCGCCTTGATCTCGGACATCATCGCGTCGTCGATGCTGGTGCGGCCGGCGGTGTCGACGATCAGCACGTCGACGTAGGACTTCCTCGCATCGTCGATCGCGGCGCGGACGATGGCTTCGGGCTTCTGCGACGCCTCCGACGGGAAGAACAGCACGTCCACCTGCCGCGCCAGCGTCTGCAACTGCTCGATCGCGGCCGGGCGATAGACGTCGGCGCTGACCACCATCACCTTCTTCTTGCGCTTCTCCTTGAGGTGGCGCGCGAGCTTGGCGACGGTGGTGGTCTTGCCCGCGCCCTGCAGGCCGGCCATCAGCACCACCGCCGGCGCCGGCACGTTGAGGTTCAGTTCGCTGGCCTGCGAGCCCATGACCGCGGCCAGTTCGTCGCGCACGACCTTGATCAGCGCCTGCCCGGGCGTCAGCGACTTCAGCACTTCCTGCCCGACCGCGCGCACCTTGATGCGCTCGATCAGCGCCTGCACCACCGGCAGCGCGACATCCGCCTCGAGCAGCGCGATGCGCACCTCGCGCGTGGCTTCGCGGATGTTCTCCTCGGTGAGGCGGCCGCGGCCGCGCAGGCGGTCGATGGTGCCGGAGAGGCGCTGGGTCAGGGATTCGAACATCGACATGCCGCGCGTGGAAAACCGGCGGCGATTATAGCGGCCGGCCTTTGTGCGACACTGCTCCGATGACAATCGTTCTCATCGCCATCGGGCTGTACCTGCTCGCGACCGGCTGGCTGGTGGTGTCGCTGCGGCGCGAGGACGCGAATCCACGCGGTTGGCTGCTGCCGGCCGGCCTCGCCCTGCTCCTGCACGGCGCCACCCATTACCTCGCCTGGCGCAGCACCGGCTACACCGACCTGCATTTCTTCGCCGCGCTGTCGCTGGTCGGGCTCGGCATGGCGACGCTGACCATGCTCGTCGGCGCGTACGGGCGCACGCGCGCGCTGGGCGTGCTGGTGTTCCCGCTGGCCGCGCTCTCGTTGCTCGGATACGGCCTGTACGGGCATGCGACCCAACCCGATCCGCTGGACTGGCGCCTGCTGCTGCATGCCTGGGTCGCGCTGCTCGCCTACGCCACCCTCGCGGTCGCCGCCCTGCTCGCGATCGTGCTGTGGCTGCAGGAACGCGCGTTGCGCCGCCACCAGCGCCACGCCTGGCTGCGCGCGTTCCCGCCGTTGACCGAACTCGAGACGCTGCTGTTCCGCACCATCGCGGTCGGTTTCGCGCTGCTGACGCTGACGTTGCTGACCGGCGCGCTGTTCGTCGAAAACCTGTTCGCCCAGCACCTGGTGCACAAGACCGTGCTCAGCCTGCTGTCGTGGCTGGTGTTCGGCGGATTGCTGCTGGGGCGCTGGCGGCGCGGCTGGCGCGGCAGCATCGCCGTGCGCTGGACCCTGGTGGCGATGGGCCTGCTGCTGCTGGCCTTCTTCGGGAGCCGGTTCGTGCTGGAATTGCTGCTGCACAGGTCGTAACTAATTGTAATTCTTGGTAAATAGCGAATATCGTTCCGAATCGTATATTTGCCTTGACAACTTTTGCATGGGCGCGCATCATGCCGCGCCATGCCTTCCCCGACCCCCGACCTGGACGCCTGCGGTTCCTCGCTCGGCCTGCTGTTCCGGCAGGTCCGCGACGCCCTGCGCGACGCGATGGAGCGCGAGCTGGCCGCCACCGGCCATGACCTCACGCTCAGCCAGTACATCACGCTGAAGAAGCTGCATTTCGGCACCGCGAGCGCGAGCGAACTGGCGCAGGCCGCCGAACTCAACCCCGGCGCGATGACCCGCCTGCTCGACCGCCTCGAATCGGCCGGGTTGCTGCAGCGCGAAGCCCACCCTTCCGACCGCCGCGCGCTGCGCATCGTGCTCACCGCGCGCGGCCGGGCGATCTGGCCGGAACTCGAAGCCTGCGCCGAACGCGTGCGCGAACGCGCGCTCGCCGAACTCGACGCCGGGCAGCGCATCGAACTCGTGCGCATGCTCGAACACGTGCACGCCAACCTCACCGGCAACGAACGCAAGCCATGACTCCCTTCCCCGCCTCCTTCGTTCGCCTTTCCACCGCGCTGGCGACGGCGCTGCTGGCCGCATGCGCCAGTACCGGCGGCCTGGCGCCGCAGGCCACGCCGATGCAGGCCGATGCGATCGCCGCGCAACGCGCTCTGTCCGGCGCGCGGCTCGCGCCCGCGCAGTGGCCGCAGGAACGATGGTGGACCGCGTTGGGCGACCCGCAACTGGACGCGCTGATCGAGGAAGGCCTCGCCGGCTCGCCGTCGATCGACGCGGCCGACGCGCGCACGCGCAAGGCCATCGCCCAGGCCGGCCTCGTCGACGCGCTGCGCAAGCCCACGCTGGGCGCGGGCGCGCAGGCGCTGGGGCTGCAGATACCGGAAACGCTGGCGCCGGCGCCGATCGGCGGCGACTTCAGCACGGCCTACATCCTTTCCCTCGACTTCAAGTACGCGCCCGACCTGTGGGGCGGCAAGCGCGCGAAGTGGCAGTCCGCGCTCGGCGCCGCGCGCGCGCAGGACGTCGATGCGCAAGCGGCACGGGTGACGCTCGCCGGCAACATCGCGCGCAGCTACATCGCGCTCGCCCAGGCCTACGAACTGCAGGACGTGGCCAACGCCGAAGAGGCGCGTTCGGGCAAATTGCTCGGGTTGAGCCAGCAGCGCGCGAAGGCCGGCATCGACAACCGCATCGCGGTCGAGCAGAACGCCAGCAACGAATCCGCGGCCAAGCAGCAGGCCGAAGCCGCGCAGCAGCAGATCGACGCGCTGCGCAACGCGCTCGCCGCGCTGGTCGGCAAGGGCCCGGACCGCGGGCTGGAAATCGCGCGCCCGCGGCTGGATCCCTCGCCCGGCATCGCGCTGCCGTCGGTGCTGCCGAGCGACCTGCTCGCGCGCCGCGCCGACGTCGTGTCCGCGCTGTGGCGGGTGCAGGCCGCGCGCCGCGGCATCGACGCCAGCAAGGCCGAGTTCTATCCGACGATCAACCTCGCCGCGATGGTCGGCCTCGCCGCCGGCAACCTCGGCGACCTGTTCGGCAGCCACTCGCTGCTGGTCAACGCCGGCCCCGGCCTGACCCTGCCGATCCTCGACGGCGGGCGCCTGCGCAACCAGCTGGCCGGCAGCGACGCCGACTACGACCTCGCGGTCGCCGGCTACGACCAGGCCCTGCTCGGCGCGATGCGCGAAGTCGCGGACGCGGTGCAATCCGCGCGCAGCCTCGACGCGCAACTCGCGGCCGCGACCCGCGCGCGCGACGACGCGCGCAAGGCGTTCGACCTCGCCTCGCTGCGCTACAAGGCCGGCATCGCCAGCCAGATCGACGTGCTCAACGTGCAGAAGCCCCTGCTCATGCTCGAACAACAGGTCGCGACGCTGCGCGCGCACCGCATCGCCGCGGCGGTCGACCTCGACCAGGCGCTCGGCGGCGGATTGCCCGCCTCGAAGCTGCCCATGCCCGAAGACGCTTCCGCCTTCCTCTCCCCTTCCGCTCCCGCGACCACGCCATGACCACCGAAATCAATCCCGAAGCGAAGAACGCCGCCGCGAACGCCGGCGGCAACGGCAAGCGGCGCAAGGCGCTGGCGATCCTCGCCACGGTCGTCGTGGTCGCCGGCATCGCGTGGCTGCTGTACCACCTGTTCTACGGGCGCTGGCACGAACAGACCAACGACGCCTACGTGCAGGGCAACGTGGTCACGGTGACGCCGCAGGTCGGCGGCACGGTGGTCGGCATCGCGGTCGACGACGGCATGAAGGTCGAAGCCGGCCAGGTGCTGGTGCGCTTCGACCACGCCGACACCGACGTCGCCTACCAGCAGGCGGTCGCCAACCTCGCCAACACCGTGCGCCAGGTGCGCGGGCTGTACAAGGCGGTCGACGCCGGCCAGGCCGACATCGCCGCGCGCCGGGTCGCGCTGGAGCAGGCGCGCGCCGACGTCGCCCGCCGCAGCGGGCTGGTCGCCAGCGGCGCGGTCTCCGCCGAGGAACTCGCGCATGCGCAGGCGCAACTCGCCGCCGCCGAAGCCGCGCTGTCCGCTTCGCAGGACACCACCGCGCGCAACCGCGCGCTGGTCGACAACAGCACGCTCGCGGCCAACCCGCAGGTGCAGGCCGCCGCCGCGCAGCTGCGCCAGGCCTACCTCGCCGTGCAGCGCGCGCAGGTGCTCGCGCCGGTGTCGGGCTACATCGCCAAGCGCAACGTGCAACTGGGCCAGCGCATCGCCGCGGGCACGCCGCTGATGGCGATCGTGCCGCTGGACGAAGTCTGGGTGGACGCGAACTTCAAGGAAACGCAGCTGGAGAAACTGCGCCTCAACCAGCCGGTCGAACTCACCTCCGAACTCTACGGCAGCGACGTCGTCTACCACGGCAAGCTGCAGAGCCTGGGCATGGGCACCGGCAGCGCGTTCTCGCTGCTGCCGGCGCAGAACGCCAGCGGCAACTGGATCAAGATCGTGCAACGCGTCCCGGTCCGCGTCGCGCTCGACTGCAAGGACCTGCAGCAGCATCCGCTGCGCCTGGGCCTGAGCATGGACGTGGACGTGAACCTGCACGACAAGGGCGACGGCCTGCTGCCGACCACCACCGACAACGGCAAGGGCCTGGTCACCGACGCCTACGCGCAGCAGATGGCGAAGGCCGATGCGCTGATCGACGGCATCATCCGCGACAACCTCGGCGCCGGCTCGCGCTGAACACGGACCGGGTCGAAGCAGAATGTCCGCCGAAACCGCCGCCGACGCGGCGCCGCCCGCGCCCCCGGCCAACACCGCGATGGGCATGCCCGGCTTCGCGCCGCCGAACCGGGCCCTGACCACGCTCGGGCTGGCGTTGGCCAGCTTCATGCAGGTGCTGGACACCACCATCGCCAACGTGTCGCTGCCGACCATTTCCGGCAACCTCGGCGGCAGCGCCAACCAGGCGACCTGGGTCATCACCTCGTTCGCGGTGAGCAACGCCATCGCGTTGCCGCTGACCGGCTGGATGACGCGGCGCTTCGGCGAACGCAAGCTGTTCATGTGGTCGACGCTGGCGTTCGTGATCGCATCGTTCCTGTGCGGCATCGCCAACAGCATGGGCCTGCTGGTGCTGGCGCGCGCACTGCAGGGTTTCGTCGCCGGGCCGATGTACCCGGTGACGCAGGCGCTGCTGCTGTCGATCTACCCGCCGCAGAAACGCGGGCAGGCGATCGCGCTGCTGGCGATGGTGACGGTGGTCGCGCCGATCGCGGGGCCGATCCTCGGCGGCTGGATCACCGACAACTACAGCTGGGAATGGATCTTCTTCATCAACATTCCCATCGGCATCTTCGCCAGCACCGTGGTCGGCGCGCAGCTCAAGGGCCGGCCGGAACGGCTGGAAAAGCCGAAGATGGACTACATCGGCCTCTCCACCCTGGTGCTGGGCGTGGGCGCGCTGCAGATCCTGCTCGACCTGGGCAACGACGAGGACTGGTTCCACTCCAGCACCATCGTGATCCTCGCCATCGTCGCCGCGATCTCGCTGGTCGTGTTCACCATCTGGGAACTCACCGACCGCGACCCGATCGTCAACCTGCGCCTGTTCCGCCACCGCAACTTCAGCGCCGGCACCGCGGCGATGGTCGTGGCCTACGCCGCGTTCTTCAGCGTTGGCATCCTGGTGCCGCTGTGGTTGCAGCGCAACCTTGGCTACACCGCGATCTGGGCCGGTTTCGCCACCGCGCCCATCGGCATCCTGCCGGTGCTGCTGACGCCGTTCGTGGGCCTGTACGCGACGCGCTTCGACCTGCGCATGGTCGCCAGCCTCGCGTTCGTGGCGATGGCGCTGACCAGCTTCATGCGCGCGGGCTTCAACCTCGACGTCGACTTCCGCACCATCGCAGAGGTGCAGCTGTTCCAGGGCCTGGGCGTGGCGCTGTTCTTCATGCCGGTGCTGACGATCCTGCTTTCGGACCTGGAACCGCACGAAATCGCCGCCGGTTCCGGCCTGGCGACGTTCATGCGCACGCTCGGCGGCAGTTTCGCCGCGTCGCTCACCACCTATGCGTGGACCGAACGCGGCGCGATCCACCACGCGCACCTGACCGAAAGCATTTCGCGCACCGACCCGGCGACGCTCGAGACCGTATCCCGCCTCGGCGGCGGCGACATGCAGCGCGGCGCGTTCGTCCTCGATCGCATGATCGCCAACCAGGCGGCGCAGATCGGCTTCAACGAGATCTTCCACCTGCTAGGCATCATCTTCCTGATCGTCATCGCCTTCGTGTGGCTGGCGAAACCGCCGTTCGCGGCCAAGGCGGGCGGCGCGGCGTCAGGCGGGCACTGACCACGCTCAGGGCGAACTCGATGCTTCGTCCTCAGCCCGTTCCGCCGCCTCTTCCTTCGCCTCCTCGTCCTGTTCCTCGAACCAGGCGCGTGCGCGCGCTTCTTCCTCCGGCTTGACCGCGTATTCGATCCACGGGTCCCCGGCGGCGTTGCGATAGCGGATCACGCGCTTGCCCGCATCGACTTCGTAGAACTTGAACGCGCCACGGAGCCTGGTCAGCAACATGACCGGCGCGGTCAGCACGATGCCGGCGACCAGTTGTCCCTTGCGAATCGCCAGCGGCAGGAGCCCGTAGAACGGCGGCGCATCGGGCTTGGCCGGTTCGGTGGCGCGGAAGGCGAAATGGCCGAAGGTCGTCCTGCCGACCTTGGTGGTCGCCGGCAATTCGAGCCTCTTGTCCTCGAGTTCCAGCGTGGTCCCCGGGTTCGGCGAACCGATCGTCGTCATCGACGCGCATGCGGCCAGCATCGATGCGCAGCAGGCCAGCGCGGCATATCGCGATTTCACCACGACCGATCCGGTCACGATCCGATCTCCATGATGCCCTCGGCATGCAGCCACATCCGCAGCGGCGTCTTCGCGGATGCGACGACTCCGCTTCACTTCATGGAATGCAGGCCGATCATGTTGCCATCCGGGTCCGTGGCCAGGGCGATGAACCCGTACTGTCCGATCGAGAACTTGGGTTTGAATATCTTGCCGCCGTTGTCCGGCACGCGCGCGGCTTCCACGGCGCAATCCGTGCAAGTGAAATAGACGATGGTGCTGTTGTGTCCGACAGGGAACCCCGGCATCCGGACCAGGGCGCCGGCGGCGCCTGGCCTTTCCGCCCCGCGCGGGAATGCCCACATTTCGATATCGCCGCTATCGAGACGTTCCAATCGCGTCGCCAGGACCGCTTCGTAGAACGCCTTCGATCGCGTGCTGTCGCCGACATAGATCTCGAACCAGCCTACTGCATTGCCGTCCATCGCGTTCTCCTCGCCTGCGGAAGTTCCCGGATAGCAGCCTTCAGGTTAAGTGCGGGTCGCGGTGCGCCATCGCAGGCTTCACGCGGCGTCGAGCGCCTCGGCGAGGCGTTCGACCGCGATCACCTCCATGCCCTTGAATGCGCCCCGCTCCAAAGCGGCATGTTTCGGCGCGTTCGCCTTCGGCACGATCGCGCGCTTGAAGCCGTGCGTCGCCGCCTCCTTCAGGCGTTCCTCGCCATTGGGCACCGGGCGGATTTCCCCGCTCAGGCCGACTTCGCCGAACGCCACCGTCTTGTCCGCCAGCGGCGCGTCGCGCAGCGACGACAGCACCGCGAGCAGCACCGGCAGGTCGGCCGCGGTTTCCTGCACGCGGATGCCGCCGACGACATTGACGAACACGTCCTGGTCGGCGACGCCGATGCCGCCGTGGCGATGCAGCACCGCCAGCAGCATCGCCATGCGGTTCTGCTCCACGCCGACCGCGACCCGGCGCGGATTCGACAACGGCGAGGAATCCACCAGCGCCTGCACTTCCACCAGCAACGGACGCGTGCCCTCGCGCGTGACCATCACGCAACTGCCCGGCTGTGGCGCGGCGCTGCCGGAGAGGAAGATCGCCGACGGATTCGGCACCTCGCGCAGGCCCTTGTCGCCCATCGCGAACACGCCCAGTTCGTTGACCGCGCCGAAGCGGTTCTTGAACGCGCGCAGCACGCGGAAGCGCGAACCCGCGTCGCCCTCGAAATACAGCACCGCATCGACCATGTGCTCGAGCACGCGCGGGCCGGCGATGCCGCCTTCCTTGGTCACGTGGCCGACGAGGAACACCGCGGTGCCGGTTTCCTTCGCGTAGCGCACCAGGCGCGCGGCGCTCTCGCGCACCTGCGACACCGAACCCGGCGCCGCGGTCAGCGCCTCGGTCCACAGCGTCTGCACCGAATCGGCGACGATCAGCCGCGGGCGCGCGGCGGCGGCGTGTTCGAGGATGCGCTCGACCCCGGTTTCGGCCAGCGCATGCAGCCCGTCGATCGGCAGCCCGAGGCGTTGCGCGCGGCCGGCGACCTGCGCCAGCGATTCCTCGCCGGTGACGTACAGCCCCGGCAGCGATTGCGACATCTGCGCCAGCGCCTGCAGCAGCAGCGTGGACTTGCCGATGCCCGGATCGCCGCCGACCAGCACCACCGCGCCTTCGGCGAGGCCGCCGCCGAGCACGCGATCGAGTTCGCCGATGCCGGTGGACACGCGCGCGTCGGCGTCCTGGCGCACGTCCTTCAGCGCGGTCACCTTCGGCGCATCGACCTTGCCGGCCCAGCTGCCGCGGCGCGCGGCCGGCGGGTTCGACGACGCGTTTTCCAGCACGATTTCCGACAACGTGTTCCACGCGCCGCAGGCCTCGCACTGGCCCTGCCATTTCGCGTAGTCGGCGCCGCATTCGCCGCAGACGTAGGCGGTCCTGGCCTTGTTCGCCGATTTGCCGACCATGCATCGCTCCCTCGTGGATGGCGCCACTGTAGCCGGCCGCCGTCGCGGCGGGCGAGATTCAGGGGCGATCGGCGGCGATGCGGATCACGATTCCGGCGCGGTCGTCGCTGGTCCAGATCGCGCCGTCGCGCGCCACCGCCAGCCCGACCGGCGAACCCTGCGGGCGCTTGCCCGCGAGCCTGTCCCAACCCGGCGTGAGCACGAACGCATCCGCCGACGGCATCGCGTCGTAGGCACGCGATGGCGCGCCGTACACCGGATAACGCGCGCCCCTGGCCGCGACCGGCACGCCATCCGCGTCGGTGGCGTAGGCGACGATGCGCCCCCCGGTCGCGCGGAAGCCGTGCAGCGACAGCAGCAATTGGCCCCGCAGCGACGGGAACATCGCGCCGTCGTACCACAGCAGCGACAGCGGCGCGGAATGCGGCGGCAGCAGCAGCGCCGGCGGCGTGTGCGCGGAACACGCGCAGCGGATGGTGCTGGTCGCCTTCCAGCCCGGCGTCGCGGATCGGACGTCGTAGCAGTACGGCCAGCCGTAATGCTTGCCGGGCTCGACCCGGTTCACTTCGTCGAACGGATGCCAGCGGTCGTCGAAGTCGTAGCTGTTCTCGCCCTGCAGCACGGTGCCGCTGCGGTGCACCGCCAGCGCGACGGAATTGCGCAGGCCGCGCGCGTAGATCGTGTAGTCGCGGTTCCAGCCGCCGTGGCCGTCGGGCGCGTAGCGACGGATGCTCGCGGCGCGTTCGCCGGATTCGCTTTGCGGGCACAGCTCGCCGAGGCGCTGGCCATGCGCGTCCAGGCACTGGTCGGACGGCGCGCCAATGTTGACCAGCAATGCGCCGTCTTGTGCGAACGCGAACGCCGACAGCGGGTGCCGGTTCTCGTGCAGGCGGTTGTCGGGGAGGTTCGCGACGACGGTTTCGATGCTGGCGGAAGGATCCGCGGCGCGCGGATCGAAGCGGAAGATCCGGCTCATCTCGCCGACATAGACCTTCCCGTCCGCGCCGAGGGCCAGCGCATGCGGCAGGTTGAGCCCGGACAGCAGCTTCGACAGTTTCGCGGGCGTGCCCGCCTTCGCGCGCAGCGTCCACACCGCGCCGCGCGCCGTGCCCCAGCCGCCGAGGTCGCTGACCAGCCAGGTCTCGTCGTCGAGCTGCAGCAGTTCGCGCGGGAACAGCATCGGCCGCGCCTTGTCCGCCGCGGTCGGGCCGGCCACGAGCCCGGCGCAGAAGCCCTTGGCCATGCCGATCGCCAGCCGTGGCCAGCCATCGCAGGTGCCGGACGGCGCGGCGTACGGCTCGCGCCGCTCCGCGCCCGCGGCGGGATGGACCATCGCCAGCGCGAGCAGGGCCGCGGCCGCAGCCGCAGCCGCCAGCGATTTCATCGCGTCATGCATGTCGATCCTCCGTGCGCGCAAGGATGCCATGCGCGCGGCGACGACGAAAAAGCCCCGCGCATGGCGGGGCTGCAATTCGTGCACCGGGCTTGGGCGCGATCAGCCCGGCCTGGGCGCCGGGGCGCCGCCGTTCCCGCCGACTTCGCCGTCGCCGCGTTCCTGCAACACCTTCTCGGCCTCGGCGTCGGCGGCGACGCGATGCTGCAGGGATTTGCACAGCTCGACCCCGGCCGTGGTCAGCCGCAGGCCGTTCTCGTCGTCGACGATGAGGCCGCTGTCCACCATGCGCTGGCGGATCTCGCTGTCGCCGTGGGTCAGTTCGACCTGCTGGTCGATCCTGTGCAGCACGTCGAGCAGCGCCAGGTCTTCGAGCGAAATCGGATCCATGTGCGTTCCAACGCCACGCTGGCGAAACTGGTGCCGGAAATAGGATTCGAACCTACGACCTACGCATTACGAATGCGCCGCTCTACCAACTGAGCTATTCCGGCAAGGGCGGCAATTCTAGCCGCTGGGCGGCGCTCAATCCACCAGCCGGACCCGCAGCTCCTTGGGCAGGGCGAAGACCATGCTCTCGGGTTCGCCGTGCAGTTCGCGCACGCCGACCGCGCCGAGGCCGCGCAGCCGTTCCAGCACGCCCTGCACCAGCACGTCCGGGGCGGAGGCGCCGGCGGTGACGCCGATGTGGGCGCGGCCCTCGACCCAGGCCGGGTCGATTTCGCCGGCGCCGTCGATCAGGTGCGCTTCCACGCCCTCGCGTTCGGCCAGCTCGCGCAGGCGGTTGGAATTGGAGCTGTTGGGGGAACCGACCACCAGCACCAGGTCGCATTCCCGGGTGAGTTCGCGCACCGCGTCCTGGCGGTTCTGCGTGGCGTAGCAGATGTCGTCGTTCTTGGGTCCCTGGATCGCTGGGAACCTGGCCTTGAGCGCGGCGATGATGTCGCGCGTGTCGTCCACCGACAGCGTGGTCTGGGTCGTGTAGGCGACGTTTTCCGGCTGCGCGAGTTCCAGCGTGGCGACGTCGTCGATATCCTCGACGAGGTGGATGCGGCCGGTACCGGATTGCGCGCTCCACTGCCCCATCGTGCCTTCGACCTCGGGATGCCCGGCGTGGCCGATCAGCACCATGTCGCGGCCGGCGCGGCACTGGCGCGCGACCTCCAGGTGCACCTTGGTCACCAGCGGGCAGGTCGCGTCGAACACCTTCAGCGCGCGGCGCTCGGCTTCGGCGCGCACCGCCTGCGAGACGCCGTGCGCGGAGAAGATCACGGTCGCGCCGTCCGGCACCTCGTCCAGTTCCTCGACGAACACCGCGCCGCGCTGGCGCAGGTCGTCGACCACGAACTTGTTGTGCACGACCTCGTGGCGCACGTAGATCGGCGCGCCGAGGGTCTCGATCGCGCGCTTCACGATCTCGATCGCGCGATCGACGCCGGCGCAGAAACCGCGGGGATTGGCGAGGACGATGTCCATGTCGGCCATTCTATCCTGCTGTCATCCTGGGCGAAGCGAAGGACCTGTTTTCGGCGTTCGTGGCGCGCAGGAACAGCAGGTCCTTCGGCTGCGCCTCAGGATGACGGCGATTGCTTCTTCTTGCCCGCGAAGATGCTGAACAACGCGATCATCGCCGCGCCGCAGACGATGGCCGAATCGGCGAGGTTGAACGCCGGGTAGTAGTACGCGTCCTTCCAGTGCCACTGGATGAAATCGACCACGTGGCCGTGCAGCAGGCGGTCGATGACGTTGCCGATCGCGCCGCCGATCACCAACGCGAACGGCAGCGCCGAACGCCAGTCGCCGCGCGGCGTGCGCGACAGCCAGTAGCCGAGCAGCGCGCTGACCGCGAACGCGAGCGCGGTGAAGAACCAGGTCTGCCAGCCGCCGGCATCGGCGAGGAAGCTGAAGGCCGCGCCGGTGTTGTAGGTGCGGTACCAGTTCCAGAAACCGTCGATCACCGTCACCGCGGTGTATTCCGGCAACGAGGCCAGGACCCAGTGCTTGCTCCACTGGTCGAGGACGATGACCAGCACGGAAAGCGCGAGCCACGAGAGTGCGTTGGGTTTGGGAGTGATCATTTTTGCGTCCGGGATAACCCTTCTCCCGCCGGCGGGAGAAGGTGGCGCGTAGCGCCGGATGAGGGTGGTGCGGATCGCGCGAACGCCACCCTCACCCCAACCCCCCTCCCGCCAGCGGGAGAGGGAGAAAAATCAGAACCACCTCCGGTCCTCGCCCGGCCCCTCGATATTGGACACGCAGCGCGCGCACAACGCGGGATGCCGCGGGTCGGAACCGACGTCGGCGCGGCGGTGCCAGCAGCGCACGCATTTCGGCTTCTGCGTCGGCAGCGCGGCGACGCCGATCGTCCCGGCCTCGCCCACGGCCCGCACCGACACGTCGCCGCTGATGAACAGGAAGCGCAGTTCGTCGGCGAACGGCGCCAGCCACGCGGCATCGGCCGGGTTCGCCTGCAGCGCGACCTCGGCATCGAGCGCCGCGCCGATCTCTCCGGCCGCGCGCATCGGTTCGAGCGTCTTCGCCACCTGTTCGCGCAGCGCGAGCAGGCGGTCCATGTCGGCGGCGGACAAGGCCGCGTCGTCGGCCAGCGGCGCGAGCCCGTCGTACCACACGCTGAACAGCACGTTGCCTTCGCGTTCGCCGGGCAGGACATTCCTTGGCAAATATGCCCACATCTCGTCGGCGGTGAAGCTGAGGATCGGCGCGATCCAGCGCGCGAACGCCTCGGCGATGCGGAACATCGCCGACTGCGCGCTGCGCCGCCCGCGCGAATTCTCGCCCATCGTGTACAGCCGGTCCTTGGTGACGTCCAGGTACAGCGAACCGAGGTCGACGCTGCAGAAATTCATCAGCGCCTGCACCACCGTGGCGAAGTCGTAATTGGCGTAGGCCTTGGCGATCTCTTCCTGCACCTGCCAGGCGCGATGCACGATCCAGCGGTCCAGCGCGACCATGTCGGCGAGCGGCAACAGGTCGCGCGCCGGTTCGAAGCCGTGCAGGTTGCCGAGCAGGAAGCGCGCGGTGTTGCGGATGCGGCGGTAGGCATCGGCGTTGCGCTTGAGGATTTCCTGCGACAGCGACATCTCGTTGCTGTAGTCGGCGCTGGCGATCCACAGGCGCAGGATGTCCGCGCCCAGGGTCTTCATGATGTCCTGCGGCTCGATGCCGTTGCCCAGCGACTTCGACATCTTGCGGCCGTGCTCGTCCACGGTGAAGCCGTGGGTCAGGCATTGCCGGTACGGCGCGGCCTTGTCGATGGCAACGCCGGTGAGCAGCGAACTCTGGAACCAGCCGCGGTGCTGGTCGCTGCCTTCGAGGTAGAGATCGGCAGGCTTGCCGAGCCCGCGCGGCAACAGCACCGCCTCGTGGGTGACGCCGGAATCGAACCAGACGTCGAGGATGTCGGTGATCTTGTCGTAATCCCTGGCTTCCTCGCCGAGCAGTTCGGCGGCATCGAGCGCATACCAGGCATCGACGCCGCCCTGCTCCACGCGTTCGGCGACCTTGCGCATCAGCTCGACGCTGCGCGGATGCGGCTCGCCGGTTTCGCGGTGCACGAACAGCGCGATCGGCACGCCCCAGGTGCGCTGGCGCGAGATCGTCCAGTCCGGACGGTCGGCGACCATCCCGGCGATGCGCGCCTCGCCCCACTGCGGATACCACGTCACCGTCTTGATCGCGGCGAGCGCATCGTTGCGCAGGTTCGCCTGGTCCATCGAGATGAACCACTGCGGCGTGGCGCGGAACGCGACCGGCGTCTTGTGCCGCCAGCAATGCGGGTAGCTGTGGGTCAGCTTCGAGAACGCGAGCAGCGCCGCGTTCGCGCGCAGCACCTCGACCAGCGCGTCGTTCGCCTTCCACACGTGCATGCCGGCGAGTTCGACGCTGGCATCGCCCATGAGAGCTGCCGGCGGCGTGCTCGGCAGGTACACGCCGCGGCCGTCGACCGGATTCAGCTGCGCCGCCGAATATTTCTCGACCAGCCCGTATTTCTGCGAGACCGCGAAGTCCTCCTGGCCGTGGCCGGGCGCGGTATGCACGGCGCCGGTACCGTCCTCGGCGCTGACGTGGTCGCCGAGCAGGATCGGGATGTCGCGTTCGGCGTAGAACGGGTGGGCGAAGTGCATGCCTTCCAGCGCCGCGCCGGCAGCGCGGCCGTGGATCACCACCTCGTCCACGCCATAGCGCTTGAGCGCCTTTTCCGCCAGCGCCTCGGCCAGCACCAGCCAGCGACGCGAACCGTCGGGCTTGGCCGGGCCTTCGACCAGCACGTAGTCCAGTTCCGGGCCGAGCGAGATCGCCAGCGACGCCGGCAGCGTCCACGGCGTGGTGGTCCAGATCGGCACCGCGACCTCGACGCCGTCGGGCACGTCGATACCGAACGCGCCGGCGATCTTCTTGTTCTCGCGCGCGGTGTAGGCGACATCGACCGCCGGCGAGACCTTGTCCTGGTATTCGATCTCGGCCTCGGCCAGCGCGGAACCGCAATCGAAGCACCAGTACACCGGCTTCACCCCGCGCAGCAGGTGGCCGTTCTCGACCACCTTCGCCAGCGCGCGGATCTCGTCGGCCTCGAACTTGAAGTCGAGGGTGCGGTACGGGTTGTCCCAGTCGCCGAGCACCCCCAGGCGCTTGAAGTCGCGGCGCTGCACGTCGATCTGTTCGGTCGCGTATTCGCGGCATTTCTGCCGGAACTCGGCCGCGTCGAGCTTGACCCCGACCTTGCCCCACTTCTTCTCGATCGCGATCTCGATCGGCAGGCCGTGGCAGTCCCAGCCCGGGACGTAGGGCGCGTCGAAGCCGGCCAGCGTCTTCGACTTGACGATGATGTCCTTGAGGATCTTGTTGACCGCGTGGCCGAGGTGGATCGCGCCGTTCGCGTACGGCGGTCCGTCGTGCAGCACGAAGCGCGGGCGCCCGGCGGCGTGCATGCGGATGCCCGCGTACAAGCCTTCCGCTTCCCAGCGCGCGAGCGTGTCCGGCTCGCGCTTGGGCAGGTCGCCGCGCATCGGGAACGCGGTTTCCGGCAGCAGGATCGTCGCCTTGTACGGGTTCTCGCCGCCCTTGTTGGTCTTGTCGTCGCTCACGCGGAAGCTCGCAGTCTCGGTCGTTGTTGCAGGATTTCGCGCGCGCGGGTCGCGTCGATGCGCATCTGTTCCACCAGCGCGGCCAGGTCGGGGAAACGTTCCTCGTCGCGCAGTTTCGCGACGAATTCGACTTCGATGCGTTTCCCGTACAGGTCGCCGTCGAAATCGAACAGGTGCGCCTCGAGCAGCGGCTCGACGCCGTCCACGGTCGGGCGCGTGCCGAAGCTCGACACCGAGGGCATCGGCGCGGCGCCGATCCCGTGCACCAGCGTCGCGTAGATGCCGCGCAATGCCGGGGTCTTGCCGCCGAAGCGCAGGTTCGCGGTCGGGAAGCCGAGCGTGCGCCCGAGCTGGCGGCCGCGCACCACGTGCCCGCCGATGGCGTAGCGCCGCCCGAGCAGGCGTTCGGCGAGGTCGAAATCGCCGGCGGCGAGCGCGACGCGGATGCGCGTGCTCGATACCGCTTCGCCGCCGAACAGCACCGGTTCGATCGCGTGCGCGGCGAAGCCGGCGTCGGCGCCGATGCGCTGCAGCAACGCGAGGTCGCCGCCGCGCGCATGGCCGAAGCGGAACCCGGGGCCGACCCAGACCTCGCGCACGCGCAGGCGTTCGACCAGCAGTTCGCGCACGAAGTCTTGCGCCGGCATGGCCGCCAGCGTCGCGTCGAAGCGCAGCAGGCCGACCGCATCGACGCCGAGATCGCGCAGGCCCTCGAACTTGGCCCGCGGCAGCATCAGCCGCGGCGGCTTGTCGCCCCTGGCGAAGAATTCGCGCGGCAAGGGGTCGAAGCTGACGACCGTCGCGTCCGCGTCGAGTTCGCGCGCGCGCGCCAGCGCCCGCCGCACCAGCGCGCGATGGCCCAGGTGCAGTCCGTCGAAGGCGCCGATGCAGGCCACGCTGCCGCGCGGCCCGCGCGGGGCGCCGTGGAGGTCGCGGAAAAGGGACGTCATGGAACCCGCGAGTATAGCGACGATGCCCGCACGGCCCGGGCTCAATGCTCGCGGAAATCGCGCGGGCGGAAGCCCAGCGCCAGCATCGCCAGCGCATAGGCCAGGCCGCCGCCGGCCACCAGCGCGGCCAGCCACCAGACCCGCGACCACGCGCCCATGGCGGTGAACTCGGGCGCAAGCCACAGGCCGAACAGCAGCACCGCCGCCATCGCCGCGTTGGCGACGCCGAGCTTGAGCAGGAACCCGCCCCAGCCCGGCGCCGGATCGTAGACCCGGGCCTTGCGCAGCCAGTACAGCAGCAGGCCGAGGTTGAGGTAGCTCGACAGCGCGCTGGCGATGCCCAGCGCGAAATGCAGGCCGGGCGTGCTGGCGAGGCCGGCCATGATCCCGTTCGCCCGCGCTTCCGGCGGCACCTTCCAGGCGTAGAGCAGCGCCAGCAGGGCGATGTTGAACACCATGTTCGCCACCAGCGCGGCGATGCCGGCGCGCATCGGCGTGCGCGTGTCCTGGCGCGCGTAGAACGCCGGCAGCACGGTCTTGACCAGCGCGAACGCCGGCAGGCCGAAGCTCAGGCCGAACACCGACAGCGCGGTCATCTTCGCCGCGAACGCATCGAAGCGCCCGGTCTGGAACAGGGTCGAGACCAGCGGCAGCGACAGCAGCATCAGCCCCAGCATCGCCGGCACGATGATCAGGAAGGTGGCGCGCAGGCCCCAGTCGAGCGAACGCGAGAACGCCTGCCGGTCCTCGTTGACGTGGTGGCGCGACAGCGTCGGCAGCACCACCGTGCCGAGCGCGATCGCGAACACGCCCAGCGGCAGCTCGAGGAAGCGGTCGGCGGTCGACAGCCAGCTCTGCGAGCCGGAGGCGAGCTTGGCCGCGATGAAGGTGTCGAACAGCAGGTTGATCTGCGCGACCGAGGAACCGATCAGGGTCGGCACCATCAGCTTCACCACCCGCCGCACCTCCGGATGGCCCCAGCCCCAGCGCGGCAGCGCGAGCAGGTCGAGCTGCGCCAGCTGCGGGAACTGGAACAGCAGCTGCAGGATGCCGCCGGCCAGCACCGCCCAGCCCAGCGCCATGATCGGCGGGTCGGCGATCTTCGAGCCCCAGATCGAGCCGGCGATCATGCACAGGTTGAGAATGATCGGGGTGAACGCCGGCAGCCCGAACCGGTGGTAGCTGTTGAGCGCGCCCGCGGCGAGCGCGGTCAGCGACACGAACAGCAGGAACGGGAACGTCAGCAGCAGCAGGCGCACGATCAGCGCCTGTTGCCCCGGCACCGGCTCGGCGTGGTTGGAGAACAGCGCCGCCAGCCATGGCGAGGCCAGCATCCCGATCGCGGTCACCACCAGCAGCACCCCGCCCAGGGTGCCGGCGGTGCGCGCCATCAGTTCCTTCAGCTCGGCGTGGCTGCGCTTTTCCTTGATCTCGGTGAACACCGGCACGAAGGCGGTGGAGAACGAGCCCTCGGCGAACAGCCGGCGCATGAAGTTGGGGATGCGGAAGGCGACGAAGAACGCGTCGGTCATCGCGTTCGCGCCGAAGTAGTGGCCGATCAGGCGGTCGCGGACCAGCCCGAACACCCGGCTGAGCATGGTCATCCCGCCGAAGGACAGGATGCCGCGGGCCATGCTCCGGTGCCCGCTCGCCGGCGGCTTCGAGGTCGTCCCGCTCATGCCTGCCCCGCCCGCGCCCGCCCACGGCCGGCCTGGTTGACCCTAACCACTTGATCCTCCATAATTTCCGGTCTTTCCGACCCCCCTTCGCGCGGGACATCCCGCCAGCGCAGGGTTTCCACCGCCCCAAACGTCGCCTCCACGGCGACCGACCGACCAGGATTTCCCTCGTGGCCAACATCAAGTCCGCCAAGAAGCGCGCCAAGCAGACCGTCGTGCGCAACGCCCGCAACGTCGCCCAGCGCTCGATGCTGCGCACCGCCGTCAAGAAGGTCGTCAAGGCGCTCGACGCCAACGACGCCGCCGGCGCCGAAACCGCCTTCGCCAGCGCGCAGCCGCTGCTGGACCGCATGGCCGCCCGCGGCCTGATCCACAAGAACAAGGCCGCGCGCCACAAGAGCCGCCTGACCGCGCGGATCAAGGCGCTCAAGGCCGCCTGACCGCCGCTTCGGCGTCACCGCGAAAGCCCCGCCATGCGCGGGGCTTTTGTTTTCCTCCTCCCCCTGCATGCAGGGGGAGGCTGGGAGGGGATGCTCGGCACGTACGTGCCGAGCCATGGCGCTATGACTCACTCAACCCCTCCCCAACCCTCCCCTTCCGGGGAAGGGGAGGGAGAAAGCGCATTCGCGGCTTCGCGTTCGTCGCGATCGAGTTCGTCGAGGAAGGACTGCACCCGCACCATCACCTCGCGCGTGCCCTCGTGGGCGAGCCCGGAGACGATGAACCATGGCGCGCTCCAGCCGAGTTCGGACACGACTTTTTCCGCCTGCGCCTGGGCATCCTCGTGCGTGAGCAGGTCGGCCTTGTTGAGCAGCAGCCAGCGCGGCTTCTCCATCAGCCCGGCGTCGAACTTCGCCAGCTCGCGTTCGATCGCCCGCACCTGTTCCGCGGCGTCGCCGCCATCGAGCGGTTCGATCTCGACCAGGTGCAGCAGCAGGCGCGTGCGCTGGATGTGGCGCAGGAACAGCGCGCCGAGCCCGGCGCCGTCGGCCGCGCCCTCGATCAGCCCCGGGATGTCGGCGATCACGAAGCTGCGGTGCGGCTCGACGCTGACCACGCCCAGGTTCGGGTACAGCGTGGTGAAGGGGTAGTCCGCGACCTTCGGCGTCGCCGCCGACACCGCGCGGATCAGCGTGGACTTGCCGGCGTTGGGAAACCCGAGCAGGCCCACGTCGGCGAGCAGCTTGAGTTCCAGCCGCAGGGTCCGGGTCTCGCCCTCGGTGCCCGGCGTGGACCGGCGCGGGGTGCGGTTGATCGAGCTCTTGAAGTGCATGTTGCCGAGGCCGCCCTTGCCGCCGCGCGCGACCAACAGGCGCTGGCCGTTCTCGGTCATGTCGCCGATGACCTCGTCGGTATCGACGTTGTGCACCACCGTGCCGACCGGCACCAGGATGACCTTGTCCGCGCCGGCCTTGCCGTACATCTGGCTGCCCATGCCGCCCTCGCCGCGCCCGGCCCTGAAGCGGGTCTCGTGGCGGAAATCGACCAGGGTGTTGAGGTTCTCGTCGGCCTGCAGCCAGACGTCGCCGCCATCGCCGCCGTCGCCGCCGTTGGGGCCGCCGAGCGGGATGAACTTCTCGCGGCGGAACGCGACGCAGCCGTTGCCGCCGTTGCCGGCGGTGACGGTGATTTCGGCTTCGTCGACTAATTTCATGGGATCGGGGATTCGGGGATCGGGATTCGGAAAAAGCTGGAACCCGGGCTCGGGAAGTGTATCGGCGAATGCGTTGCGGCTGTTGCCAATCCCGAATCCCGGCCCTCAAACGAAAAGCCCCGCCAAGGCGGGGCTCGTCGCGATCGGTCGCTGGCGATCAGCCGGCGACGACGCTGACCGTGCGGCGCTTCTTCGCGCCCTTGGTCGAGAACTCGACGGTGCCGTCGACCAGCGCGAACAGGGTGTGGTCGCGGCCGAGGCCGACGCCCATGCCCGGGTGGAACTGGGTGCCGCGCTGGCGGACGATGATGTTGCCGGCCTCGATGGCCTGGCCGCCGTACATCTTCACGCCGAGGTATTTCGGGTTGGAATCGCGGCCGTTGCGCGAGGAACCTACGCCCTTTTTGTGTGCCATGGCTGCGTCTCCTTACTTGTTGTCGCCGGAACCAGCGATCCCGGTGATCTCGATTTCGGTGTAGTGCTGCCGGTGGCCCATCTGCTTGCGATGGTGCTTGCGGCGGCGGAACTTGACGATGCGCACCTTGTCGGCGCGGCCGTGGCCGACGACCTTGGCGCTGACGGTGGCGCCCTTGAGCGCGTCGCCGAGCTTGATGCCGTCGGCGTCGCCGAGCATCAGGACATTGTCGAACTTGATCTCGCTGCCGGCATCGGCCTCGAGCTTCTCGACGCGGAGCGTTTCGCCCTGCATCACGCGGTATTGCTTACCGCCGGTGACCAGTACTGCGTACATGTGGAGCCTCTCGGTTCTGTAGTTATTCTGGCCTGACCCGCCATCGAGGGCGGACAGAAGCGGAATTGTAGGGGATTCAGCAGGTTAGGCGCAACTCCGTCCCTCCCTTCTCCCGCAGGCGGGAGAAGGTGGCCCGCAGGGCCGGATGAGGGTGCCCGGTTCACCGCCCTCACCCCACCCCCTCTCCCGCCCACGGGAGAGGGGCTTTCCAATCGCAGTCCCCGCGACCGCCCCGGCCTAGCTTGGCGCAGGGCGCATTTGCCCCCAAATCGGGGGCTCGTTACGCTCACCTGTTGGCCCGCCGCGGGCCGCCCCTGCCAGGAAGCCCTCCCCCGATGGCGATGGACACCATCCGCATCCGCGGTGCCCGTACCCACAACCTGAAGAACTTCGACCTCGACCTGCCGCGCGACCGGCTGATCGTGATCACCGGCCTGTCCGGCTCGGGCAAGAGCTCGCTGGCCTTCGACACCATCTACGCCGAGGGCCAGCGCCGCTACGTCGAATCGCTGTCGGCCTACGCGCGCCAGTTCCTGAGCGTGATGGAGAAGCCGGACGTCGACCACATCGAGGGCCTGTCGCCGGCGATTTCCATCGAACAGAAATCGACCTCGCACAACCCGCGCTCGACCGTGGGCACCATCACCGAGATCTACGACTACCTGCGCCTGCTGTACGCGCGGGTCGGCACCCCGCGCTGCCCGGACCACGGCTTCCCGCTGGAGGCGCAGACCGTCAGCCAGATGGTCGATGCCGTGCTGGCCTTGGCCAACGATCCGAAAACGGCGGAGCAGCGCTGGATGCTGCTGGCGCCGGTGGTGCGCGAACGCAAGGGCGAGCACGCGCAGGTGTTCGAGCAGCTGCGCGCACAGGGCTACGTGCGCGTGCGCGTGGACGGCGCGCTGCACGAGATCGACGCGGTGCCGCCGCTGGCGCTGCGCCAGAAGCACACCATCGAGGCGGTGATCGACCGCTTCAAGGTCAAGCCCGAGCTGCGCCAGCGCCTGGCCGAATCGTTCGAGACCGCGCTCAAGCTCGGCGACGGCGCGGCGACGGTGCAATCGCTGGACGACGACAAGGCGGCGCCGATGCTGTTCTCGTCGAAGTACAGCTGCCCGGTGTGCGACTACTCGCTGCCGGAACTGGAACCGCGGCTGTTCTCGTTCAACTCGCCGGTCGGCGCCTGCCCGGCCTGCGACGGCCTCGGCGTCACCCAGTTCTTCGACCCGGCGCGCGTGGTCGTGCATCCGGAGCTGTCGCTGGCGGCGGGCGCGGTGCGCGGCTGGGACCGGCGCAACGCCTACTACTTCCACATGATCCAGTCGCTGGGCAAGCACTACGGCTTCGGCGTGGACACGCCGTGGCAGGCGCTGGACGAACGCGTGCGCGATGCGGTGCTGTTCGGCAGCGGCAACGAGGCCATCGCCTTCAGCTACGTCAGCGATTCCGGCGGACGCCACCAGCGCAAGCACAAGTTCGAGGGCATCGTGCCCAACCTCGAGCGCCGCTACCGCGAGACCGAATCCGCGGCGGTGCGCGAGGAGCTGGCGAAGTACATCAGCGAACGCCCCTGCCCCGATTGCGGAGGCGCGCGCCTCAACCGCAGCGCGCGCAACGTGTTCGTCGCCGACCGCGCGCTGCCGGAACTGGTGGTGCTGCCGATCGACGCCGCGCTGGAATTCTTCAGCGCATTGGCGTTGCCCGGCTGGCGCGGCGAGATCGCGGCCAAGATCGTCAAGGAAATCCGCGAACGGCTGACGTTCCTGGTCGACGTCGGCCTCGACTACCTCACCCTGGAACGCAAGGCCGACACGCTCTCCGGCGGCGAGGCGCAGCGCATCCGCCTCGCCTCGCAGATCGGCGCCGGCCTGGTCGGGGTGATGTACGTGCTGGACGAACCGAGCATCGGCCTGCACCAGCGCGACAACGAACGCCTGCTCGGCACGCTGACGCGGCTGCGCGACCTCGGCAACACCGTGATCGTGGTCGAACACGACGAGGACGCGATCCGCCTCGCCGACCACGTGGTCGACATCGGCCCGGGCGCCGGCGTGCACGGCGGCGAGGTCGTCGCCCAGGGCCAGCTCGCCGACATCCTGAAGGCGCCGCGTTCGCTCACCGGGCAATTCCTCAGCGGCAAGCGCCAGATCGAAGTGCCGGCGACGCGGCACAAGCCCAACGGCAAGATGATGCTGCGCCTCGAGGGCGCGAGCGGCAACAACCTGCGCGACGTGGACGTCGCGATCCCGGCCGGCCTGTTCACCGCGATCACCGGCGTGTCCGGTTCCGGCAAGTCGACCCTGATCAACGACACGCTGTACGCGCTGGCCGCGAACGAGATCAACGGCGCCTCGCACAAGCCCGCCGCGTACCGCGAGGTGCAGGGCCTGGACCTGTTCGACAAGGTCGTGGACATCGACCAGTCGCCGATCGGGCGCACGCCGCGCTCGAACCCGGCGACCTACACCGGCCTGTTCACGCCGCTGCGCGAGCTGTTCGCGCAGGTGCCCGAGGCGCGCGCGCGCGGCTACGCCGCGGGGCGCTTCAGCTTCAACGTGCGCGGCGGCCGCTGCGAGGCCTGCCAGGGCGACGGTTTGATCAAGGTCGAGATGCACTTCCTGCCGGACGTGTACGTGCCCTGCGACGTCTGCCACGGCAAGCGCTACAACCGCGAGACGCTGGAAATCCTCTACAAGGGCCACAGCATCCACGACGTGCTGGAAATGACCGTCGAGGACGCGCTGGAACTGTTCCAGCCGGTGCCGGCGATCGCGCGCAAGCTGGAGACGCTGGTGGACGTGGGCCTGTCCTACATCAAGCTCGGGCAGAGCGCGACCACGCTGTCCGGCGGCGAGGCGCAGCGGGTGAAGCTGTCGAAGGAACTCTCGCGCCGCGACACCGGGCGCACGCTCTACATCCTCGACGAGCCGACCACCGGCCTGCATTTCGCCGACATCGAGCACCTGCTCGCGGTGCTGCACAAGCTGCGCGACGAGGGCAACACGATCGTGGTGATCGAACACAACCTCGACGTGATCAAGACCGCGGACTGGGTGATCGACCTGGGCCCGGACGGCGGCCATCGCGGCGGCCGCATCATCGCCGAAGGCACGCCGGAGCAGGTCGCGGCGATGCCGCAGTCGCACACCGGGCGCTTCCTCGCCAAGTCGCTCGGCACCGAGGCCAGGCCGACGAAGCCGGCGCCGTCGCCGCGCGCCGAACCGCCGCGCCCCCCGACGAAGGCGGAAAAACTGGCGGCGAAGAAGGCCGAAGCCGCGACCCTGCGCGCCAGGAGGAAGTCGGCATGAACGGCAACGCCGCCCGCAAGACGTTCCGCACCCGGGTCGCGTTGCGCTGGAGCGACCTCGACGCCTTCAACCACGTCAACAATTCGCGCTACCTGACCTTCCTCGAGCAGGCGCGCGTCGAATGCTTCGAAAGCCTCGGCGAGGACTGGGTGACCGACGAGGCCGCGCCGGTGGTCGCGTCGGCGACGCTGAATTTCCGCTACCCCATCGCCTATCCCGCGGAGGTGTTCGTGGAGCTGTCGACCGCCCACGTCGGCACCAGCAGCGTGGTCATCGACCACCGCATCGTCGCCGCCAGCGGCACCCTGCATTGCGACGGCCATGTCGTCGCGGTGTGGGTGGACCGCCGCGACGGCAAGCCGACGGAATTGCCGCCGGGCGTGCGCCGGGCGCTGGAAACGCTGCTGAAGAGCTGATCGACTCCTCCCCTTTCGCGTAGCGAAGGGGGAAGTGGGATGGGGTTGCTTTCACGCGAGGGATCACCCCTTTCCAGCCCTCCCCTTCGCCTTCGGCGATAGGGAGGGAGGAATCACGGCTGCGCGTTCCGCACCTCGAAATCGCCGAGCACGTGGCGCCCGTCCTTGAGCGCGAAGTCGATGGCGACGTGGCTGCCGGGCTTCAGCGGCGAGGTCGGGTCCATCAGCATCAGGTGCAGCCCGCCGGGCTTGAGCACCGCGGCGTCGTCGGGCTTGAGCCGCAGTTCCTGCAGCATGCGCATCTGGTTCACGCCGCCGACGATGCGCGATTCGTGCAGCATCACGCTGCCGTAGCTCGGGCTGCTCGCGGACACGATGGTCGCCGGCGCCGCGCACGCGTTCTCGATGCGGCCGAACCCCGCGTGCATCGGCATGCCACCGGGCACCAGCCGCACCCAGCCGTCGCGCACCCGTGGCGCGCAGGACGCGTCGCCGCCATCGCGGGCGCAGGCGGCGAGCGAGGGCAGCGCGAACGACAGCGCCAACCCCGCGACGAGACGATAAGCGTTCATGCACCTATGATAACCCCCGTGCCTTGCAGGAGTCGCCGATGAAACCGCGCCTGTCGCTGCTCGCCCTCGCCGCCATGCTCGCGGGCTGCCCCCACGCTTCGACGCCGCCCGCGGCCGAAGTCGCTTCGCCGCAGGCCGGCGGCGATTCCGCGCCGACCGCGCCCGCGGATGCGCCGCAACCGGCGAACACCCGCCTCACCGTCTACAGCGGCGATTACGAACAACTCGCCGCCAGCGGCGATTTCGACGGCGACGCCCCGGGCTTCGTGCTGGTCGACCGCACGCTGCGCTACGCGCTCAAGGCCGGCGCCAACCGCATCAGCGCCACCGGCGTGCCGCGCGCGATGGATGTCGAGGCGACCACGCTGAAGCCGGTCGGCGCGGGCCTCGCGGTGCGGTCGCAGCGCTTCGTCGCGCCGCCGAAGAGCGCCGGCGACGCCATCGCCGCCGCGCTCGGCAGGAAGGTGTCGGTCGAATTCACTTCCGGCGGGGCCAAGCAGACCGAATCGGGCATCCTCGTTTCCGCCGGCGACGGCATCACCCTCGCCCTGCCCGACGGGCGCATCAAGGTGATCCGCGAATACGACGATTTCAGCATCGCCAACGCCGCCGACCTGCTGCCGCAGCAGGCGACGCTGCAATGGACGGTGCAGGCGGACAAGGCCGGCGACGCCGGTTTCGAACTCGCCTATCCGATGGGCGGCATGGCCTGGCGCGCGGAATACCTGGCGACGCTGGCGCCGGGCGATGGCTGCAAGCTCGACTTCGATGGCGCGGCGCTGATCGCCAACCGTTCCGGCGCGGGTTTCGCCGACGCGAAGCTGACGCTGGTCGCGGGCGAACCCAAGCGCGAGGCACGCGGCCAGGTCATGTATGAAGCCGCAGCTGCTGCTGACAATTTCGCGCGAGCCGCGCCAGCGCCGCCCATGCCCGAGGAACGCGCTTCCGGCGAATACCACGCCTACGAATTGCCGGGCACGTTCGACGTCGCCAACGGCAGCACCGAACGCGTGCCGCTGTTCGCGCGCCTCGCCAGCGTGGCCTGCACGCGCGACTACGAAACCGCGCCGGACATCGGCGTGTGGCAGCCGCCGCAGCCGCTGGTCGACGCCGGCTACAACGACGCCTCCGGCCCGCAGCCGGTGAAGACCACCATCTCACTGAAGAACGACGATGCCTCCGGCCTCGGCCGCGCCCTGCCGGCCGGCCGCGTGCGCGTGTTCGACGGCGGCGATTTCCTCGGCGAATCGATGCTGGCGCACACGCCCAAGGGCGTGGCGATCCACCTCGAGACCGGCACCGCGTTCGACCTCACCGCCGAGCGCAGGCGCGATGGGTTCCGGCTCGATCGCGCCGGGCGCAGCATGAGCGAGTCGTTCACGGTCACGCTGCGCAACGCCAAGCAACGCGACGCGGACATCGTCGTGGTCGAACCGCTGCCGCGCTGGACCGACTGGCAGGTGACCGCGAGCAGCGTGCCGGCGCGCAAGCGCGACGCGCAGCACGCCGAGTTCACGGTGAAGGTCCCCGCCGGCGGCGAAGCCGCGTTGACCTACACCGTGCAGTACCGCTGGCCCGCGGGAATGAATCCATGAGCCTGGTCGAACGCCGCGAACACGCCAGCGGCATCGTCGAACTCGCGCTGGCGCGCGCACCGGTCAACGCGCTCGACCCCGCGCTGTGCGCGCAACTCGCCGACGCGATCCGCGACAGCGTCGCCGGCGGCGCCGCCGGGCTGGTGCTGTCGGGCGGGCCCAAGGTGTTTTCCGCCGGGCTCGACGTGCCTCACCTGCTCGGCCTGGGCGACGACCGCGCCGCGGTGCGCGACGCCTGGGCGCGTTTCTTCGACGCGGTGCGCGCGATCGGCGAAAGCCCGGTGCCGGTGGTCGCGGCCATCGCCGGGCATGCGCCCGCGGGCGGTTGCGTGCTCGCGCTGTGCTGCGATTACCGGGTGATGGCACGCTCTGAAGATGCTGGTCGACCGTTCCGCATCGGCCTGAACGAAACCCAGGTCGGCCTGGTCGCGCCCGAAGGCATCCAGCACCTGTTGCGGCGCGTGGTCGGCGCCTATCGCGCCGAACGGATGCTCATCGCCGGCGAAATGGTGGATTCCGCGCGCGCGTTCGACATCGGCCTGGTCGACGAACTCGCCGCGGTCGATGCCGTCGGCACCCGCGCGCTGGCGTGGCTGGATGCGCTGCTCGCGCTGCCGCGCCAACCGATGCTGCGCACCCGCGCGATCGCGCGCGCGGACCTCGTTGCCGCGCTGCAGCCCGAGCGCATCCAGCTCGAGCATTTCCTCGATGCGTGGCTGGAACCGGACACGCAGGCGGGGCTGCGCGCGATGCTGGCGCGCATCGGGAAATAGACTTTTGTAGAGCCGAGCAAGCTCGGCTGCTTTTCGATGAGCCGAACATCTCGGCTCAATCAAGGCCGGAGCCGAGCAAGCTCGGCTCTACAGGTTCATCGTCAGCCGACGCGCTTCCCGTTCGCGTCGATCACCACTTCGCCGTCTTCCTTGGCGAACGGCTTGTCGCAGGGCGGCAGGATGTCGAGCACCCGCGACGAATCCGGGCGGCACAGGCGCGCGCCCATCGGCGAGAACACGAACGGCCGGTTGATCAGCACCGGCGTGGCGACCATCGCGTCGAGCAAGGTGTCGTCCGAAAGCGAGGGATCGTCGAGGCCGAGTTCGCGGTATTCCGGCTGCTTGTCGCGGATCGCGTCGCGCACCGAAATGCCGGCGGCGGCGATGGCTTCCCGCAATCGCTGCTTGTCCGGCGGATCGCGCAGGTATTCGACGATGGTCGGCTCGATGCCGACGTGGCGGATCAGCGCCAGCGTGTTGCGCGACGTTCCGCAGGCGGGGTTGTGCCAGATTTCGACTTGCATGGGTGTCGACTCGCGCAGTTTGGTGAATGGAGGATTTCGCGAAACGTCCGAATTCGCTTCGGCATAAGCGAACTTGTGCGGATATCCGGTGTTACATCGCGAACTGAAAACGCACTACCGCGAAAGCAAGCGCGAAAATGTATCCGTATGCAAACCGATCGATGCGAAGCAGGGGTTGTCCTTTGCGAGATCTCAACGCACCCACTCCGACCATCACCAATCCGGCAATAACCGGGGAAAGCAGCAAATTGAGTATCCGCCATCGTTCTGGAACGAGGAGATGCGGAATGACCAAGAGACTCAAGCCACCGAGCACCGCGCCGAAAATTGCATAGCCGGCAATTGCAACGGGCGGATCTACTTCACGCCGAAAAGGCTCGCGGATGGAATGAAACCCCAGTTCCACAAAAATCTCGATAACGATTTGCAGCAGGAACTCGCCCAAGATTTGGAAAATGAACTCGAGCATCGATGACCTTATTGGTGACGCATGACTACCCAATCCATCCCGAATCCGATCGCACCACTACTCGCCGGTCGCGACCGGACGTGCGGGATCGCTGATCCAGCCGCTCCACGACGGCGCGAACAACCGCGCGCCGGGCATGCCGGCGCGTTCCATCGCCAGCAGGTGATGGCAGGCGGTCACGCCGCTGCCGCACATCGCGATGGCGAGGTTCGGCGGCAATCCGTNACCATCGCGTCGAGCAAGGTGTCGTCCGAAAGCGAGGGATCGTCTAGGCCGAGTTCGCGGTATTCCGGCTGCTTGTCGCGGATCGCGTCGCGCACCGAAATGCCGGCGGCGGCGATGGCTTCCCGCAATCGCTGCTTGTCCGGCGGCTCGCGCAGGTATTCGACGATGGTCGGTTCGATACCGACGTGGCGGATCAACGCCAGCGTGTTGCGCGAGGTGCCGCAGGCGGGGTTGTGCCAGATTTCGACGAACATTCGATTCTCGATCATCAATCGTTTTGCAGGGCAGGTTTAACCGGCTTTACGTGCGTTGACGCGAATGCGAAACGCACCAGAAGTATCGCGAATACAAATGCTATCGGCGCGATTACGAGCCACCAGAAATTTACAAATGCCCCTGCAGCCTTGCATGCGAACGGGCCTATGCCGGCACTCGCACAGTCGAGCGTCAATGCCGACAAATGCATCACAAGCCGACCAAGAAACGGGCTTGACACCGCAACCAAACCACACGCGGTGAGAAGAATGACAAAAATGCCAGCGATTCTTTTCATGCTGCAAGCTTGGACCTGATGCGCATCGAATCCTGTATCGCTACTCGCCCGTCGCGACCGGGCGTTCGGGATCGCTGATCCAGCCGCTCCACGACGGCGCGAACAACCGCGCGCCGGGCATGCCGGCGCGTTCCATCGCCAGCAGGTGATCGGGATCGCTGATCCAGCCGCTCCACGACGGCGCGAACAACCGCGCGCCGGGCATGCCGGCGCGTTCCATCGCCAGCAGGTGATGGCAGGCGGTCACGCCGCTGCCGCACATCGCGATGGCGAGGTTCGGCGGCAATCCGTCGAGCAGCGCGCGGAACTCCTCGGCCAGTTGCCCCGGCGACTTGAAACGGCCGTCGGCGAGGTTGTCGGTGAGCGGACGGTTCACCGCGCCCGGCACGTGGCCCGCGACCCGGTCGAGCCGTTCCTCCTCGCCGCGGAAACGCGCCGGCGCGCGCGCGTCGATCAGCAGTTCGCCCATCCGCAACGCGGCCTCGACCTGGTCCGCGTCGAGGATGCGGCGCGCGTCGAACCCGGCGTGGTACTTCGCGGTGATCGGCACCGGCACGCGGTTGTCCACCGGCAGGCCGAGCGCGGTCCAGCGCTTCCAGCCGCCGTCCAGCACCGCGACCTTCTCGTGCCCCAGCGCGCGCAGCAGGAACCACGCGCGCGCCGCGAACGCGCCGCTGTCGGCGTCGTAGGCCACGACCTGGGTCTGCGGCGAAATGCCCCATCGGCCGAGGCGTTCGCAGAACTCCGCGGCGTCGGGCCACGGATGGCGGCCCTTCGAGGCTTGCGGCGGACCGGACAGGTCGCGATCGAGCTGCGCGTAACGCGCGCCGGGAATGTGCGCCTGCATCCACGCGCTCTCGCCGGCCCCGGTGTCGGCCAGGTCGAAACGGCAATCGAGCACGACCACGTCCGGGCGCCCGAGCCCGACCGAAAGCGTTTCCGCCTGCACGAGTGTGGTCCAGCCGGCCATCAGCCCTGCTCCAATCGGATGTGTTCCAGTCGCTGCGCGAGATTATGGAGGATCAGCGCGGTCGCACCCCAGATGCGGCGCCCGCCCGCTCCCGGGCCAACGTATTCGTATACGCGGCGCGGCCGTCCACCGACGTGAAAGTCGCGGGTTTCCATGTTGGCCGGGGCGACCAGGTCGGCGAGCGGCACTTCGAACACCTCCGCGACCTCGTTCGGATCGGGATGCGGCTGGAACCCCGGATCGATGCGGGCGACGACCGGCGTGACCCGGAACCCGGTGATGGTCAGCATCGGATCGAGGTAGCCCAGCGGCTCGATCGCCGGCGCCGGCAGGCCGATTTCCTCCCACGCTTCGCGCCGCGCGGTGCCCAGCGGACCGTCGTCGCCGGCTTCCATCCGCCCGCCGGGGAAACTCACCTGCCCCGCGTGGTGGCGCAGGCGGTCGGTGCGCAGGGTCAGCAGCACCTGGGCGATGTCGTCGCGGGCGACGATGCCGACCAGCACCGCCGATTCCATCGGCACCAGGTCGTCGGGCAGCAGGCCGTGCAATTCGTCGCGGTTGTATGGCGCGTCGCGCGGGGGCAGCGCGAGCGGATGCAGCGCGCGGCGCAACCGCTCGGCGGCGGGCGCGAGGGCCGGGTTCATGCGCGCACTCCCCCGGGCGTGCGCAGCGGCAGGACTTCGCGCATCAGGCGCAGGCGTTCGGCCTCGTCCATGTCGCGCCAGCGGATGATTTCCTCGACGGTGCGGTGGCAACCGATGCACACGCCGTCGCGATCGAGCGTGCAGACGCGGGTGCAGGGCGTGCTGGCGGGCGAAACATTCATGCGCACATGATGCGGGATGCCCGCGCCGGGCGCGAATCGAGCGCCGGAAACGACAACGCCGGCACGAGGCCGGCGTTGCGTGCTCGATCGCGATTCGCGGAGCGTGCAAAGGCTGGATTGGACAGCCCTGCGGCTGTCAGAAGCGTCCCGCCTGCGCGGGGATGACGTTCCGGCAAAGGCGTCCGCTTGCGCGGACGCGCCGTCACGTCACTTGACGCTGACCAGCGTGACTTCGAACACCACCGCCACGTTCGGCGGGAAGCCGGTGCGCGGATCGGCGCCGTAGGCCTTGTCCGGCGGCAGCGCGATTTCCCACTTGGAACCGGCCTGCATCTGCGCGAGCGCATCGCGCATCGCCGGCATCTCGACCGCGCTGAGCTTCATGTCCGGCATGGTCTGCGGCGCCTGCGCCTGCGCCGGGCGCTGGCCCCACGGGAACGGGCCCGACACCTGCAGCGACACGGTGCTGGCCATGGTCGGCTTGGCGCCGCTGCCGTTGGTCAACACCTTGTACAGCGCGCCGCTCGGCAGCGTCTTCACGCCCGCCTGCGAACGGTACTGCGCGATGTAGGCGTCGCTCTTGGTCTTGTTGTCGGCTGCGGCCTTGTCGTACTTGGCCTTGGCTTCCTGCGCGCGCGCCTGCTCGCGCTTCTGGAAGGCTTCGACCGCCGGGCGCAGCTGGTCGGCGGTGATCGCCGGATCCTTCTTGCCGTAGGCGTCCTGCAGGCCCTTGATGACGCTGGCGATGTCGAGCTGTTCGCCGCGCGAGGCGAGGTCGGCGAGGTTGCCGCCGGTCTGGTAGCCGAAGTAATAGCTCAGCTTGCCCTTGTCGGACGAAATGTCCTGCGCGGCGGCGGTGCCGGCCAGCAGGGCGGTGGCCGCCAGGGCGGCGGTGAGCAGGCGCAACTTCATGCGGAACAACCTCCGTAGGGATGGGCCTCAACAGAACGGGGCGGAAAAGTCCGCCCCGTGAGGACGCGTTAGGATACCGGCGGCCGTGCTTAACCGCCACTGACACCGGGGCTCAGACCGCCTTCGCGGCCGCGAGTTCCGCACCTTCCCGCCATTTCCCGAGTTTCGACGCACATGTCCGATTCCCCGCTGCTGGTCGCCGACGAAGGCGCCGTCCGCACCCTCGCGATCCACCGCCCCGAACGCCTGAATGCGCTCGACAGCGCCACCATCCGCGCCCTGCACGCGGCCTTCGAAGCCGCCGCGGCCGATCCCGCGGTGCGCGTGGTGGTGCTCACCGGCAGCGGGCCCAAGGCCTTCGTCGCCGGCGCCGACATCGCCGAAATGGCCGGCATCAGCGCGGTCGAGGCCCGCGATTTCTCGCTGCGCGGGCAGCGCATGATGCGTTTCGTCGAGAAGATGCCCAAGCCGGTGATCGCGATGGTCAACGGCTTCGCCCTCGGCGGCGGGCTGGAACTGGCGATGAGCTGCCACCTGCGCATCGCCGCGGACACGGCGAAGGTCGGCCAGCCGGAAATCAACCTCGGCCTCATCCCCGGCTTCGGCGGCAGCCAGCGCCTGCTCCGCCTGGCCGGGCGCGCGGCGACGCTGGAGCTGTGCCTGGCCGGCGCGCCGATCCCCGCGGAACGCGCGCTGCAGCTGGGCATCGTCAATCGCGTCGTGCCCGCGGCCGAATTGCAGGCCGAGACGACCAAGCTCGCCGCGCAACTCGCGGCCTCCGCGCCGCTGGCGCTGCGCGGCCTGCTCGACTGCGTCAACGTCGGCGGCGAATGCGCGATCGAGGAAGGCCTCGAATACGAATCCGCGCAGTTCGGCCTGCTGTTCTCCACCGACGACATGCGCGAGGGCACGCGCGCCTTCCTCGACAAGCGCAAGCCAGCGTTCACCGGGAAATGAAACCGTTGTCACCCTGAGCACAGCGAAGGGCATGCTTTTTTGCATTGCACGAAACAGGTCCTTCGGCTTCGCCTCAGGATGACAATTACGCGATGAATCCCTGCCCCCTCTGTAATTGCACGGAACCGCACCCGGCGCACGCGATCCTCGCCGCGCTGCGCGACGACGACCTCGACGCGGCGATCGAACGCGGCTTGCTCGATGCCGCGCCCTGCCCGCATTGCGCAGGAACCTGTTCGTCGCGATGGATGCGGGCACGCGACGACCGGCTGCGTGCGCTCGCCGCGCGCGAACGCTTCCGCGCGCGCGACCGCCGCCCTCGCCCGTCGCGCGGCGGAGCGCGATGCCGCGCGCGCGACCGCCGCGCGGCAACCAGCCGCGCTGCCGCCGGCCGCGGCCGCGGCGCTGGCGCGGGCCAAGGCGAAGGCCGCGGGGCGCGAGCGTTGATGGCCGCGAAGAAACCGAAATCCGTTCGTGGCGAGCCTGTCGGACCACGAACCACCGGAGCGAAGCGCCGAACCAGGCGCATGACGCCGGCGGAAATCGGGGAATTCTTCGCCCGCCTCGCCGAACTGGACCCCGAACCGAAGACCGAACTCGAATACGCGACGCCGTTCGAACTGCTGGTCGCGGTGGTGCTGTCGGCGCAGGCCACCGACGTCGGCGTCAACAAGGCGACGAAAAAGCTTTTCCCGGTGGCGAACACGCCGCGCGCGTTGCTCGACCTCGGCGAAGCGAAGCTCAAGCGCCACATCTCGACCATCGGCCTGTACAACGCCAAGGCCGCGAACGTGGTCGCGCTGTCGCGGCTGCTGCTCGAACGCCATGCCGGCGAAGTGCCGCGCACGCGCGCCGAACTCGAGGCCCTGCCCGGCGTCGGCCGCAAGACCGCGAACGTGGTGCTCAACACCGCGTTCGGCGAGGACACCATCGCGGTGGACACGCACATCTTCCGCGTCGCCAACCGCACCGGCATGGCGCCGGGAAAGGACGTGCGCGCGGTCGAGGATGCACTGCTGCGCGTTGTGCCACCGCAATATCGCCGGCACGCGCACCACTGGCTGATCCTGCACGGGCGCTACACCTGCAAGGCGCGCAAGCCCGCGTGCCCGGCCTGCCCGGTGCGCGACCTGTGCCACTGGCCGGAAAAAACGCCCGCGGCCTGAGCGCGCGGTTTCCCCGACGTGTCCGCTTCAAGACACGTTGTCACAATAACGAAAGATTCACGCCATAGCCTGCACGGCGTCACTCCACCGCCGCCATAGGCTTCCAAATGAAACTCCAGCGCAACATCCTCGGCCTCGCCCTGCTCGGCGCGCTCGTCGCGCCCGCCGCCCACGCCGAGGTCGTCATCGACAACATCGCCGGCTCCGAGGTCTCCTTCGAAGGCCTGGTCCAGGGCGACATGGCCTGGTACGACTCCGACATCGCCGACCTCAGCTCGTCGTCCAGCGACGGCAGCGACAGCGACTACAACCTGCGTCGTTCGGAAATCGTGCTGAAGGGCAAGGGTCCCGGCAACAACGAATGGGTGCTCGGCTACGACACCTCGGCCCAGAAGTGGCTCGACGCGAACTGGAAGTACAAGCTCGGCGGGAACGCCAACCACTTCCTGCAATTCGGCCAGTTCAAGCAGCCGAACAGCATGGAAGAGCTGTCTTCGACCAAGAACAACGACTTCATCGCCAAGGCGATGGTCACCAATGCGTTCGGCCTGTCGCGCCGCGTCGGCGTCGGCTACAACGTCGGCGACGCCAACTGGGGCGTCAACGCCAGCGTGTTCGGCCGCGAGCTGACCAGGGACCTGAAGCAGGGCAACGGTTACGGCGTGCGCGGCTACTTCGCCCCGCTCAACGACAAGGGCAGCATCCTGCACCTCGGCGCGTCCTACGCCAGCTACGCCGCCGAACAGGGCGCGGTGGGAGTGAACACCCAGGACCTCGCCAAGTTCAGCGCAAAGCCGGTGGACATCGGCAACTCCCTCGTCAGCGCCAGCATCGACCACGCCGACCGCGTTTCCACCCTCGGCCTGGAGAGCTTCTGGGTGCATGGCCCGTTCAAGTTGCAGGGCGAGTACATGCGCACCAACGTTTCGCGCAAGGACGGCTTCGACGATTACAGCGCGAAGGGCGGCTACGTCAGCGGCCTGTGGAACATCTCCGGCGAGAGCTGGGGCTACAAGGCCGGCACGCCGACCACGCCGCTTCCCGACGAGCCCGGCCGCGGCATGTGGCAGCTCGGTTTGCGCTACGACACCCTCGACCTCAACGACGGCGATCCCATCATCGTCGGCGGCGTTCCGACCGGCATCGACGGCATCCTCGGCGGCAAGGTCGACACATGGACGGTCGGCGTGAACTGGTACTGGCGCTCGAACTTCAAGTTCGCCCTGGACTACGTCAAGGCCAACAGCGGCATTTACAGCCTGGCCGCCGCCGGCAACGTCGACGATGACCCGAGCGCGATCAGCGCCCGCGTGCAGTTCTACTGGTAAAGGCCGGCGACGGCGTCATGAAAAACGCGGCCATGGCCGCGTTTTTCTTTTCCGCGACCCTGTCGTTGCCGTCATGCGGCGGTCACGAAACCGTCGCGCTGCGGTCACGCAACGGCGATGCAATGCGCGGGTCGGAATTCCCGCCCATACCCCAGGATCGTTTCCCATGCCAAACCGTCTTTCCATCGGCGCCCTCGTGCTCACGCTCGGCATCGCGTTCTCCGCAGGCGCGCAGGCCGCGGACGCCACCGGCGCCGGCGCCTCCTTCATCTACCCGGTCATGTCGAAGTGGTCGGCCGACTACAGCAAGGCCAGCGGCAAGAAGATCAACTACCAGTCGATCGGCTCCGGCGGTGGCATCGCCCAGATCAAGGCCGGCACTGTCGATTTCGGCTCCTCCGACGCGCCGCTGAAGCCGGAGGAACTCGCCAAGTACGGCCTCGCCCAGTTCCCGTCGGTGATCGGCGGCGTGGTGCCGGTGGTGAACCTCGCCGGCGTGCCTTCGGGCGCGATGAAGCTCGACGGCCCGCTGCTCGCGGACATCTTCCTCGGCAAGGTCAGGATGTGGAACGACCCGCGCATCGTCGCCCTGAACGGCGGCGTGCAACTACCCGCGCGCGCGATCACCGTCGTGCACCGTTCGGACGGTTCCGGCACCACCTTCAACTTCGCCAACTACCTCGGCAAGGTCAGCCCGGAATGGAAGTCCAGGGTCGGCGAAGGCACGTCCGTCAACTGGCCGACCGGCATCGGCGGCAAGGGCAACGAAGGCGTCGCCGCCTACGTCAAGCAGATCAAGGGAGGCATCGGCTACGTCGAGCTGTCGTATGCGTTGCAGAACCACCTGACCTACACGCGGATGAAGAATGCCGCCGGCAACTTCGTCAACCCGAGCGACGATACCTTCTCCGCCGCGGCCGCCAGCGCCGACTGGGCAAGCGCACAGGATTTCTACCTGGTGATGACCAACGCCCCCGGCGACAACGCCTGGCCGATCACGGCGACCAACTTCATCCTGATGTACAAGCAGCCGAAGAACGCGGCCACCGCGAAGAACGCCCGTGACTTCTTCCAGTGGGTGTATGCCAACGGTGACGTCCAGGCCAAGGCGCTGGATTACGTGCCGCTGCCCGCATCGCTGGTGCAGCAGGTCGAAGCGTATTGGCAGCGGAACATGAAGCCCTGATCGCAGCCCCTCTTCTTCCCCATTGTGACTTCGCGGGCCCTCCGGGGCCCGTTTTTTTGTTCGCCTCCGGCGCGGGCGTCCTTCGTCGCGATCAGTGGTCGCACATCAGCACCAGTCCGTTCGGCGCCGGAGCCCGCCCCTGCGTCGACGATCCGCCTTCGACGACCAGCGGGCAATAGATCCCGGGCGTGGACGACGGGCTGAGGTTCCAGGCCGCGATGTAGCGCGCCGCCTCCGGCGAGATCAACGTGCTCCACGCGCTTCCGGGAGCCGGACTCGGCCGCAACGCGATCATGTATTCGGAACTCGACCCGCCCGACGAGGCCTTGGCCGCGACCAGCAGCGTGAAGTCCTGCGCCGGCCCGCTCTGCGACGCCGCGAGGTGGCCGTTGATCTGCAGCGAGGACAGGCCGGTCATCGCCTCGAGGTCGTATGCCGTGCCCTCCGCGTTCACCGCAGGCGCGGGGCCGTCCACGTACAACGGGTAGCCGAACACCTGGTCGTCGTTCTTGTAGACCAGGTAAAGCTTGTGATCGAGCTCGTCCACCACCGGGCTGACGGTCAAATCCTCCGCGAGCGGGATGTACCACTGCACCGTCGCCGACGACCCGTTGTCGATGAGGCCCTGCAGTTGCGGGCCCGAGGATTCCGTCGCGGGCACGTGCAGCAGCACCAGCGTGCTCGCGTATCCGCTCGCGTAGGGCGTGGCCTCCACCGCGCTTGCGCCGGTATTGCCGCTGTAGGCGTAGCGCCAGTTCCACGTGGCCGGGGCCATGCCGCCCTCCATCGACACGGCGAAGAGGTAGCCGCTATCGCCGTTGGCGACCGCGTACAGCACGCCGTTGCTCGCCGAGGGCACCGATGCCAGCGTCGCCATCTCGCCGGACGCGCCCGTCAGCGCGAGCGAGCCGACGGCGGTTCCCTGCTGCATGTCGATGAAGGTCAGCACGCCATCGGTGCGCGAGACCACGCCGTATCCGTTGCCGAGGTCGGTCAATCCCATCGTCGTCGCGCCTGGCGGCACCGGCGCGGGAAGCGCCGCCGACGTCGCCTTCGGCATGGGCCCGGTGAAGTCGTAGATGTTGTACGAGCGTGCGTCGCCGGCGCCGATCCTTCCATCCGCGAACACGAAGGGCACTTGCCCGTTCGACCACGTCCTGCCCAGCCGTTTCGAAGGCGGAAGCATTGCGTCGGAGGCGATGACCGCCATGGTCGGGCGCGCGGTCGTATCGAGGACCTTCAACCGGCCCGAAGGGTCCGCAGGAGGATCGACGAGGCAGGCGAGCAGGGTCCCGTCGCCCGAACACCCCTGCGCGAGCAGCGTGCCGAGCGAGGGCTCGGAAAGGGTGATGGTCGCCGCGAGCGCGGGCGAGCCGACGATCGGCTGGGACACGACTCCGCTCGCCTCCGGCGTGCAATGGAACTGCGGGCAGCCGGTCGGCGCGGCGGCGACCTGCGCGCTGCTCGATGCGCTTCCGGAACTTGCCAGCACTCCCAACACGAACATTGCCGCGCGCACACGCAATCCGGACATGGCGTCCTGCCTCCCCCGGGCCACGGATGAACTCGGATGGCCCCTTCCTTACCCCCGAGCAACGCCGGACCGCGCCCATGCCGGCCACGCTGTCATCGGCATGTCACGAAAACATCATTCCATGGCGCCATCCCGGCGCATGGCCGGACCCGAACCACGGAGACGCCGCATGAACCGCACCGTCCGCGCCACCGCCCTCGCCTTCACCGCGGCCTTCGCACTCGCGGCCTGCAACGGCGCCGGGCAGGCGCCGTCCGCCAACGCCACAGCGCCGCAGGCGGCGGGCGACGCGGTCGCCGCGGAGATCACCGGCGCCGGCGCGACCTTCATCTATCCGCTGGTCTCGAAGTGGTCGGACGACTACAACAAGGCCACCGGGCACAAGATCAACTACCAGTCGATCGGTTCGGGCGGCGGCATCGCGCAGATCAAGGCCGCGACCGTCGACTTCGGTTCCTCCGACAAGCCGCTGTCCAGCGAGGAACTCGCGGCCGCGGGCCTCGGCCAGTTCCCGTCCGCCGTGGGCGGGGTGGTGCCGGTGGCGAACATCGACGGCGTCGCGCCCGGACAGCTGCGCCTGACCGGCGCGGTGCTGGCCGACATCTTCCTCGGCAAGGTCGTGAAGTGGAACGATCCGGCGATCGCCGCGCTCAACCCGGGCGTGGCGTTGCCGGCCTCCACCATCAACGTCGTGCACCGTTCCGACGGTTCCGGCACCACCTTCAACTTCGTCAACTACCTGTCGAAGGTCAGCCCGGAATGGAAGGCGAAGGTCGGCGAAGGCACCTCGGTGCAGTGGCCCAACGGCATCGGCGGCAAGGGCAACGAAGGCGTCGCCGCCTACGTGAAGCAGCTCAAGGGCGCGATCGGCTACGTCGAGCTGGCCTATGCGCTGCAAAACAAGATGACCTACGCCGCGATGCGGAACGGCGCCGGCAACTGGGTGCAGCCCAATGCCGAGACCTTCGCCGCCGCCGCCGCGGCCGCGGACTGGAAGAACGCCAGGGACTTCAACCTGGTGATCACCGATGCGCCGGGCGCGAATGCGTGGCCGATCGCCGCGACCAACTTCATCCTGATGCACAAGCAGCCCGACCCCTCGAAGAGCGGGGACGCGAAGCGTTCGCGCGACGCGCTCGATTTCTTCAAGTGGGCGCTGGAAAACGGCCAGCCGCAGGCGCAGGCGCTGGATTACGTGCCGCTGCCGAAGGAACTGGTGCAGCAGGTCGAGCAGTACTGGGCCACCGAGTTCAAGCACTGACCACGGACGACACACGCGCATGAACGCGACCGCCCTGCCCGCGCGCGCTTCCCGCGACGCGCGCGACCACGCCGCCGACCGCGGCTTCCGCTGGCTGGTCACCGGCGCCGGCCTGGTGGTGCTCGCGGCGCTGGCCGCGGCCGCGCTGTCCATGCTCTGGGGCGGACGCGCGGCGCTGCACGAGTTCGGCCTCGGCTTCTTCGTGTCCAAGGCCTGGGATCCGGTCGGCCAGCAGTTCGGCGCGCTGGTGCCGATCTACGGCACGCTGGTCACGGCCGCGATCGCGATGCTGATCGCGGTGCCGGTGAGCTTCGGCATCGCGATGTTCCTGACCGAGATCGCGCCGAAATGGCTGCGCGGGCCGGTCGGCGCGGCGATCGAACTGCTCGCCGGCATCCCCTCGATCATCTACGGCATGTGGGGCCTGTTCGTGCTGGTGCCGGTGCTGGCCGAGCACGTGTACCCGTGGGTCGATTCGCACCTCGGCCGCTTGCCGCTGCTCGGCGCGCTGTTCTCCGGGCCGCCGCTGGGGCTGGGCATGCTCACCGCCGGACTGGTGCTGGCGGTGATGGTGATTCCGTTCATCGCCTCGGTGATGCGCGAGGTGTTCCTGACCGTGCCGACGCGCCTGAAGGAATCGGCCTACGCGCTCGGTTCCACGCGCTGGGAGGTGGTGTGGGACGTGGTGCTGCCGTACACGCGCTCGGCGGTGATCGGCGGGGTGTTCCTAGGCCTCGGCCGCGCGCTGGGCGAAACCATGGCGGTGACCTTCGTGCTCGGCAACGCGCACGAACTGACCGCCTCGCTGCTGATGCCTGGCAATTCCATCGCCGCGACGATTGCGAATGAATTCGCCGAAGCCGACGGCGACCTGTACCGCTCGGCGCTGGTGCTGCTCGGCTTCGTGCTGTTCATCGTCACTTTCGTGGTGCTGGCCGCCGCGCGGCTGATGCTGCGCCGCCTGCAGAAGCGCGAGGGCACCCGGTGAGCGCCTCCCTGTACGCGACCCGGCGCGCGAAGAACCTGCTCGCGCAGCTGCTGGCGACGCTGGCCGCCGCGTTCGGGCTGTTCTGGCTGGTGTGGATCGTGTGGACCACGCTGCGCTACGGCATCGCCTCGCTCGACACCGCGCTGTTCACCCAGATGACCCCGCCGCCCGGCGAAACCGGCGGCATGCTCAACGCCTTCTTCGGCAGCGCGCTGATGAGCCTGCTCGGCGTGGCGCTGGGCGCGCCGGTCGGCGTGCTCGCCGGCACCTTCCTCGCCGAATACGCCGGCAGCGGCTGGTCGCGCCGGTTGTGCGACGCGGTCCGCTTCGTCAACGACATCCTGCTCTCCGCGCCATCGATCGTGCTCGGCCTGTTCGTGTACACGCTGGTGGTCGCGCGCATGGGCCATTTTTCGGCGCTGGCCGGCGCGATCTCGCTCGCCTTCATCGTGCTGCCGGTCGTCGTCCGCACCACCGATGAGATGCTGCGGCTGGTGCCGGCGCAGATGCGCGAGGCCGCGCTCTCGCTCGGCGTGCCGCAATGGAAGGTGATCGTGCAGGTGCTGTACCGCGCCTCGCTGCCGGGCATCGCCACCGGCATCCTGCTCGCGCTTGCGCGCATCAGCGGCGAAACCGCGCCGTTGCTGTTCACCGCGCTCAACAACCAGTACTGGACCACCGACCTGCTGGCGCCGATGGCGAACGTGCCGGTGGTGATCTTCCAGTACGCGATGAGCCCCTACGACAGCTGGCACAGCCTGGCCTGGGCCGGCGCCTTCGTCCTCACCCTGTTCGTGCTGCTGGTCAGCCTCGCCGCGCGCGCCATCGTCGCGCGCCACCGGGTCGGCCATGAGTGACGCCTTCTTCCACCGCCACGATTCGCGGATCCCGGACATGAACGACATTTCCCACCTTCCGATGCCGGACACGACCGCGGCATCGGCGCCGAAGCTCGCCGCGCGCGGGCTCGATTTCTTCTACGGCGACTTCCACGCGGTGCGCAACATCGAACTCGACATCCCGGAGAAGCACGTGACCGCGCTGATCGGGCCGTCGGGCTGCGGCAAGTCGACGCTGCTGCGCGTGTTCAACCGCATCTACGCGCTGTACCCGGGCCAGCGCGCGAGCGGCCGGGTGCTGCTCGACGGCGAGGACATCCTCGACCCGAAGTTCCAGATCAACCGCCTGCGCAGCAAGGTCGGCATGGTGTTCCAGAAGCCGGTGCCGTTCCCGATGACGATCTTCGAGAACGTGGCCTACGGCATCCGCCACCACGAGCGGCTCGGCAAGGCCGAGATGGAGACGCGCGTCGAACAGGCGCTGCGCCAGGCCGCGCTGTGGGACGAGGTGAAGGACAAGCTCGGCAAGAGCGCGCTCGGGCTTTCCGGCGGCCAGCAGCAGCGCCTGTGCATCGCGCGCGCGGTCGCGTTGCGGCCCGAGGTGCTGCTGCTCGACGAACCGACCTCGGCGCTGGACCCGATCTCGACCAGCCGCATTGAACAGCTGGTCGACGAACTCAAGCGCGAGTACACGATCATGATCGTCACCCACAACATGCAGCAGGCCGCGCGCGTGTCCGACTTCACCGCCTTCATGTACCTGGGCGACCTGGTCGAACACGGCCCGACCGAGACGATCTTCTCCAACCCGGGCAAGCAGCAGACCGAGGACTACATCACCGGGAGGTTCGGCTGATGAACGAACACAACCACATCGTCCAGAGCTACAACGCCGAACAGCAGCGCCTGACCGACGAGATCATGCGCATGGGCGACATGGCCGCCGCGCAGCTGGAGGCGGCGCTGGACGTGGTCGAACGCCGCGACGACAGGGCCGCCGCGCGCATCGTCGGCAACGACGAGGCGATCGACGCGCTGGAGAAGGAAGTCAGCCACGACGTGATGAAGCTGGCCCTGCGCGGCCCGCTCGCCACCGACCTGCGCATCATCCTCGCCGCGGTGCGCATCGCCTCCGACATCGAGCGCATCGGCGACTACGCCGCGAACGTGGCCAAGCGCACCCAGGCGCTGAACCTGGCGCCGCCGCTGCCGCAGACCCTGGGCCTGCGCACGCTCGGCGCGCTGGCGTTGCGCCAGGTGCGCGACGCGATGGCCGCCTACCGCGACCTCGACGCCGCCGCCGCGCTGCAGGTGCGCGACCGCGACGCGGAACTCGACGCGCAGTACACCGCGCTGTTCCGCGAACTGCTGACCTACATGATGGAGGACGCGCACAGCATCACCCCGTGCACGCACCTGCTGTTCATGGCCAAGAACCTGGAGCGGATCGGCGACCACGCGACCAACATCGCCGAGAACACCTGGTTCCGCGTCAACGGCGATTCGCCGCTGCCGCCGCGCGACAAGCGCGACGGCACCATCGGTCCGCCATAACGGGGCATCGATCCCGCGCGTCGGCGTCTGCTAGGCTGGCGTCGATGACCCAGACCGAACCCACCATTGCCGCGGCCCGCGCCGTGCGGCCGATGTCCGAGCGCTTCCGCGGTTTCCTGCCGGTGGTGGTGGACGTGGAAACCGGCGGCTTCGACTGGAACCGGCACGCGCTGCTGGAAATCGCCGCGATCCCGATCGAAATCGACGACGCCGGCCGGCTCGCCCCCGGCGAAGTCGCCTGCGCGCACGTCGAGCCCGCGCCCGGCACCGCGATCGACCCGAAGTCGCTGGAAGTCACCGGCATCGTGCTCGACCACCCGTTCCGCCTCGCCAAGCCGGAGAAGGACGCGCTCGACCACGTGTTCGCGCCGGTGCGCGCGGCGATGCGCCGGCAGAACTGCCAGCGCGCGATCCTGGTCGGGCACAACGCGCATTTCGACCTGAATTTCCTCAACGCCGCGGTGGCGCGCACGCAGCACAAGCGCAACCCGTTCCATCCCTTCAGCGTGTTCGACACGGTCACGCTCGCCGGCGTCGCTTACGGCCAGACCGTGCTCGCGCGCGCGGTGCACGCGGCGGGGCTGGAATTCGACAGCACCCAGGCGCATTCGGCGGTGTACGACGCCGAGCGCACCGCCGAGCTGTTCTGCGCGATCGCGAATGCGTGGCCGCTTCAAGCCCCTCTCCCGCCGGGAGAGGGGTTGGGGTGAGGGGCGAGCGAAGCGATTTTTTCTCCGTTTGCCCCTCATCCGGCGCTACGCGCCACCTTCTCCCGTCGGGAGAAGGAATCTCACGCCTCAGCCCGCGCCTTGAACGTGCGCACGATGCCGTAGGCGCTGATCGCCACCCACGCCAGTTCCAGCACGAACACCGACGGGTTGAAGCGGTCCCACAGCGACACCAGCACGCCGCCGGCGCCGAACAGGTTGAGCAACTGGTACACGATCCCGTTGCCGTGCAGGCGCCGCGCCTGCAGCAGGAAGAACGCCGCGAGCACCATCAGCGTGCCGAGGATGCCGATCCAGTCGTACCACTGTAGGTTCATGCGCCTTCCTCCCCGTTGTCGATGCCGCAACCCTTCATTTCGCGGGCGGCGCGATGCCGTGTTCGCGCAGCACGACCCGCAGCTTGTCCAGCGGGATCGCCTGCACGGTGATGCCATTGCCGGATTCGGTGGTCGCCATCAGCAGCGAGTTGTAGACCGCTTCCTCCACCGCGTCCACGCCGGCCTGGAACACCGCGCTGGCCTGCGGGTTGGCCAGTTCGACCGTCTGCAGGCGCTCGGCATCGAACGCGCGCCGCACCTGCGGCGAGGTCGAGAACGCGATCGCGTAATCGCCGCTGCCGTTGGACGCGGAACTGCCGGTGCGGCCGAGGCCCATCATCGCGCGCGACGCCAGCCGGCGCAGGTTGCGGTCGGACAGCGGCGCGTCGGTGGCGATCACCACGATCACCGAACCATCGCCGCGATCGTCGGCGGGACCGCGCCCCCAGCCTGCGCGCGCGGCGCCCACCGGCGCATCGGCCGCCGCGACCGCGTCCTTGAACGCGTACTGGCCCAGCTCGATGCCGACCGGCGCGCCGCCCATCTGCAGCACGCCGCCGTAGTTGCTCTGCACCAGCACGCCGACGGTCCAGCCGCCCAGCGACGCCGGCAACTTGCGCGACGACGTGCCGATGCCGCCCTTCCAGCCGAACGCCACGGTGCCGGTGCCCGCGCCCACGCTGCCTTCCTGCACCGGGCCGCCCGCCGCGCTTTCCAGGGCGCGCCGCACCGCCTCGGCGCTGACCGGGCGGCTGCGGATGTCGTTGAGGCCGCCGTCGTTGGTTTCGCCGACCAGCGGATTGATCGACTCGACCTGCCGCATGCCGGGCTGGCGCAGCATCCAGTCCACCATCGCATCGGCGGCCTTCCACACGCACAGCGTGCAGGTCAGCAGGATCGGGGTTTCCAGCTCGCCGAGTTCGGCGACCTGGGTGCTGCCGACGAACTTGCCGAATCCGTTGCCGACGAACACCGCCGCCGGCACGCGCGAAAGATAGGCGTTGCCCGGATGCGGCAGGATCGCGGTCACGCCGGTGCGGACGCGGTCGCCTTCGCGCAGGGTGACCTGGCCGACGCGCACGCCTTCGACATCGGTGATCGCGTTGTTCGGGCCGGTGGCGAAAATCCCGGGCGCGATGCCGAGGTCGCGCGCATGCACGCGCGGCTCCTGCGCATGCGCCGGCTGCAACGCCAGCAGCAACGCCATCGCCGCGACGACGAGCGCCGCGCGCATCAGGCGATCCCCGCCCGTTGCCGCACCGCCTCGAACAGGGCGATGCCGGTGGCGACCGAGACGTTGAGGCTTTCGAACTCGCCCGGCATCGGGATATTCACCAGCTGGTCGCAGTTCTCGCGGGTGAGCCGGCGCAGGCCCTCGCCCTCGCTGCCCAGCACCAGCGCGACGTTGCCGCGCAGGTCGAGCGCGTACAGCGACGCCTCCGCTTCGCCGGCGAGCCCGTAGATCCACACGCCGAGTTTCTGCAGTTCGCGCAACGTGCGCGAAAGATTGGTCACGCTGAACACCGGTAGCGTGTCCGCGGCGCCGGCCGAAGTCTTGCGCACGGTCGCGTTGACCTGCACCGCCTTGTCCTTGGGGAACAGCACCGCGGTCGCGCCCGCGGCGGCCGCGCTGCGCAGGCAGGCGCCGAGGTTGTGCGGGTCCTGCACGCCGTCCAGCACCAGCACCAACGCCTTGCCTTCGGCGGCTTCGACCAGCGCCGGCAGTTCATGCTCGTCCCAGGTTTTCGCGGCGGCGTAGCGCGCGGCCGCGCCCTGGTGGCGCAACCCGCCGGCGACGCCGTCCAGCGCCTGCTGCGCGACCCGGCGCACCTCGATGCCCAGGCGCCGCGCATTGCCCTCGAGTTCGACGATGCGCGGGTTCTTGCCGCCGGCTTCCAGCAGCACCTCGCGCACGTGCTCGGCGTCGTGCTCCAGCGCCGAGGCGACCGCGTTCAGGCCGACGATCCATTGGGCGGATTTGTTGGTCATGCGGGCATTGTGCCTTTCCTCCTCCCCTTGCGCGAAGCGCAGGGGGAGGCCGGGAGGGGGTGCACTTCGCATCACATGTGCACAGGGCACCCCTCCCCAACCCTCCCCTTCGCCTTTGGCGAAAGGGAGGGAGCAAAGCTCAATACTTTTGCTTCACCCGTTTCGCAGGCTTGCCCCGCTCCGGCAGCGGCTTCACCGGACCATCGTCCTCGACCAGGCGGAAGTCGATCTTGCGGTCTTCCACGCTGGCCTTGAGCACCACGATGCGCACCCGGTCGCCGAGGCGGTACTCGTGGCCGCGGCGTTCGCCGGTGAGGGTCTTGCGCACCGCATCGAAGTGGTAGAAGTCGCGCGGCAACTGGGTCACGTGGACCAGCCCGTTGACCTTGGATTCGTCCAGTTCGACGAACAGGCCGAAGCTGGTCACGCCGCTGATGGTGCCGTCGAATTCCTTGCCGACATGGCTTTCCATCCACGCCGCGCGGTAGCGCTCGTCGACTTCGCGCTGGGCCTCGTCGGCGCGGCGCGAACGCTCCGAGCACTGCAGCGACAGGCTGGCCATCGCATGCGGCGAGTATTCGTAGGTATCCGGCCGGCCGCCGGCCAGTGCGTGCTTGATCGCGCGGTGGACCAGCAGGTCCGGATAGCGGCGGATCGGCGAGGTGAAGTGCGCGTACGCCTCCAGCGCCAGGCCGAAGTGGCCGATGTTGTCCGGCGCATACACCGCCAGCGACTGGCTGCGCAGGATCACCGATTCCAGCAGCGCGGCGTCGGGCCGCTCGCGGATCTTCTCCAGCAGGTTGCGGAAGTCCTTCGGCTTGACCTTCGCCCACGGCGGCAGGCGCAGGTGGAATTCCTTGAGGAATTCCTCCAGGTCCGCGTACTTGGACTCCGGCGGCTTGTCGTGGTCGCGGTACGGCGCCGGGATCCGGGATTCGAGCAGGAACAACGCGGCCTGCACGTTGGCCGCGATCATGCATTCCTCGATCAGCTTGTGCGCGTCGTTGCGCTGGAGCATGCCGGCCTGGGTCACGACGCCCTTCGCATCGAGGACGAAGCGCACCTCGCCGCTCTCGAACTCGATCGCGCCGCGCTTCGCTCGCGCCTTGTCCAGCAGCTTGTACAGCTGGTGCAGGCGCTGCACCTGCGGCAGCAAAGGCCCGATCTTGGCCAGCGCGGCGGCATGGTCGTCCTCGGGGATGCCATCGCCCACCGCGTTCCATACGTCGGTATAGGTCAGGCGCGCGTGCGAGTGCATCACCGCTTCGTAGAACCCGGCGGAAGCGACGATGCCGTCGCGCCCTACCTGCATGTCGCAGCAAAAGCACAGGCGGTCGACCTTCGGGTTCAGCGAGCAGATGCCGTTGCTCAGCGTCTCCGGCAGCATCGGCACCACGAAGCCGGGGAAATACACCGAGGTCGCGCGCAGCTGCGCCTCGTCGTCCAGCGGCGTGCCCGGGCGCACGTAATGCGAGACGTCGGCGATGGCGACGATCAGGCGGAAGCCGTCCTTGTTCGGCTCGCACCAGACCGCGTCGTCGAAATCCTTGGCGTCCTCGCCGTCGATGGTGACCAGCGGGGTGTTGCGCAAATCGACGCGGCGGGCGATGTCGGTCGGCCGCACCTCCAGTGGAACCGCGGTGGCCTGTGCCAGCGCTTCCGGCGAAAACTCGTGCGGGATGTCGTGGCCGTGGATCGCCGCCTCCACCGCCTGCGAGGCGGTGAGCTTGTCGCCCAGCACCGCGAGCACGCGGCCGATCGGCGGCCGGTGCGCGTCCTGCGGCGTGGTGATCTCGGCGACCACCAGCTGCCCGTTGCGCGCGCCGTTGCGGCCGTCGGCGGGGACCATCACGTTGCGCTGCACGCGCTTGTCGTCGGGCACCACGTAGCCGATGCCCGCTTCCTCGGTGTAGCGCCCGATCAGCCGGCTCAAGCGGCGTTCGAGCACTTCCACGATCGTGCCTTCGCGGCGGCCGCGCCGGTCCACGCCGGTGACGCTGGCCAGCACGCGGTCGCCGTGCATCGCCTTGCGCATTTCGAACGGCGGCAGGAACAGGTCGTCGCCGCTGCCACTGTCCGGGCGCAGGAAGCCGAAGCCGTTCTCGTTGGCGATTACCGTGCCGGCGACCAAGTCCGCGCGTTCGGCCGGGACGTAGCCGCCGCGGCGGTTCTGCAGCAGCTGGCCGTCGCGCAGCATCGCGGCGAGGCGCTTTTCCAGCGCGTCGAAGCGTTCCGGCGCGGTCAGCGCCAGCTTCCGCGCCAGCGCATCGGCCTCCATCGGCCCGTCGCTGGCGGCGAGCACCTGCAGGATCATCTCGCGGCTGGCGATGGGCTGCGCGTAGCGCTGCGCCTCGCGTTCGGCTTGCGGATCGGCGCGCGGCGCATGCCTCGGCGGCGCCGGCTGGCGCGTGCGCGCGGGCGACGGCGGCGGCTCGGGCATCCATGGCGGCCGGGCCGGGGCCGGCTTCGCCTTCCTGCCTCCCTGCTCCGGCTTGCCGGACGGCCTCGATTTCGGGCTGGACTTGCCGCGACCGGGGCCGCGCTTGCCGGGTGGCTTGTTCATGCGGCCATGGTACAGGCTGCGCGTTGACAAGCATGGCCGCCATGCCCAGAATGCGCGGCCTTGATCGCCCAGGTGGCGGAATTGGTAGACGCACTAGTTTCAGGTACTAGCGGGTAAAACCGTGGAGGTTCGAGTCCTCTCCTGGGCACCAACGGTCAAGCACACGGACCCTCGCGAATGCGGGGGTTTTTCGTTCCGGGCCTAGAACATCCCCAGCGCGTTCGGCGAATCCGCCGGGACCTCCTGGCCGACGTCCCACATTTCCGCGATGCGCCCGCCTTCGAAGCGCAGGATGTGGACGACCGCGATTTCGACGCCGGCATCCGCCCGCGCCAGGCGCGACAGCACCGCGACGCGGTCGCCGCCATCGACGACCTGCCTGGGCTCGAACGCCTTGTTCGGCTCGATGGCCGCGCTCTTCTCCATCGCCAGCAGCAGCGATTCGCGATCGCCCGGGAACCAGGCGTTGTGGTGGACGAAACCGGCGGCGACGTGGCGTTCGTACGCCTCGCGCACCTCGCCGCGCGCGCACATTTGCAGGAAAACGACGGCAATCTCGTGGTTCTCCATCGCACCCTCCTCCGTTCGCCATGCAGACGATAGCGCCTGCGGCGAAAGGCGGCGTCATGGCTTGCCCCGGCCCGGATTCGGGGCTAACGTGCCCTGCATCCCATCCACCAGCGGGCGACGCGCAGGCGCCGCCCGTTTGTTTTTTCGCAGGAGGCGCAAATGCACGCGACCACCACCCGACGTCCATCGCTGTTGCTGTCTCGGCTGGATGTCGAACGCATCGAGGAACTGCTCGAGCAGCCGCAATTCCGCGGCCTCGATACCGGGGCGCTGCGCGGCGAACTCGAGCGCGCCGAGGTGGCCGAACCGGCGGCGATGCCGGGCGACGTGATCACCATGAACTCGGTCGCGCGCGTGCGCGTGGACGATGCCGAACTCGGCAGCCACGAACGCGAACTGGCGCTGGTCTATCCGCGCGACGCCGACGGCAGCGCGCACAAGGTTTCGATCCTGGCGCCGGTGGGCAGCGCCCTGCTCGGCCTGCGCACGGGCGACAGCATCGACTGGCCGATGCCCGGCGGGCGCACGGCGCGCCTGGAAGTGCTGGCGATCCGCTACCAGCCGGAGGCGGCGGGCGAGTTGCACCGCTGATGCGCATTCCCCTTCTCCCCTTTTGCGGGAGAGGGTGCCCGACTGCGGGCGCAGGAGCGCCCGCGAACAGCGAAGCCGGCCCGAGGGGCGGGCGCCATGGATGGCGCGAGTTGCGCGGGAGAGGGGCGATCGGCGCGTAAAATCCCCCCATGAACGACGACATCCGCACCGCCTTCCACGGCTACGAACAGATCCCGCTGCGCGAGTACGCCGAGCGCGCCTACCTCGACTATTCGATGTACGTGGTGCTGGACCGCGCCCTGCCCTTCATCGGCGACGGGTTGAAGCCGGTGCAGCGGCGCATCGTCTACGCGATGAGCGAACTGGGCCTGGCCGCCTCGGCCAAGCCGAAGAAATCCGCGCGCACCGTCGGCGACGTGATCGGCAAGTACCACCCGCACGGCGACAGCGCCTGCTACGAGGCACTGGTGCTGATGGCGCAGCCGTTCTCGTACCGCTACCCGCTGATCGACGGCCAGGGTAACTTCGGTTCCAGCGACGACCCGAAGTCGTTCGCGGCGATGCGCTACACCGAATCCAAGCTCACGCCCATCGCCGAGGTGCTGCTCGCCGAACTCGGCCAGGGCACGGTCGACTGGACGCCGAATTTCGACGGCACGCTGGAGGAACCGACCTGGCTGCCGGCGCGGTTGCCGCACCTGCTGCTCAACGGCACCACCGGCATCGCGGTCGGCATGGCCACCGACGTGCCGCCGCACAACCTGCGCGAAGTCGTCGAGGCCTGCGTGCACCTGCTCGACAACCCGAACGCGACCGTGCGCGAGCTGTGCGAATTCGTGCGCGGGCCCGATTACCCGACCGCGGCCGAGATCATCACCCCCGCCGCCGACCTGCTGGCGATGTACGAAACCGGCACCGGCAACATCCGCGCGCGCGGCGTGTTCGTGAAGGAACACGCGAACATCGTGGTGACCCAGCTTCCGTACCAGGTCTCGCCGAGCAAGGTGATCGAGCAGATCGCCACCCAGATGCGGGCGAAGAAGCTGCCGTGGCTGGAGGACATCCGCGACGAATCCGACCACGCCAACCCGACCCGCATCGTGCTGGTGCCGCGCAGCAACCGGGTCGATGCCGAACAGCTGATGGGCCACCTGTTCGCGACCACCGATCTCGAGAAGAGCTATCGCGCCAACTTCAACGTGATCGGCCTCGACGGCCGCCCGCAGGTGAAGAACCTCCGCCTGTTCCTGTCCGAATGGCTGGCGTTCCGCACCGACACGGTCACGCGCCGCCTGAAGCATCGCCTCGACAAGGTCGAGCGCCGCCTGCACCTGCTGGAAGGTTTGTTGATCGCGTTCCTCAACCTCGACGAGGTGATCCGCATCATCCGCAGCGAGGACGAGCCGAAGCCGGCGCTGATCGCGCGCTTCGACCTCAGCGGGGAACAGGCCGACTACATCCTCGAAACCAAGCTGAAGCAGCTCGCGCGGCTGGAGGAAATGAAGATCCGCGGCGAACAGGACGAACTCGATTCCGAACGCGACCGCCTGATCGCCACGCTCGACAGCAAGGGCAGGCTGAAGAAGCTGGTGAAGGACGAACTGCTGGCCGATGCGAAGAAATTCGGTGACGCGCGGCGTTCGCCGCTGGTCGCGCGCGAGGCCGCGCAGGCCTTGGCCGAAACCGAGCTCGTCGCCAGCGAACCGGTGACGGTGGTGCTGAGCGAGAAAGGCTGGGTACGCGCGGCCAAGGGCCACGACATCGACGCCGCGTCGCTGGGCTACCGCGAGGGCGACGCGCTGCTCGCGGCGGCGAAGGGCCGCAGCACGCAACAGGTGGCCTTCCTCGATTCCACCGGGCGCAGCTACTCCACGACCGCGCACACCCTGCCCGGCGCGCGCGGCAACGGCGAACCGCTGACCGGGCGTTTCTCGCCGCCGGCGGGCGCGACGTTCCAGGCGCTGGCCACCGGCGACAACGATGCGCGGTTCGTCATCGCCTCCTCGCACGGTTACGGCTTCGTCACCCGCTTCGAGAACCTCACCGGCCGCAACAAGGCCGGCAAGGCGCTGCTCTCGCTGGGCGAAGGCGCGCGCACGCTGCAACCGGCGGCGGTCGACGCCATCGCCGCCGACCGCATCGTCGCGGTGACGAGCGCCGGCCACGTGCTCGCGTTCGCGCTGTCCGACCTGCCCGAACTCGACAAGGGCAAGGGCAACAAGATCATCGAGATCCCGAAGGCCAAGCGCGGCACCGAGCACGTAGTCGCGGTCGCGGTGGTGCCGCCGGGCGGCAAGCTGCAGGTGAAGTCCGGCAGCCGCACGATGACGCTGTCGTTCAAGGAGCTCGACGATTACCTCGGCGCGCGCGGATCGCGCGGCGGCCTGCTGCCGCGGGGTTGGCAGAAGGTGGATGGGCTGGCGGTCGAATGATTTTCTCCTCCCCTTTCGCGAAGCGAAGGGGGAGGCAGGGAGGGGGTTTATGCGGATCGGCAGCAACCCCTCCCCAACCCTCCCCTTCGCCTGCGGCGAAAGGGAGGGAGATGAAAGGGAGAGGTCTCGATGAACCCCGACTTCTGGCACCAACGCTGGCAGGACAACCAGATCGGCTTCCACCAGGCCGCGCCGACGCCGTTGCTGCTCAAGCACTGGCCCTCGCTCGGCGTGCCCGCGGACGCGAAGGTGTTCGTGCCATTGGCGGGGAAATCGCTGGACATGCCCTGGTTCGCGGCGCAGGGCCATCGCGTGCTCGGCGTCGAATTGTCGGAACTCGCGGTCGCGCAGTTCTTCGCCGAGAACGGCCTGCGGCCCGAAATCCGCGACACGCATTACGGCCGCCATTACGAGGCGGGCGGGATCGAACTGATCCTCGGCGACGCGTTCGGGCTGGATGCGGACCTGCTGCGGGATTGCGACGCGGTGTTCGATCGCGCCGCGCTGATCGCCTTGCCTCCCGAACTGCGCCGGCGCTATGCGAACGAGTTGTACGCGAAGCTGCCCGCCGGCTGCCGCGGTCTGCTCATCACCCTCGAATACCCGCAGGCCGAACGCGACGGCCCGCCGTTCTCGGTCCCCGGGAACGAAGTGCGCGCGCTGTACGGCCGCGACTGGGACATCGACCTGCTCGAGCGCCGGCCGATCCCGCCCGAACACCCGGGCTTCGTCTCCGGCGTGTCGCGGCTGGACACCGCGGCCTACGCATTGCGCCGGCGCTGACGCCGCGAATGGAACTTTCCGGCGACGCGCCCGGCCCGGTCGACGGCATCCGCGTCGGCATCGGCGGCTGGACCTACGCGCCCTGGCGCGACAACTTCTACCCGAAGGGCCTGGTGCAACGGCGCGAGCTGGAATACGCCAGCCGCCGCGTCAGCAGCATCGAAATCAACGGCACCTACTACGGCACGCAGAAACCCGCGACCTATGCCAAGTGGCGCGACGAAACGCCGGACGGCTTCGTGTTCTCGGCCAAGGCGCCGATGCGGATCATGCAGGCGAAGTCGCTGGCGAAGACCGGGCCGCAGGTCGAGGATTTCGTCGGCGGCATCGCCGGACTCGGCGACAAGCTCGGGCCGCTGGTCTGGCAGTTCGACGCCGGCATCGAACTGCAACGCGATGCGTTCGAAGCCTTCTGCGCGCTGCTGCCGGAAACCGCGAACGGCCGCGCATTGCGCCACGTGCTGGACGTGCGCGATCCCGCGTTCGTCGATGCCGGCTTCATCGGGCTGGCGCGCCGGCACGGCTTCGCGACCGTCCATACCGATTCGCCGGACCATCCCTCGTTCGCCGACGTCACCGCGCCGTTCGTGTATGCGCGGTTGATGCGCAGCCGCAGCGCCATCGCCAGCGGTTATCCCGCCAGCGAACTCGACGCCTGGGCCGGGCGCGCGCGGCGCTGGGCCGCGGGCGATGCGCCGGACGACCTGCCGCGGATCGAAACCGGCGCGATACCGGCATCGCCACGCGAGGTCTTCGTCTACTTCATCGGCGCCGCCAAGGAGCGCAATCCGGCCGCGGCGATGGCGCTGATCGGGCGGCTCGGCGGCAGGCGCGAAGCCGCGCCGGTTTGATCCAGGTCAAGGCCCGGGCGGCAACCGCCGTCTAGGGTACCGGGCATGGAGCCGCAATCCATCGCATTCAGCGCCGACCTGCTGCGTCGTTACGACCAGCCGGGGCCGCGCTACACCTCGTACCCGACCGCGCCGCAGTTCAACGCCGGCTTCGGCGAGGGCGAATTGCGCCGGGCCGCCGAGGCCAGCAACGGCGACCCGATCCCGCGCCGGCTGTCGCTGTACGTGCACGTGCCATTCTGCGAAAGCCCGTGCTTCTATTGCGGCTGCAACCGCATCATCACCCGCGACAAGGCGCGCGGCGACGCCTACCTGGTGCGGCTGTACCGCGAGATCGCGCTGGCCGCGCAATTGTTCGACCGCGACCGCGAGGTGATCCAGCTGCATTTCGGCGGCGGCACGCCCAACTTCCTGTCGCCGGCGCAACTGCAGGAAACCGTGGACGCGCTGCGCAGCCAGTTCCGTTTTTCCAACGCGGCCGACCGCGACGTCTCGATCGAACTCGACCCGCGCTTCGTCGACGCCGGCGACATCGGCGAACTGGCGCAAGCCGGCTTCAACCGCGCCAGCTTCGGCGTGCAGGACTTCGACCCGGCGGTGCAGGAAGCGGTCAACCGCATCCAGTCGGTGGAACAGACCCGCGCGGTGGTCGATGCCTGCCGCGCGCACGGCTTCCGCTCGGTCAACGTCGACCTGATCTACGGCCTGCCGAACCAGGCCGTCGAAGGCTTCGCGCGCACGCTGGACATCGTCGCGGACATGCGTCCCGACCGCGTGGCGGTGTACGGCTACGCGCACCTGCCGCACCTGTTCAAGCCGCAGAAGCAGCTCGACGCCAGCCTGCTGCCCAGCGCCGAAACCCGGCTGGCCCTGCTGCAGCTCGCCATCGAGAAGCTCACCGCCGCCGGCTACCTCTACATCGGCATGGACCATTTCGCCCTGCCCGACGACGAACTGGCGCTGGCGCAGGCGCGCGGCGGCCTGCATCGCAACTTCATGGGCTACACCACCCACGCCGACAGCGACCTGGTCGGGCTCGGGGTCAGCGCGATCAGCCACATCGGCGACAGCTTCAGCCAGAACCCGCGCGACCTGCCGAGCTGGCAGGCCGCGCTCGACGACGGCCGCCTGCCGGTGTTCCGCGGCATGCGCCTGGACGAGGACGACCAGCTGCGCGCGGACCTGATCCAGTCGCTGATGTGCCAGGGCGAAATCCCGGTGGCGGCGCTCGAACGCCGCTACGCGATCGATTTCGCCGGCTACTTCGCGACCGCGCTGGACCGCCTCGCGCCGCTGGCCGAGGACGGGCTGGTGCGGGTGGAGGCGGAGCGGATCGTGGTGACGGCGCGCGGGCGGCTGCTGCTGCGCAACGTCGCGATGTGCTTCGACCGCTACCTCGAACCGCCGTCCAGCGCCGAAACGCCGCGCTTCTCGCGCACGGTCTGAGCGCCGGCATGAACCGGGCCGTCGAAGCCATCGCGTTCCCGCGCCAGGACGCGAGCACGCTGGCCGACGACGGCGACGAACTGCGCTTCTGCTCCACCTGCGCGTTCTCGCAGGCGTGCCTGGACGCGGGCATGGACAAGGCCTCGCTCGGCGAACTGCACGTGCTGGTCGAACACGTCGGCCCGTTCCATTCGGGCGAATGCATCTTCCGCGAAGGCGACCGCTTCGAGGCGATCGCCGCGGTCCGCGCCGGCACGGTCAAGACCCGCACCATCGACCGCGACCGGCGCGAGCACGTGCTCGGCTTCCACCTGCCGGGCGAGGTGATCGGCCTCGACGCGATCGACGGCGAGCGCTATCCCTGCGACGCGGTGGCGCTGGACACGGTGATGCTGTGCCGCTTCTCGTTCCCCAAGATCTCGGTGCTCGCCACCCGCGTGCCCGGCCTGCAACGCCAGCTGTTCCGCCTGCTCAGCCGCGACATCGGCCGCGCCGCGCTGCTCGCCGGCGACTGGTCGGCGGACCAGCGCATGGCGGCGTTCCTGATCGGGGTTTCGCGCCGGCTGGCCGCGCGCGGGTTCTCCCCGCGCCGCTTCCAGCTGACCATGCCGCGCACCGACATCGCCAACTACCTGCGGCTGGCGCCGGAAACCGTGAGCCGGGTGCTCAAGCGCTTCCAGGACGACGGCCTGTTGCGGGTCGACCGGCGCGAACTGGAACTGCTCGACCGCGATGCGCTCGAGGCGCTGGCGCCGTCGCCGCGCGGCTGACCTGGGTCAAGGCGCCGCGTCCGCGCGCAACCGACAATCGCGGCATGGCCCTGCACGCGCCCGCACCGCGCAATTCCGCATCGCCGCGCGCCGGCGACGAGCGCGCCTGGTCGGCCGCGGCGATCGACTGCCTGCGCCGCGAGGCCGCGCGCTCGGCCGACACCCACCTGCTGCACATGCGCTTTCCGGCGTTCGCCGGCATCGATTTCTACTTCAAGGACGAGGCCGCGCACCCGACCGGCAGCCTCAAGCACCGGCTCGCGCGCTCGCTGTTCCTGTACGCGTTGTGCAACGGCCGCCTGCGCGAAGGGCAAACGGTGGTGGATGCGTCCTCCGGCAGCACCGCGATCTCCGAGGCCTGGTTCGCGCGCCTGCTCGGGTTGCCGTTCGTGGCGGTGATGCCCGATTGCACCGCGCCGGCGAAGATCGAGGCGGTGCGCGCGCTCGGCGGCCGCTGCGAACTCACCGGCGCCGGCGTGTGCACGCAGGCGCATGCGCGCGCCATCGCCGCCGACGGCGCCTGTTTCCTCGACCAGTTCGGCCTGGCCGAACGCGCCACCGACTGGCGCGGCAACAACAACATCGCCGAATCGATCCTCGGCCAGCTCGAACGCGAGCCGCATCCGCAACCGGCGTGGATCGTGTGCGGCGCGGGCACCGGCGGCACCTCCGCGACCATCGGCCGCTACCTGCGCTATCGCGGGCTGGACACGCGCCTGTGCGTGGCCGAACCGGCCGGCGGCGGCTTCGCGCAGGGCTGGCGCAGCCGCGACCCGGCCGCGAGCGCGAGCCGGCCGACGTTGATCGAGGGCATCGGCCGGGCGAAGGTGGAACCGGGTTTCCTGTTCGACGTGGTCGACGCGGTGGTCGAGGTCGAGGACGCGGATTCGATCGCCGCGACCTGGCTGCTGGAGGAACGGTTCGGCCGCCGCTACGGCGGTTCCTCCGGCACCAACTTCGTCGCCTGCCTCGAACTGGCGTCGGCGATGCGCGCGCGCGGCGAAACCGGCAGCATCGCCACCCTGCTCTGCGACCGCGGCGAACGCTACGCGGAAACGCTGTTCGACCGCGACTGGCTCGCGAACCACGGCATCGACCCGGAACCCGGCCGCGCGCGGCTATCGGCGCGGCTGCGGGACTGATCAGCCGAGCACGGCCCGCGCCCGCGCCTGCAACGCCCGCCACGACGCCGGCAACGCGTCCTCGCGCGGCGTGACCCGCGCGATCAGCGCCAGCGCCGCTTCCAGTTCGCGCGTGCGCGCCAGCAACGCGTCGTATTCGGCGGCATCGACCAGTTCGACCTTGCGGTCCTGGCACACGCCCACGCACGGCCGCGGCGCATCGACCTTGCCGCAGCCGATGCAGCGCCAGCCGCGGATGCGCTCGACCTCGTCCGCGGCCATGCCGTTTTCAGCCGCAACCGCCGCAGCAGTCGTGGCCACCCGCGTTCCCGGGGCTGGCGACGATGGCGAAGTCGATCACCACGCCTTCGGGCGTGCGTTGCCGGTAGACGATGTCGATCGCATCGCCGTAACGTTCGCGCAACTGCGCCAGCAACGGCAACGGATCGTGGTCGTTGACGAAGCGCATCGCCTCGCCCGGCTGCAGCGCGTCCAGCGCGCCGAAGATCGCGGCATGGCGGAAGCGCCTGCCGATGCCGCGGGCATCGAACGGGTGCGTGATGGTCGTGGCGGATTCTGGAAGGATCATCGGTCGGTTCCTGGTGGCGGGATCAACGGCTGCCGCTGTATTCCAGCTGCAGCCACAGCTTGCGGGTGTCGGCGGCGAAGGCGTCGGCGCGGTAGTCGGCGTACTTGAGCGTCGCGTTCAAGCCCTTCGCCAGCGGCACGCCCAGCGACGCGTCCCATTCGCGCCCGTAATGCGCGCCGCCGTGGTCGGCGCGGTAGTCGTGCCAGGCGAATTGCCAGGTGGCGCGCGCGCCGGCGCGTTCGCGCCAGAACGCCGCGCCCAGCCCGAGATAGCGGTCGTCGAGGCCATTGGCCGGCGTGACCAGGAACTTGTCGGCCCAGCCGTCGAAGGCATGCAGCGTGCCCAGCGGCGCCTGCAGTGCGTGCGTGCCGTCGCCGCCGAGGTGTTCCCAGCCCAGGCGCGCGGTCACGCCGCGCACGCCGAGCGACGGTTCGGCCAGCCAGTAGGCGTGCGAGAAGGAAACCGGGGCGTTGGCGTAATCGCGCTGGCGCGCGGTTTCCAGCGTCCAGCCGAAGCCGGTGTCGCCGATGGGGTGCGATCCGGTCCAGCGCAGGCCCCAGGTCGCGCTCGATGCCGCGGCGACGTCGCGGTCCTCGTGCAGGTAGCCGTAGCCGACGAGTTGCTGCTTGCCGTGTTTCCACGCGGCGTTGAGCAGGTGGTCGGACAGCGCGCGTTCGCGCGCGAGCGGATCGATCGCGTCGTCGCCGTTGACCCGGTGCACGCGGTCGAGGTAGGCGTAGCGCAGGGCGATGTCCGCGCGCGGCGCGACGTCCAGCGCCAGCGCGTCGAAGGTCTGTTCGTTCTGGCGCCAGCCGCTGTTGCCGATCCAGCGCTGGTTGTCGAACTGCAATCGTTGCCGCCCCGCGGCGATGCCGAAGGCCTTGTTCCGCCAGCCGATCCAGGCCTGGTCGAGTTCGGCCCCGCGCGGATCGACGATCGCCGGCAGGTCGGTGCGGCCGTTCGCGCCGCTGTTGTAGTCGCCGGCGGCGGCGATGCCCTCGCCTTCGAGCAGGGCGTCGAAGCCCGAGGCCGCGTGCCAGCGCAGGCCTGCGCGCAGGCGCAGCGTGGTGGCATCCGCGCTGCGGGCGAACGCGTCGTCGTCGACCGTTTCCAGGCGCAGGCGCGCGTTCCATTCCAGGTGCAGGCCCGGCGCCGGATCGGCCGCCGCGGCGCAGGCGGGGGCCGCCGCCAGCAGCGCGGCGAACAGCGATGGCAGGCGGTTGCGGTGCGGCATGGGCGCGGCCTCGTGGGGGAGTGCGCGCAGCCTCGGCCACGCGCCCCGGGCCCGTCTTGACCTGGATCAACCGCCTTCGCGGAAGCGCGCGCGCCCTCGCGCCGGGTTGACGCAGGTCAAGCGCCCGCGTTCGCCGCGGGCACAGACTGCGCGCGACCACACGAACCCGACACCGGACCATTGAAATGCGGACCATCGACATGAAAGCCATCGATCCACGCGCCTGCCTGATCGGCGCCCTGTTCGCCCTCGTCCTCGCCGGTTGCGCAAGCGCCGCCGCGGATGCGACCGTGCAACCCGCCCCGGCGCAGGCGCCGGCGCAGGCCTCCATCCCGTTCTGACCAGGAAGCGCGCATGAACGCCAACCATCGTCACCGTTTCGCATGGTGCATCGTCGCCGCGCTGGCGACCTTCGCCATCGCCGGATGCCGCAAGGCCGATCCCGCCCCCGACGCGAACGCCACGCACGCGGCCACCGCCGACACCGGCGGATCGCTCAAGGGCGATTTCGGCCCACCGCAGGGCAAGGAAATCGAAGCCGTGCTCACCGACCCGCCGAACGTGCCGCCGCCGGTGAACCGCAACTACCCGGCGAAGGTCGTCGTCGAACTCGACGTGGTCGAGAAGGAAATGCCGATCTCCGAAGGCGTCACCTACACCTTCTGGACCTTCGGCGGCCACGTGCCCGGCAAGTTCATCCGCGTGCGCCAGGGCGACACCGTGGTGTTCCACCTGCGCAACATGCCCGACAGCAAGATGCCGCACAACATCGACCTGCACGGCGTCACCGGCCCCGGCGGCGGCGCGGCCTCCAGCTTCACCGCGCCCGGCCACGTGTCGCGCTTCACCTTCAAGGCGCTCAACGCCGGCCTGTTCGTCTACCACTGCGCGACCGCGCCGGTGGGCATGCACATCGCCAACGGCATGTACGGCCTGATCCTGGTCGAACCGCCGGGCGGGCTGCCGCCGGTCGACCACGAGTACTACGTGATGCAGGGCGATTTCTACACGACCGGCAAGTACCGCGAAAAGGGCCACCAGCCCTTCGACATGGACAAGGCGATCGAGGAACACCCGACCTACGTGCTGTTCAACGGCCGCGAAGGCGCGCTGACCGGCGACAACGCGCTGAAGGCGAACACCGGCCAGACCGTGCGCCTGTTCGTCGGCAACGGCGGCCCGAACCTGGTGTCGAGCTTCCACGTGATCGGCGAGATCTTCGACAAGGTCTGGTTCGAGGGCGGCACCCGCTTCCAGGAGAACGTGCAGACCACGCTGATCCCGGCCGGCGGCGCGGCGATCATGGACTTCCACATCGAAGTGCCCGGCAGCTACGTGCTGGTCGACCACTCGATCTTCCGCGCCTTCAACAAGGGTGCGCTGGCGATCCTCAAGGCCGACGGACCCGAGCGCAAGGACATCTATTCGGGCAAGGAAGTCGATGCGATGTACTTGGGCGACCGCGCGCAGCCCAACCTGCAGGCGGTCACCGAAGCCGCCACCGCGCACGCTTCCGGCACGCTGACCCAGGAAGACCAAGTCAAGGCCGGGCAGGCGCTGTTCGCAGGCACCTGCTCCACCTGCCACCAGGCCAACGGCGAAGGCCTGGCCGGGGTGTTCCCGCCGCTGGCCAAGTCGAGCGTGCTCAAGGACAACCCCAAGCGCATCGTCCAGATCATGCTGCACGGCCTCAACGGCCCGATCACCGTCAACGGCAAGGACTACAACTCCACCATGCCGCCGATGAGCCAGCTGACCGACGACGAAGTCGCCAACATCGGCACCTACGTGCTCAACAGCTGGGGCAACCCCGGCGGGCGCATCACCAAGGAAGAAGTTGCCGAGGTGCGCAAGGCGCCGGCCCCCGCCGGCGGCGGCGAATGACATGCGCCGCATCGCCGCCCTGCTGTTGTGCCTGCTCCCCGTCGCCGGCGTCGTCGCCGGCGGCGCGGGCTGGGTACGGGTGCCGGGCGGCAACTTCCGCTCGGCGCTGAAGTACGAGGATCGCGCCTCGGTCCGCATCGCGCCGTTCGAGCTGATGGCCACGCCGGTCACCAACGCGCAGTTCCTGGCGTTCGTGCAGGCCAACCCGCAGTGGCGGCGCGGCAACGCGCCGAAGGTGTTCGCCGAGGCGCGCTACCTGCAGCACTGGGCGGGCCCGCTGGCGCTGGGCGCGAACGCGCAGCCGCAACAGCCGGTGGTGAACGTGAGCTGGTTCGCCGCCGACGCCTACTGCAAGGCGCAGGGCGCGCGCCTGCCGGACTGGAACGAGTGGGAATACGTGGCCGCCGCCGACGAGCTGCGCAAGGACGCGCGCCGCGACCCGGTCTGGCGCGAACGCATCCTGGCCTGGTACGCGCGCCCGTCCAACGCCGCGCTGCCGCGCGTGGGGCTGCAGGCGGCGAACGCCTTCGGCCTGCGCGACATCCACGGGCTGGTGTGGGAATGGACCCGCGATTATTCGGCGCTGCTGGTCGACGCCGACAACCGCAACCAGGGCGACCCCGACCGCAGCAAGTTCTGCGGCGCCGGCGCGCTGTCGATGGACGACCGCGAGAACTACGCGGTGCTGATGCGGGTGGCGATGCTGTCCTCGCTGGACGGCGCCGACGTGACCCGCAACCTCGGATTCCGTTGCGCGAGGAACGCTCGATGAAAACCCTGCTTATCGTGTTGGCGTTGTTGTTGCCGTGCATCTCGACCGCGGTCGCGCGCGAGGCGCCGCTGCCGCCGGATTCGGTGTACCAGTTGCAGGCGCAGATGGTCGACCAGGCGGGACATGCGCAGGCATGGCGCGCGCAGCGCGGAAAACCGCGCGTGGTTTCGATGTTCTACACCTCCTGCCCGTACATGTGCCCGCTGATCGTGGACAGCGGCAAGGCGGTCGAGCACCAGCTCACGCCGGCCGAACGCGATCGGATCGGGATCACCCTGGTCAGCCTGGACCCGGCGCGCGACACCCCGAAGGCGCTGCAGGCGCTGGCCGGCAAGCGCCAGCTGGATGCGCGCCGCTGGAGCCTGCTCGCGCCGCGCGCGGACGACGTGCGCGCGATCGCCGGCGTGCTCGGCGTGCGCTACCGGCAGCTCGCCAACGGCGAGTTCAACCACAGCAGCGAGCTGATCCTGCTCGACGCGGACGGCCGCATCCTCGCGCGCAGCGACAAGGTCGGCAGCGTGCCCGACCCGGCGTTCGTGGCCCAGGTCCGGCGCGCACTGGCGCCCGCCGCGAAAGGCCGCTGATCCGGCTTCAGGCCCGCGCGTGGCCGCGCGGGCGCGGTTTCGCGGCCGCCGACAGGCACAACCGGCGCTGTCGCGCAAGACCCCGCGCACGGGTTCGCGCATGCCTGCGCCGTCGTTCCGGGGATTCAATTCCGGGCGATACGGCGCGATCATGCACGCGGGGCTGCATGGGCACGAGCCATTCCGCGGACGATTTGATCCAGGTCAAGTCGCTCCCCGCGGCCGTTGCCTAGCATTCCCTCCACGCACGGGAGGCCGGCATGCAAGCCAATAGCGGCACTTACAACGACAAGGTGGTGATGCAGTTCACGGTCGCGACCGTGTTCTGGGGCATCGTCGGCATGCTGGTGGGGGTGCTGATCGCCGCCCAGCTGTACTGGCCGGCCATTGGCGAGGGCATTCCGTGGCTGACCTACAGCCGGCTGCGCCCGCTGCACACCAACGGCATGATCTTCGCCTTCGGCGGCTCGGTGCTGTTCGCCACCAGCCTGTACGTGGTCCAGCGCACCTGCCACGTGCGCCTGATCAGCGACAAGCTGGCGCAGTTCGTGTTCTGGGGCTGGCAGCTGGCGATGGTCGGCGCGGCGATCACCCTGCCGATGGGCATCACCCAGGGCAAGGAATACGCCGAGCTGGAATGGCCGCTGGACGTGCTGATCACCATCGTCTGGGTCGCCTACGGCTGGCTGTTCTTCGGCACCATCGCCAAGCGGCGGGTCAAGCACATCTACGTCGCCAACTGGTTCTACGGGGCGTACGTGATCGCGGTGGCGCTGCTGCACATCGTCAACAACCTGGTGATGCCGGCCGGGCTGTGGAAGTCGTATTCGGTCTACAGCGGCGCGGTCGACGCGATGGCGCAGTGGTGGTACGGCCACAACGGCGTGGCCTTCCTGCTCACCGTCGGCTACCTGGCGATGATGTACTACTTCGTGCCCAAGCAGGCGCAACGCCCGATCTACTCGTACCGGCTGTCGATCGTGCACTTCTGGGCGCTGATTTCCATCTACATGTGGGCCGGCCCGCACCACCTGCAGTACACCGCGCTGCCCGACTGGGCGCAGTCGCTGGGCATGGTGTTCTCGGTGATCCTGCTGGCGCCCAGCTGGGGCGGCGCGATGAACGGCATCCTCACCCTGTCGGGCGTCTGGTACAAGCTGCGCACCGACCCGATCCTGAAGTTCCTCATCGTCGCGATCAGCTTCTACATGATCGCCACGTTCGAGGGCCCGATGCTGTCGATCAAGACGGTGAACTCGCTCAGCCACTACACCGACTGGACCATCGGCCACGTGCACGCCGGCACCCTGGGCTGGGTGGCGATGATCTCGATCGGCTCGCTGTACAGCCTGTTCCCGCGCCTGGTCGGCGCGGAGAAGATGCATTCGACCCGCTGGATCGACATCCACTTCTGGATGCACACCATCGGCGTGGTGTTCTACATCGTCTCGATGTGGATCGCGGGCATCACCCAGGGCCTGATGTGGCGCGCCACCAACCCGGACGGCACGCTCACCTACAGTTTCGTGGAAGGCCTGGCCGCCACCTATCCCTACTATCTGGGCCGCCTGGCCGGAGGTTCCCTCGTGTTGTTCGGCTTCTGCCTGATGGCATGGAACATGTGGTGCACATGGCGCACCGCCGGCGGCCTCGCCCGCAGCCCGGTGCTCGCCCCCGACACCGCCGAAGCGCTGGGCTGAGGACGCGACATGGGAATCGCACACGAGAAACTCGAGAAGAACATCGGCCTGCTGGCCATCCTCACCGCGATCGCGGTGTCGCTGGGCGGCCTCGCCGAGATCGTGCCGATGATGCACGACGCGCAGGCGATCAAGCCTCTGCCCGGGGTGAAGCCCTACCCGGCGCTGGAACTCGCCGGCCGCGACGTGTACGTGCGCGAGGGCTGCTACAACTGCCATTCGCAGATGGTGCGCACCCTGCGCTTCGAGACCGAGCGCTACGGCCATTACTCCATGGCCGGCGAATCGGTGTACGACCGCCCGTTCCAGTGGGGTTCCAAGCGCACCGGCCCGGACCTCGCCCGCGTCGGCGGCCGCTACTCGGACGACTGGCACCGCGTGCACCTGAACAATCCGCGCGACGTGGTGCCCGAATCGAACATGCCGGCGTTCCCGTGGCTGGAGAAGAACGCGCTCGACGGCGCCACCGTGCAGGCGCACATGCGCGCGCTGCAGCGCCTGGGCGATCCCTACAGCGACGCGGACATCCGCAACGCGCCGGCCGCGGTCGCCGGCAAGACCGAACTCGACGCGATGGTGGCCTACCTGCAGGGCCTGGGGCGGCATGCGCCGCGGGGAGACTGAGATGCTGGCTGGGATCGTGACGCTGGTGTGGATGCTGGCCTTCGTCGCCGTTTGGATCTGGGCGTGGCGTCCGTCGCGGCGCCCGGGATTCGACGCGGCGGCGCGGCTGGCGGTCGAGGACGACGGCGCCCCGGCCGAGGATGCGCGGGAGGCGGGCCGATGAGCACCGGATGGTCGTTGTACGTCATCGCGTTCACGGTGCTGAACCTGTTCGGCATCGCCTGGCTGCTGTGGTGGACGGCCAAGCGCCGCCCCGGCGACCCGAAGCCGGAGGACATCAGCCATTACTGGGACGGCGACATCACCGAATACAACAAGCCGATGCCGCGCTGGTGGATCAACGGCTTCTTCCTCTCGATCGCGTTCGGGCTGGCCTACCTCACCTGGTTCGGCGGCTGGGGCGATTTCAAGGGCCTGAGCGGATGGAGTTCGCAGGCGCAATACGCGAAGGACAAGGCGCTGGCGGACGCGCAGCTCGACAAGACCTACGCGCAGTACGCCGGCAAGCCCATCGACGTCATCGCGCAGGACCCGCGCGCGCGCAAGCTGGGCCAGGCGATCTTCGCCAACACCTGCGCGACCTGCCACGGCTCCAGCGCGCACGGCGCGATCGGCTATCCCAACCTGACCGACGACATCTGGAAATGGGGCGGCACGCCCGACGACGTGCTGCACAGCGTGCAGCAGGGGCGCGACGGCACCATGCCGCCCTGGGGCACGGTGCTGACCGGGATGGGCGGGCCGAACGCGGTCGACCAGGTCGTGGCCTACGTGCGCACGCTGGGCGATCCCAAGCTGATGGAAAACAACTTCATGGCGGCGCAGGGCAAGGCGCTGTACGACGGCATGTGCGTGGCCTGCCACGGCGTCGACGGCAAGGGCAACCAGCAACTGGGCGCGCCCGACTTGACCGACGACGACTGGATGTACGGCGACAGCACCGAAAGCCTGCGCAAGACCATCGCCGACGGTCGCCACGGGGTGATGCCCGCGCACCTGCCGATCCTCGGCGACACCCGCACCCGGCTGGTCGCCGCCTACGTGTGGTCGCTGTCGCACAAGGAAGCCGCGCCGCCGGCGGCGCGCTGAATGGCGATGGACGCGGTGAAGCCCGAATTCGACCATCCGCCGCGTCCCATGGCGCAGCGGCTGGGCGCGATCCTGTGGCCGAGCTTCTTCGCCGCCGGCGTGGCGACGATGGTGTTCTTCGCCTTCGTCGACCCGCTGCAGCTGCGCGACATGACCTTCCCCGGGCTCGACATCAGCCGCGGGCTGGGCTACACGCTCGGCTTCTTCGCGTTCTGGGCGGCGACCGCGTCGTCGAGCCTGTTTACCTGGATCCTGCTGCGTCCATCGAGCCGCTTCAACGGCCCGCGCGCGCGCTGAGGCCGGCGGCATGAGCAAGCGCATCGACATCCGGCTCGACGACGCCGATTCGCACTACATCAGCGAACGCAAGGTCTATCCGCGCGACGTCAGCGGCCGCTTCGACCGCCTGCGCAAGGCGGCGGTGTTCTGGCTGCTGGGCATGTACTACGTGTTCCCGTGGCTGGAATGGGACGGCCGCCAGGCGGTGCTGTTCGACCTGCCGGCGCGCAAGTTCCACGTGTTCGGGCTGACCTTCTGGCCGCAGGATTTCAGCCTGCTCGCGATCCTGCTGATCGTGCTCGCGCTCACGCTCTTCTTCGTCACCGCGCTGGCCGGGCGCCTGTGGTGCGGCTACGCCTGCCCGCAGACGGTGTGGACCGAATGCTTCCTGTGGATGGAACGCTGGACCGAGGGCGACCGCGCGAAGCGGATGAAGCTGGACGCGGGGCCGTGGACGCGCGAGAAGATCCTGCGCAAGGGCTCGAAGCACGTGCTGTGGCTGCTGTTCGCGCTGTGGACCGGCTTCACCTTCGTCGGCTTCTTCACCCCGATCCACGGCCTGGCGCAGCGCCTGTGGCCGTTCGGCTGGAACGGCTGGGAAACCTTCTGGGTGCTGTTCTACGCGCTGGCGACCTGGGGCAACGCCGGCTTCCTGCGCGAGCAGGTGTGCAAGTACATGTGCCCGTACGCGCGCTTCCAGAGCGCGATGTTCGACCGCAACACCCTGATCATCGCCTACGACCCGATGCGCGGCGAGCCGCGCGGCCCGCGCCGCGGCGTGTCCAGCGTGCTGCAGCGCGCGCGCGGCCTGCTCGATCCGGCGACCGCCTACGACTACGTGTTCCGCGCCACCCGCCACCCCAGCGCCGCGCAGGCGCGGCTGCAGGCGGCGGGAACGGTGATGCTGGGCGAGGCCGGGGTCGAAGCCGCCCCGCTGCCGAAATTCGCGCCGGACGAACTCGGCGACTGCATCGATTGCACGATGTGCGTGCAGGTCTGCCCGGTCGGCATCGACATCCGCAACGGCCTGCAATACGAGTGCATCGCCTGCGGCGCCTGCATCGACGCCTGCGACGAGGTGATGGACAAGGTCGGCTACCCGCGCGGCCTGATCCGCTATTCGACCCAGAACGCGATCGACGGCAAGCCCTCGCGCATCCTGCGCCCGCGCATCCTGGTCTATGCGGTGCTGCTCACCGCGCTGGTGTCGGCGTGGGCCTGGGGCGTGACCCACCGCAGCCCGCTGATCGCCGACGTGCTGCGCGACCGCAACGCGCTGTACCGCGAAACCACGACCGGCATCGAGAACAGCTACACCCTCAAGCTCGCCAACAAGACCGACCGCGCGCAGGGCTACCTCGTCTCGCTGCAGGGCGGATCGGGCCTGCGCCTGCGCGACCCGGGCAGGATCGTCGTGCCCGCCGGCGACGTGGTGTCGGTGCCGGTGACGGTGACCGGCGATGCCTCGGCGCACGGCCGCCAGCCGATCCGCTTCGAGGTCCGCGCCGCCGACGGCAGCGCGAGCAAGACCGTCGAAAGCAGTTTCTTCGGACCGACGTGATGGACGCGACGCTGGCGAAATCCTCCCCGTGGCGCGAGCCGATGGTGTGGCTGCTGGTCGCGATCCCCGCGCTCGCGGTGTTCGCGTCGGTGGCGCTGCTGGTCGCGGCCGACCGCACCTCCGGCAACAACGACCTCGTTCCCGACAACGTGCGCCGCACCGGGCAGGCGCAGGTCGCGGACCTCGGCCCGAGCGAACGCGCGCGCGCGCTCGGGCTCGGCGCGGTGGTGCGGGTGTCCAAGGGCGGCATCGACGCGTTGCCCACCGGCGGCAACTTCGACCACACGCAACCACTGCAGCTGCTGCTGGCGCATCCGCTGGAAGCGGCGAAGGACCGCACCCTGGAATTGCGGCCTTCGGTGTTCGGCTGGCATGCCGAAGGCGCGATCGACCTCGGCCACGACTGGAACGTGCGCCTGCAGCCGAAGGACGGCGCATGGCGCATCGACGGGCGCTGGCTGCGCGGGCAACAGGCGGTGTTCGTGCACCCGGCGGTGCCCGGAAGCGAGTGATGGACGCCGTCGTTCGCGGGGCCGGCCCGGCCGCCGCATGCGTCGCATGCTTCCACTGCGGCGATCCGGTCGATGCCGACGCCGCGGTGCGCGAAGCGTTCGACGGCGAAACCCGCGCCTTCTGCTGCGGCGGTTGCGCCGCGGCCGCGCGCTGGATCCGCGACGCGAAGCTCGGCGACTACTACCGCCTGCGCGATGCCGCGGGCAGCCGCGTGGAAGCGGCGGAAGTCGACTACGCCGCCTGGGACCGCGAGGACGTGCTGGCCGGCCACGCGTCGCCGTGCGCGGGCGGGCGCGAGATCGTGCTGCTCACCGACGGCATGCATTGCGCCGCCTGCGCGTGGCTGATCGACCGCGCGCTGCGGCGGGAACCGGGCGTGCTCGACGCCGGCGCGAACGCGATGACCGGGCGCGTGCGCATCGCCTGGGATCCGGCGAAGACCGCGTTGTCGCGCGTGCTCGCGCGCATGGCCGCGCTCGGCTACCGCCCCTACCTCGCCGCCGGCGACGCGCGCGAACGCGGGCGCCAGCGCGAACGCAACCGCTGGCTGCTGCGCATCGGCATCGCCGGGCTCGGCGCGATGCAGGCGATGATGTTCGCCGAGGCGCTGTACCTGGACACCTCGGGCGAGATGCCCGGCGCGACCCGCGATTTCTTCCGCTGGCTGGCGCTGCTGGTGTCGGCGCCGGTGGTGTTCTATTCCGGCTGGCCGTTCCTCGCCGGCATGGCGCGCGAACTGCGCGGCCGCCGCGCGGGCATGGACACGCTGGTCTCGCTGTCGGTGCTGGTCGCGTTCTTCGCCAGCGCGGTGCAGACCGTGCGCCACGGCCAGCACGTCTGGTACGACGCCGCGGTGATGTTCGTGTTCCTGCTGCTGTGCGCGCGCATGCTCGAGCAGCGCGTGCGCCGGCTCGCCACCGCGCAGGTCGATGCGCTGGCGCGCGCGCGGCCCGCGCTGGCGGTGCTCGAAACCGAGGGCGGCGCGATGCAGGTGCCGGTCGCGCAGCTGCAGCCGGGCGACACGATCCGGGTGGCGCACGGCGAGACCGTGCCCGCCGACGCGGTGCTGCTGGAAGCCGAGGGCGCGTTCGACGAGGCCCTGCTCAGCGGGGAATCCACGCCGCTGCATCGCGTCGCCGGCGACGCGGTGTACGCCGGCAGCCTGTGCCACGGCCGCGCGGCGCGGCTGCGCGTCACCGACACCGGCGCCGGCACGCGCCTGTCCGAACTCGCGCGCCTGGCCGAACAGGCGCAGATGCGGCCGTTGCGCCTCGCCCGCCTCGGCGACCGCATCGCCGCGGCGTTCGTGCCCGCGCTGATCGCCTGCGCCATCGCCACCTATGCGTGGTGGCATGCGCACGATCCCGCGCGCGCGTTCGAGGTCGCGCTGGCGGTGCTGGTGGTCAGTTGCCCGTGCGCGCTGTCGCTGGCGATCCCCGCCGCGCTGGCGGTCGCGCAGGGCGCGCTGTCGCGGATCGGCGTGCTGCCGCTGCACGGCGATGCGATCGACACCCTCGCCCGCGCCGATGCCGTGGTGTTCGACAAGACCGGCACGCTCGGCGACGGCCGGCCGCGCGTGGATGCGGTCGAAACCTTCGCCGGCATGGCGCCCGAACGCGCCCTGCAGCTCGCCGCCGCGCTGGAACGCCACAGCCGGCATCCGCTGGCGCGCGCGTTCGCGGCCATCGCCACGCCGCTGCAGGCGAGCGAGGTGCGCGAAAGCGCCGGCCTCGGCATCGAAGGCGTCATCGACGGGAAAACCTTCCGGCTCGGGCGCCGCGATTTCGCCGCCGCCGATTCCGGCGAAGGCGCCGCCGACGGCCTGTGGCTCGGCGATGGCGCCACCGCGTTCGCGCGCATCGCGATGCGCGAGGGCGAACGCGAGGGCGCGGCGACGGCGGTCGCCACCCTGCGCGCGCAGGGACTGGTGGTGGTCCTGTGCAGCGGCGACGGCCCCGACGCGGTGCAGCGCCTGGCGCGGTCGGTCGGGATCGCCGATGCGCGCGCGCGCCAGTCGCCGGCGGACAAGCTCGCGCTCGCGCGCGAACTGCAGGCGCGCGGCCACGTCGTGGCGATGGTCGGCGACGGCCTCAACGACGCGCCGGTGCTCGCCGGCGCCGACGTGTCCTTCGCCATGTCCGACGGCGCGGCGCTGGCGCAGCGCGCGGCGGATTTCGTGGTCGCCTCGCCCTCGCTGCTGCGCATCCCGCAGGCGGTCGCGCTGGCCCGGCGCACGCGCGCGGTGGTGCGCCAGAACCTGGCGTGGGCGCTGGCCTACAACCTGATCGCGCTGCCGCTGGCCGCGAGCGGGCACGTGTCGCCGTGGATCGCCGCGCTGGGCATGGCCGCGTCCTCGTTGCTGGTGACGCTCAATGCGCTGCGGCTGGCGCGCTCGCGCGCTACAGTGGCCGCCGCATGAACAGCCTCCTGTTCCTCGTCCCGCTCAGCATCGCGCTGCTCGGCGTGGCCATCGGCGCCTTCATCTGGGCGGTGCGCCGCGGGCAGTTCGACGACCTCGACACCGCCGCGCTCGACATCCTCGTCGACGACGAACCCGAACCCGCCGCCGATGCGGAACCGGTCGCGGATCCCGCTTCGCGCGAACCCGATGGCGCCTGACTGGCTGGTCCTCGGCGGCGCGCTGCTCAGCGGGCTGCTCGGCGGCGCGCATTGCGCGGCGATGTGCGGCGGCATCGCCACCGGGCTCTCGGTCGGTTCGCGCGGATGGTGGGCGGCGTTGCAACCCAACCTCGGGCGCGTGGCCGGCTATGTCCTGGCCGGTGCCATCGTCGGCGGCCTCGGCCATGGCCTGCTCGGCATCGCGCGCCTGCCCGCGCTCGGCATCGCGATGCGCGCGGCGGTCGGCATCGTGCTGGTCGTCGCCGGGTTGCGCCTGCTCGACCGCAAGGGCCGCCTCTCGCGTTTCTTCGGCGGGCCCGGCAACCGCCTGTGGGGCGCGTTGCGGCCGCTGCAACGACGCCTGCTGCCGGCGGACAGCGCGGGCAAGCGGCTCGCGCTCGGCATGCTGTGGGGCTGGATGCCCTGCGGCCTGAGCACCACCCTGCTGGCCATGGCCTGGTTGCAGGCCAGCGCGGCGCACGGCGCGACGACCATGCTCGCCTTCGGCCTCGGCACGCTGCCGGTGATGGTGCCGCTCACCTGGGCCGGCGCGCGCTTCGGGCAACGCCTGCAACGCGGCCCGCTGCGCACCGGCGCCGGCGTG
>JBGAHT010000001.1:0-89293 GCA_044226035.1 Thermomonas sp. | reverse complement strand
CGCCGGAAGGCATCGGCCTGATCCTCGGCGTCGACCGTTTCCTCGACATGTGCCGCACCACGCTCAACGTCACCGGCGACCTGATGCTGGCCGCGGTGGTATCGAAGGGCGAAAGCGGCGAGGCGCAGGCGGCCGCGTGAACCCTATACTGGCCGTGCATGGAGGCGACCGCGGTGGACGCCGTGCACGCAAGGGGAAGACGCATGGGGAAATGGATTCTCGCGCAGGCGCTGTTGCTGGCCATGGGCGCGGCGCAGGCCGCCGAGCCCGCCTGCCAAACCAACTTCAAGCAGGAAGGCAGCTTCTTCGCGGGGCGACGCTTCAGCACCAATGACCTGGTGCCGGGGGTCGCGCCCGCGGTGGCGTTCAAGCGCATCTACACCGAAGGCATCAAGTCGGGCCTGACCGTCGGTAGTTCCGACAAGGACATCGGCGTCATCGCGTTCGTGCAGAAGAACGGCGGCGTGACCAGTAACGGCCAGAACGTCGACCTGCCGTGGAACGTGAGCATCGACGCCGAGGGCGACGGTTCGCGCATCAGCGTGACCAAGTCCACGCCGGGCGGCTACGCCACCAGCCAGGATTTCCAGATCAAGTCGATGTGCGCGGTGATCGACGCCGCGCGGCAGTAGCGGGCGGCCCGCGCCGAGCCGTTCCCGGGACGCCCCGCCAGCCGGGGCATCGCCGTGTTTGGCAGGCCCGCGGCGCGGATGGGACAATACGCCGCCCGCACGCCGCCGGGCGCCGCCCAGCGGACGCCTTCGCGTCCGCAAGAGAGATTCCCGCCCCATGACGACGCCCAGCCGCCGCGAACTCGCCAACGCGATCCGTTTCCTCGCCATCGACGCGGTCCAGGCCGCCAATTCCGGCCATCCGGGCATGCCGATGGGCATGGCCGACATCGCCGAGGTGCTGTGGAACGACTACCTGCAGCACAACCCCGCGAACCCGCGCTGGTTCAACCGCGACCGCTTCGTGTTGTCGAACGGCCACGGCTCGATGCTGCAGTACGCGCTGCTGCACCTCTCCGGCTACGCCCTGTCGCTGGACGACCTGAAACACTTCCGCCAGCTGGAATCGAAGACGCCGGGGCACCCGGAGAACTTCATGACGCCGGGCGTGGAGACCACCACCGGCCCGCTCGGGCAGGGGCTGGCGAACGCGGTCGGCTTCGCGCTCGCCGAGAAGCTGCTGGCGCAGCGCTTCAACCGCCCGGAATACGACATCGTCGACCACCGCACCTGGGTGTTCCTCGGCGACGGCTGCCTGATGGAAGGCATTTCGCACGAGGCCGCGTCGCTGGCCGGCACCTGGGGCCTGCACAAGCTCATCGCATTCTGGGACGACAACCACATCAGCATCGACGGCGATACCCAGGGCTGGTTCACCGACGACACGCCGGCGCGGTTCGAGGCCTACGGCTGGAACGTGATCCGCGGCGTCGACGGCCACGACGCGGTCGAGATCAAGACCGCGATCGACACCGCGCTGAAGTCGGGCGACAAGCCGACGCTCATCTGTTGCCGCACCACGATCGGTTTCGGTTCGCCGAACAAGGCCGGCAAGGAATCCAGCCACGGCTCGCCGCTGGGCAAGGACGAGATCGCGCTGACGCGCGAGGCGCTGCACTGGCCGCATGCGCCGTTCGAGATCCCGCAGGCCATCTACGACGGCTGGAAGGTCGGCGACGTCGGCAAGGTGCGCGAACACCAGTGGAACCAGTTGTTCGATGCCTATGCGCAGCGCCACCCGGACGCGGCCGCGGAACTCACCCGCCGTTCGCACGCGGAACTGCCGGAAGGCTTCCGCACCGCCGCGCTCGATTACGCGCTGAAACTGCAGGCCGAAGGCCCGAACGTGGCCTCGCGCAAGGCCTCGCAGATGGCGATCGAGGCGTTCGCGCCGCTGCTGCCCGAACTCGTCGGCGGTTCCGCCGACCTCGCGCATTCCAACCTGACGCTGTGGAAGGGCAGCAAGTCGGTCGCCTCCGACGACGCCGACGCGAACTACATCTACTTCGGCGTGCGCGAATTCGCGATGACCGCGATTTCGAACGGCCTGGCCCTGCACGGCGGCTTCATTCCCTACGACGCCACGTTCCTGGTGTTCAGCGACTACGCGCGCAACGCGGTGCGCATGAGCGCGCTGATGGGCGCGCACGCGATCCACGTCTACACCCACGATTCCATCGGCCTGGGCGAGGACGGCCCGACCCACCAGCCGGTCGAGCACCTCGCCTCCTTGCGCTACATCCCGAACAACGACGTGTGGCGCCCGTGCGACGCGGTCGAATCGGCGATGGCGTGGAAGTGCGCGATCGAACGCCGCGACGGCCCGAGCTGCCTGGTGTTCTCGCGGCAGACGCTGCCGCACCAGCCGCGCGACGAAGGCCAGTTGCTGGACATCGCGCGCGGCGGCTACGTGCTGAAGGACTCAAGCGGCGCGCCCGAGGTCATCCTGCTCGCGACCGGTTCCGAAGTCGCGCTGGCGATGGGCGCGGCCGCGCGACTCGGCGACAAGGTGCGTGTGGTGTCGATGCCCTCGACCGACGTGTTCGATCGCCAGGATGCGGCGTATCGCGAGTCGGTGCTGCCGAAGGCCTGCCGCAGGCGCGTCGCGGTCGAGGCGGGCGTGACCGATTTCTGGCGCAAGTACGTCGGCCTCGACGGCGCGGTGGTCGGCATCGATACCTACGGCGCGTCCGCGCCGATCGAAGCGCTGATGCCGCATTTCGGCTTCACCGTCGAGCATGTGGTCGAGGTGGCGAAGGGGTTGTAGCGAACGTTCTCGTCGCGGGAATACGAAACGGCGCCGAGGGGCGCCGTTTTTTTCAGCGCCAGAAGCCGGCCAGCGCCGCCATTCACATGTTTGCGAGTTTCCTAATAAGGAAGCTTGACCTCAGATCTGTGTTTTTCAGCAAGCTTCAACCGGTTGTTGTCCCAGTTGAGCAAGAGCGGTATGGAATCAACTACGACTTCTCCAACGTAGTGCGCCGACTCGATCCCAATGCCTGTATGTGATGTCGTGCCCGGATCCTTCTGTGCAGCTCGGTAATCCTCGACGGCCGCCTCCATCATCGCGCGACATTCATCAACATCCCTTTTGACTAGTTTTCGCAAGGAAATATGCACACTGCTCAACTCATGCATATAGCCTCGCAATGTCGTACGGAAATAGATTCGATCTGGTGTTTCTGCAAGAGTACTTTTCTTGAACTTCTTGTCCTTGGATAACATTTCCTTGGTGGTGTAGAACCAGATTCCATCTTCTGCCTTAGAGTCTGGTCTTGGGCCATAGCCATCAACCGGCATCGCACGATGCTGTCCTCTACTACGCAGCTGGTCAGAAATTCGATAATGAATTGATCGGTCAAAGGCAGCCTTGAGCTGTCTATCTGCCTGGTCGTGGAACCAGCTTCCTTCTCCAATAATTTTGAAGTCGGAGTTCACCTGATCAACGTAGGACTTCGCACTTGTGAAAAAGTTTATGACGTGGCGATTAGCTTCCATTAAGACCGCGTCGCCGCTTTCGTACCCAATATCCCAGTGAACCTCGTTTCGCAGGTTCGTCACTGCGGTGAATTCCTCCAGCGCAAGGAAGTTGCCAACAAGCAGTGCATAGCGGCGTTCAAAGTTTCCAGCGTCGACTAGGCATTGCCGCGCTCGAACCAGGTCGTTATGGCGGTCAGCGCTGATCTCGACAATGGTTTGAGGTCCGATATAAGCGCTCCTTAGCCGGTAAGTGTCCATGCATTGCTCGAAGTTGAAGTTCTCGATAATCACTGATAACGACTGGCGCATCACACCACCGAACGATGCTAGGCCAGGTTGGCCTCATCCACCCGGCGTGCTCCTGCATCGCAGGATGCTGAGTCGGAGTCCGGTCTGCGGAACCAATCCGCGGTCGATTCCACTATCGTTCCAGCAATAGGACGATCCGGCGCATGGCCGGGGCTGGTTCCGGCACATGGAAAGCCGCATTGTTCCCTTCGAACCGGCCAGGGCCGGTACGAACTGGAGCAAGCCATGAAGAAGATCCTCGAGGTCAGGTCCGCACCCGGGCGGCATTGGGTCGGCGACGGATTCCCCGTGCACGGCATGTTCGGCTACGACGGCCCGGGCGTGCCCGGCCGCAGCCCGTTCCTCCTGCTCGACTACGCCGCGCCGACCGTGTTCGAGCCGACCACGCATCGCCGTGGCGTCGGCCAGCATCCGCACCGCGGCTTCGAAACCGTCACCATCGTCTACGACGGCGAAGTCGAGCACCGCGATTCCACCGGCAAGGGCGGCGTGATCGGCCGCGGCGACGTGCAGTGGATGACCGCCGGCAGCGGCATCCTGCACGAGGAATTCCATTCCACCGACTACGCCAGGCGCGGCGGCCCGTTCGAAATGGTGCAGCTGTGGGTCAACCTGCCGGCCAAGGACAAGATGGCCGCGCCCGGCTACCAGGGCATCCTCGATGCGCAGATTCCCTCGGTGCCGCTGGCGAACGATGCCGGCCAGCTGCGGGTGATCGCGGGCAACTTCGAGGGCTTCGAGGGCCCCGCCAACACCTTCAGCCCGATGAACGTCTGGGACGTGCGCCTGGGCGCCGGCAAGACCGTCGAACTGCCGCAGCCCGACGGCTGGACCGCGCATGTGGTGGTGCTGGCCGGCACGGTGATGGTCAACGGCGAGACCCTGCTGCGCGAGAAGCAGATGGCCACCCTGTCGGTGGAAGGCAACAACGTGGTGATCGAAGCCAACGGCGACGCCAAGCTGCTGCTGCTCGCCGGCGAACCGCTCGACGAGCCGGTGGTCGGCTACGGGCCGTTCGTGATGAACAGCCAGCAGGAGATCCTGCAGGCCATCGCCGATTTCAACAGCGGCAAGTTCGGCCGGATGGCGTAAGCAGGAAAAAGATGGTCGTCATTCCGGCGGAAGCCGGAACCCAGCTCTTCGAGATTCGAAACATCAAAACTGGGTCCCGGCTTGCGCCGGGATGACGAATGGGAAAGTCCGATCAAGTATTGGGATTCACACAATGACGATTTCCGTTGTCCACGCCAGCATCGGTTCGACGCACTACACCGTCGAACTCTCCGACGACCTCGGCCATCGCTGGCTGGGCGACGAACCCGAGGACGTGGGCGGCGCGAACGCCGGGCCTTCGCCGGAACGCCTGCTGCTTTCCTCGCTCGGCACCTGCACCGCGGTGACGGTGACCATGTACGCGCAACGCAAGCAATGGCCGCTCACGGGGGTGAAGGTGGAACTCGCGTTCAACCCGAACGGCAAGCCGGAGGCGGGCACCGACATTTCGCGCCGGGTCGAGCTGCTCGGCGATCTCGACGACGCGCAGCGCCAGCGCCTGCTGCTGGTGGCGAACGCCTGCCCGATCCACAAGGTGCTCACCGGTGAAGTCCGCATCGACACCGCATTGGTAACCTGAGCCGGCCGACGCAGGAGACGCGCATGACCGCAGACACCTCCGCCCCCGCGATGCAGCGCGTCGCCGCGCGCATGGTCGATGTCGGCGGCATGCCGGTGCGGCGGCTGTTGCCCACGCGCGAACGGCGCACGGTCGGCGCCTGGTGCTTCCTCGACCACGCCGGGCCGGTCGAATTCGAAGCGGGCGGCGGCATCCACGTCGGCCCGCATCCGCACATCGGCCTGCAGACGTTCACCTGGATGATCGAAGGCGAGGTGCTGCACAGCGACAGCCTCGGCAACCGGCAGTGGATCCGCCCGGGCCAGGTCAACGTGATGACCGCCGGCCACGGCATCAGCCATGCGGAGGACGCGCCGCACGACCGCGCCGGGCGCAGCCACGCGGTGCAGTTGTGGATCGCGCTGCCGGATGCCGAACGCGAGCGCGCGCCGATGTTCCAGCATTGCGCGCAACTGCCGCATGTCGGACGCGACGGCTTCGACATCACCCTGCTGGTCGGCGACTGGCTCGGCGCGAGCTCGCCGGCGACGGTGTTCAGCCCGTTGCTGGGCGCGGACCTGCTTGCCGGCGGTGCGGCGGCGACGACGCTGCCGCTGCGCGCGGAGTTCGAGCACGCGGTGCTCTGCCTCGACGGCGAAGCGCGGATCGAAGGCGAGGCGCTGGCGCCGGGCACGCTGTGCTTCCTCGGCACCGGCCGCGAAACCTTGCGCATCGAGACCGATGCCGCGGCGCGACTGCTGCTGCTCGGCGGCGAACCCTTCGCCGAGGACGTGCTGCTGTGGTGGAACTTCGTCGCGCGCAGCGCCGGGGAAATGGCGCAGGCGACCCGCGACTGGAACCACGGCGACCGCTTCGGCGAAGTGCGCGGCACCGGCTTGCCGCGCCTGGTCGCGCCGGCGGTCGAAGGCCTGCACCTGCGGGTTTCGAAATCCCCGTCGGACGATGGAGCTTCCCCATGACCCGCATCCTCGGCATTTCCGGCAGCCTGCGCGCCGCCTCGTTCAACACCGCGCTGCTGCGCGCCGCGCAACAGGTGGCGGGCGAGGGCATCGAACTCGAGGCGGCGACGCTGCACGGCATTCCGCTCTACGACGGCGACGCCGAGGCCGCGAACGGCATTCCCGAAGCGGTGTCCGCGCTGAAGGAACGCATCGTCGCCAGCGACGGCGTGCTGCTGGTCACGCCCGAATACAACAACGGCGTGCCCGGCGTGTTCAAGAACGCGATCGACTGGCTGTCGCGCCCGGCCAACGACATCGCGCGCGTGTTCGGCGAACGGCCGTTCGCCCTGGTCGGCGCCTCGCCGGGCGGTTTCGGAACGATCATGTCGCAGGCGCATTGGCTGCCCGTGTTGAAGAAGCTCGGCGTCCACCTGTGGCCGGATGGCACGCTGATGGTCTCGCGTGCCGGCCAGGCGTTCGACGCCAGCGGCGAACTGGTCGACGACAAGGTGCGCGCGCAGCTTGCGGAGTTCGTGCGCGGGTTTGCCGCGTTCGCCGGTGGGAAACGCGGTTAGGCACGCTGCTAGATTTTTCTCGTCATACACAGCCTTCGGCTGTGAAAGATGCCCGCGAAAGCGGGAATCGCTCTTCAACAGCTGACTGGTTGGCCTTCTAGCTGCTTGCTTCTCAATGGCTTATTCAAGCTGGATCCCCGCCTGCGCGAGGATGACGGCTCAAATCAGCGTTTCCTTCAAGCGGATTTCAGCAACGCCAGCGCCACCAGCTTCGCATCCAGCCATTCCGCCAGTCCGCGCGGAGCATCGAGGTTCATGCGTTGCAACGCTTCGCGATCGTCGCTGCGACCACCGGCGAGCGCGGACACGATCGTGCGCAATTTCCCCGGTGTCGAAGCGGTTTCCGCCTTCAGCCATTGCAGCGCGCGCACCAGGCGCTGCTCGACGTCGGTGAAATCGCTGCCGAGCGGATAGTCGGGCAGAGTGCCGTCGGCGCGGAACGGCGCCAGCGCGGCGCGCAGGCGTTCGCGCGAGTTGCGCCGCCAATCCGACGGCGATTCGAAATCCTTGCGCAGCTTGCGTTCGCGTTTCGCGCGTTCGATCAAGGCGGACTGGTGGCGCACGTCGGCGATGCCGGCCATCGCGACGACGCAATCCTCGTCGGTCTTGCCGAGCACGTCGGCGATGCCGTACTCGGTGACGTAGAGGTCGCGCAGGTGGCGCGGGATGGTGGAGGCGGCGTAGTTCCAGCGGATGTTCGGGACCGCCTCGCCGCCCTCGTCGCGGGAGGCGCGCAGCAGCAGCGCCGAGCGCCCGTCGCGCAACTCGTGCGCCATCGCCACGAAGTTGTACTGGCCGCCAACGCCGGAGACCACGCCGCCGTCGGCGAGGCTGTCGGAAATCGCCTCGCCGAACACGGTCGCCATCATGCAGGTGTTGAAGAAGCGCGCGCCGCGCCGCTGCAGGCGTTGCAGCGCCTCGTCGCCGAACAGGTCGTTGACCTCGCTCACCCGGCGCATGCCGACGCGGCGGCGCTCGTCGTCCGGCATGCCGCGCAGCCAGTCGTAGAACGCCGGCGAACCGAGGTAGAACGCGCCGTGCAGGCATTGGCCCTCGCGTTCGAGCCGCGCGCGGTCGTCATCGGTCGCGCCGCCGTCCGCGATCCGCCGCATCGCGTCCACGTCGTCGATCACCATGCGCCGGATCACGCCGCGTTCGACCAGCAGGCGGAAGCCTTCGTTCACCATCTCGCTGCAGCCGTACAGGCCCTGCTCGAACGGCCCGAGCCCGCCGCTGGCGACCACCGCCGGATGCGATTCGATGCCCGGATCCAGCGCGCGCAGCGCGCGCCGCCAGGCCGCGTTGTCGACATGGCGCAGCACCAGCGCGTGGCTGAGCGCGTCGGCGAGCGCACCGATGCCGATCTGCAGCGTGCCGCCGTCGCGCACCAGGGCGCTGGCGTACAGGCCGATGGCGTAATCGATGTCGCCGACCGGCTGGCGCGGCAGCGCGAACAGCGGCGGGTACGGCGGCGGCGGCGAGACGACGATGTCGAAGAAGCCGGCATCCACCGCCGCGACGCCGTCCAGCCACGGCAATTGCGGATCGACTTCCGCGACCAGGATGGGCCGCGGCAGGCCGCGCGCGACGATCGCGTCGATCGCGTCGAAGCTGAGGTCGGTGTTCGACGACAGCGACAGCCGCGAACCGTCGGCGTTCGCCGCGACCTTCTGCACCAGCGCGTTCATGCCGCGGTCGGCGAGCGCGGCGGCGACGTGGGTGTAGTTCAGGCTGGCGTAGCGGCGTTGCGCCTGCGACGAATGCAGCAGCGCGCCCGACTGCAGGTAGAACTCCTCGACCTCGACGTGCGCGGGCAGCGCGTCGCGCTTCTGCGCGGCGACGTAGGCCAGGCGCGGGAAGTCGCTGCCGTAGAGGCGTTCGACGAAGGGATCGAGGAAGCGCGCCTCGAGTTCGCTGCCCGCCGCCGGCGGGTCCAGCGACAACGCGGTGTACAGGTGCAGCGGCCGCGACGGATCGCGTTCGATGCGCGCGTACAGCGCGTTGAGGAAACGGTGCGGCTTGCCCAGGCCCAGCGGCGCGCCGAGCTTGAGCGGCCCGTCGATGCGCGCCAGCAGCGCGGCGACGGCGGCGTCCAGCGATTCGAGGCGTAATGGCGTTTGCATGCGGCGAGTATCGCGCGATGGCGTCGATGCGTCGCGAAGGCGCCGCTCAGGCCTGGTCCACGGCGCGGATGCCGGCGCGGGCCGTACCGTCGGTGCCGACCAGATCGCGGTCGAAACCCGTAAGCTTCACGGGCACGCCGCCGGGATCGAGCTTCGCCTGGAATTCCGGGCGGAAACCGGCGACGATGCTGCCGCTTGGCGCGCCGTATTCGGGCGCAAGGGGGTGGCCGAACATGCCGTTGGCCGTCGGATCGTCGTCGCCGACCAGCGCGTTGTCCCACAGCATGCCGAAGCGCTGCAGCAGCAGTTCGCGCGACGCGCCTTCGACGAAATCGAACTGCGCGTGGCAGACGGCGAGGCCGTTGCCCTGCGGGAAGGGTTGCGGCTTCGTCATCTTCGCTTCGCTCATCGGGCTCGTTCCTGCAGGAGATTTGCGCCGATCATGCGAACAGGAGTTTCGCCGCGGCGATCAGCAGCACCACGCCCAGCGCGCGACGCAAGCCTCGCACCGGCAGCCATTGCAGCCCGAGCTGGGTGCCGAGCAACGCGCCCAGCGCGACCACGCCCAGCCACAGCGGCAGCATCGTGGGCAACGACTGGCCCGAATGCAGCAGCCCGGCCAGGCCGGTCAGCGAATTGATCCACACGAACGCGACCGAAGTCCCGCTGGCTTCGCGCGTCGGCATCCAGTGCGCGAACAGCAGCAGCGGGGTGAGGAAGATCGCGCCGCCGGTACCGGTGAGCCCGGAGAGCACGCCGATCGACGCGCCGGCCAGCAGGCCCGCGGGCCACGGCACTTTGCGGCCCTGCGTCGCCGCGTCTTCGCTTTCCGCGTGCGTGGCGTTGCGAAACACGCCGATGGCGGCGACCAGCAGCACGATGCCGAGCAGCAGCGACCAGCTTTCCTTCGGCAGCCGGATTTGCGCGGAGAGGAACGCGGCGGGCGCGGACGCGAGCACGAACGGCAGCACGTTGCGCCAGCGCACATGGCCGCCGCGCCACCAGCGAAAGAGGCCGATGCCGCCGACGAGCAGGTTCAGCGCCAGCGCGGTCGGGCGCACCTGCTCCGGCGCGAAGCCGAGCAAGGTCATCGAAGCGATGTAGCCGCTGGCGCCGGCGTGTCCGACCGAGGAATACAGCACCGCGACGGCGAACAGCAACGCCGCGAGCAACAGGTCCGCGTGCTCGGTCACAGGCGATCGACCGGCAGTTTCAGGTAGCGCACGCCGTTCTCCTCGGCATCGGGCAATGCGCCGGCGCGGATGTTCACCTGCACCGCCGGCAGGATCAGCGCCGGCATCGCCAGGGTCGCGTCGCGCGCCTCGCGCATCGCCACGAATTCGGCCTCGGAAATGCCGTCGCGCACGTGGATGTTGGCGCGCTTCTGTTCGCCGATGGTGGTTTCGCAGGCGACCTCGCGCCCGCCCGGGCCGTAGTCGTGGCAGACGAACACGCGCGTTGCGTCCGGCAGTTCGAACAGACGGCGGATCGAACGGTACAGCGTGGCCGCGTCGCCGCCGGGGAAATCGCAGCGTGCGCTGCCGCCGTCGGGCATGAACAGCGAATCGCCGGTGAACAGCGCGTCGCCGATCAGGTAGGCGTTGCTGTCGCTGGTATGGCCGGGCACCGCGATCACGCGCGCGGCGAGGGGACCGATTTCGAATCGGTCGCCGTCCTCGAACAGGCGGTCGAATTGCGAACCGTCGACCGGGAAATGCTCGCCGAGGTTGAACACCGGGCGGAAGGTCTTCTGCACCACGCGGATGCCGCTGCCGATGGCGAGCGTGGCGTCCGGCCAGTGGTTCGATTTCAGCCAGTGCGCCGCGCTGAGGTGGTCGGCGTGGGCGTGGGTTTCCAGCAGCCAGCGCACGTCCAGCCCGCGTTCGCGCGCGAAATCGACCAGGCGCTGCGCCGAAGCGGTCGAGGTGCGCGCGGATTTCGCGTCGAATTCCAGCACCGGGTCGATCACCGCCGCCGCGTTCGCGCCCGGCGCATGCACCACGTAGCTCCAGGTGTTGCTGTCGGCGTGGAAGAACGGTTCGACCTGCACGCCGCTCATTTGCACAGGGCCGGACCTTGCCCGCAATAGATGTCGTGCAGGGTCGAGATGATCCGCTGCGCGGGGCCGGGCGCGACCATGTAATAGATCGTCTGCGCCTCGCGGCGGGTGGTGACGAGGCCGTCCTCGCGCAACACCGCGAGGTGTTGCGACAACGCCGACTGGCTGAGGTCCACGCGCGCGTTGAGTTCGCCCACCGAGCTTTCGCCTTCCACAAGCAGGCACAACAGCATCAGCCGCTTTTCGTTCGCCAGCACCTTCATCAGGCGCGCCGCATCGGCGGCATGCAGGCGCATCGCTTCCGGATCGATGGCGGGCGTGGCGGGCCTGGTGCGTGCGCGCGGCATGCCGCTAACGTACCACCAGCGGCAACCCCGCCTCGCCCCAGGCGGCGACGCCGCCGGCAATCGAGCGCACGTCGACGAAGCCCATGCGCTCGAGGTTGGCCGCGGACAGCGCCGCGCGGCCGCCGGTGCGGCAGACCAGCACCAACGGGCGCTCCTTGTGCGACAGCGCGGGGTCGCCCACGTTGGCCACCGCCGGATGCGCGTCGACCTGGAACTCCAGCACGCCGCGCGGGATGTTGATGGAACCGGGGATGTGCCCGGTCTCGAATTCGGCGGGTTCCCTGACATCGATCAGCACCGCATCGCCCCGATCGGCGGCGAATTCCGCGGGCGCCACTTCGCGGATCTGGGCGCGCGCCTCGGCGACGAGGTCGGAAGCGGAGAAGGGGCGGGGCATGGCGGCACTCCAAAAATATCAGTTGACACTAATATAAGGCATATCTAATATTAAGTCCACTGCCGGGCATGTCGGACGCGGGAGGGGCGGAAATGGCCAGGATCGTGGTGATGGGCGCGGGACTGGGCGGCATGAGCGCCGCCTACGAGTTGCGCGGGACGCTGGGCAAGGGACACGACATCACGCTGGTCGGCGTGGGCGGGCGGTTCGGCTTCACCCCTTCCAATCCATGGCTGGCCGTGGGTTGGCGCAGCCAGGACGACATCACCTTGCCGGTGGCCGACTACGTCGGCAGGCACGGCATCGCCTTCAATGGCAGCGGGGTCGCGCGGATCGATGCGGCGGCCGATACGGTCGTTGCCGGCGACGGCAGCGCGATTCCCTACGACTACCTGCTGATCTGCACCGGCCCGAAGCTGGCGTTCGAGGAAGTGCCCGGCACCGGCCCGGAAAACGGCCATACCCAGTCGGTGTGCACCACCGCGCACGCGCAGCGCGCGTGGGACGCCTACCGGGAATTCCTGCGGGATCCGGGTCCGGTCGTGATCGGCGCGGTGCAGGGCGCGAGCTGCTTCGGCCCGGCCTACGAGTTCGCGATGATCGTCGACGCGGACCTGCGCAAGCGCAAGTTGCGCGACAAGGTGCCGATGACCTTCGTGTCCAGCGAACCCTACGTCGGCCACATGGGCCTGGGCGGCGTCGGCGATTCCAGGGGGCTGATGGAGGCCGAGCTGCGCCAGCGCCACATCAAGTGGATCGTCAACAGCAAGGTGGGCGAGGTGCGCGACGGCGAGATGACCGTGGTCGAGCACGACGCCAGGGGCCAGCCGACCGAACAGCACGCGCTGCCGTTCAAGTTCGCGATGCTGCTGCCGGCGTTCAAGGGCGTGGATGCGGTGGCGGCGGTCGAGGGCCTGTGCAACCCGCGCGGCTTCGTGATCGTGGACAAGCACCAGCGCAGCCCCAGGTTCCCGAAGATCTTCTCCGCCGGCGTATGCGTGGCGATCCCGCCGGTGGAAGCCACCCCGGTGCCGACCGGCGCGCCCAAGACCGGTTTCATGATCGAGTCGATGGTCACCACCATCGTCCGCAACATCCAGGCCGAGCTGCGGGGCGAGGCGCCGGATCACCAGGGCACGTGGAACGCGGTCTGCCTCGCCGACATGGGCGACACCGGCGCGGCCTTCGTCGCGCTGCCGCAGATCCCGCCGCGCAACGTCACCTGGACCAGGATCGGCAAGTGGGTGCACCTGGCCAAGATCGGCTTCGAAAAATACTTCCTCTACAAGATGCGCAACGGCACCAGCGAGCCGATCTACGAAAAGTACATCCTCGGCCTGCTCGGCATCGAGCGCCTCAAGGACGCCGAGCGCGCGCCGTCCGGCTGAGCCGCGCAACCCGATTCGCCCCGACCCTTCCAGGAGTCCTGCAATGAACATCGATCGCGCGGTGATGGCCTTCGCCGGTTGCATGGTGCTGATCAGCCTCGCGCTGGCGCATTTCGTCTCGCCGCTGTGGCTGTGGCTCACCGCCTTCGTCGGCTTCAACCTGCTCCAGTCCAGCGTCACCGGCTTCTGTCCCGCGGCCATCGTCCTGCGCAAGCTGGGCGTTCCCGAGGGAAACGCGCTCAAGTGAAACACGCATGGCTGCCCGTGTCGCTCGCGCTGTCGCTTGCCGCCTGCGGCGGCGGCGATGCGGCCGAACCCCCGCCGCTGGCGGGCGTGGACACGTTCCGCGTCGTGGCCGCGAACGGCGGGCCCAGCCGCGGCTGGGACGGGGTGGTGGAAGCGGTGCAACGCGCCGATCTCGCGGCGCAGACCGCAGGCCGCGTCACCGCCGTGGAGGTGGACGTCAACGACCGGGTGAAGCGCGGCGAGGTGCTGCTGCGGATCACCGCGGTGGAGCAGGATGCCGGCGCGAACGCGGCGCGCGCGCAGTTGCGCGCGGCCGAGGCATCCGCGGCGGAAGCGGAACAGACGTATCGCCGCTACGCCGCGCTGGCGGGCGGGCAGTTCGTGTCGAAGCTGCAACTCGACCAGGCCCGGGCCGCGCGCGATGCCGCCGTCGCCGTGCGCGATGCCGCGCGCGCCGGTGTCGCGCAGGCCGCGCAACAGGCCGGCTACACCCTGGTGCGCGCGCCATTCGACGGCGTGGTGTCGCGCCGCGACGTGGAAGCGGGGGAAACCGTGGCCCCGGGACAGGCGCTGATGGGCGTCTATGCGCCCGGCGCGTTGCGCATCGAAGTGGCGGTGCCGCAGACCGCGGCCGATGCGATCCGCCGCGATCCGCGGGCGCAAGTGCGATTGCCCGACGGGCGCGGGGTGGCGCCGGCCGAAGTCGTGGTGTTCCCGGTTGCGGACGCGGCCAGCCACAGCGTCAACGTGCGCGTGTCGTTGCCGACGCTGGATCCGCCGTTGGCGCCGGGCACCACCGCGAAGGTGGTGTTCGCCGCCGATGCGCCGGAAGGCGATGCGGCGCCGTTGCGCATTCCCGCGTCGGCGGTGGCGCAGCGCGGCGAACTCAGCGGCGTCTACGTGAAGCAGGGCGAACGGCTGCTGCTGCGCCAGTTGCGGCTGGGCTCGCGCATCGGCGACCAGGTGGAAGTGATCAGCGGCCTGCAACCGGGCGATGCGGTGGCGCGCGATCCGGTCGCGGCGCTGCAGGCGCTGGAAGCGCAGCGCAAGGCGGCCGAAGGCGATCATGGCTGAGCCCGGATCCGCGCGGCTCGGCGTTTCCGGGCGGCTGGCGGCAGCGTTCCAGGCCAATCCGCTGACGCCGATCCTGGCGGTCATGGGCCTGTTGCTGGGCCTGCTCGCGGTGGCGATCACCCCGCGCGAGGAGGAACCGCAGATCGACGTGACGATGGCCAACGTCATCGTCCCGTTCGACGGCGCCAGCGCGCGCGACGTCGAGCAGCTCGTGGCCACCCCGCTGGAGCAGAAGCTGTCGGAAATCGAAGGCGTCAAGCACGTCTATTCGATCAGCCGCCCCGGCATGGCCGTGCTGACGGTGGAGTACCAGGTCGGCGTGCAGCGGCAGCCGGCCCTGGTGCGCCTGTACAACCAGGTGTTCTCCAACCAGGACTGGCTGCCGCGCGGCGTGGGCGTGGGCACGCCCGTGGTCAAGCCCAAGGGCATCGACGACGTGCCGGTGATGGCGGTGACGCTGTGGAGCGACGAACCGGCCACCGACGCCACCCGGCTGGCCGAAGTGGCGCATACGCTGGAGGCCGAACTCAAGCGCATTCCCGGCACCCGCGACATCTACACCATCGGCGCACCGGATCGCACCGTGCTGGTCACGCTCGACGCCGCCAAGCTCGCCGCCTACGATCTCGCGCCCGGCGACCTGGTGCAGGCGCTGCGGGCCGCGAACGTGGTCCACCAGGCCGGCGAACGCATCGGTCCCGACGGTGCGGTGCCGGTGACCGCGGGCCGTTTCCTGGCTTCGGCCGACGACGTCGCCTCGCTGGTGATCGGCAGCGACGGCGGCAAGCCGCTGCTGCTGTCCGACGTGGCGAAGGTCGAACCGCGCGGCGACCTGGCCTCGAGCTATGTCTGGTTCGGCGCGCCGGCCGGGCGAACCGGGCCGAGGTCCGGCATCGCCCCGGCGCTGACGATCGCCATCGCCAAGAAACCCGGCAGCAACGCCTCCGCCATCACCACCGCCGTGCGCCAGCGCCTCGCGCAGTTGCAGGGCGAACTGATCCCCGACGGCGTGCACGCCACGGTCACCCGCGACTACGGCCGGACCGCCGCCGACAAGGCGGGGAAGCTGATCCACAAACTGGCCTTCGCCACCGCCTCGGTGGTGCTGCTGGTGCTGTTCGCGCTGGGCTGGCGCGAGGCCGTCGTGGTCGGCAGCGCGGTGGTGCTGACGCTGGCGGTGACGCTGTTCGCATCGCACGTCATGGGCTTCACCCTCAACCGCGTGTCGCTGTTCGCGCTGATCTTCTCGATCGGCATCCTCGTCGACGATGCCATCGTGGTGGTGGAGAACATCCACCGGCACATGGCCATGGGCGGCAAGGGGCTGCGCGAGGCGATCCCGCCAGCGGTGGACGAAGTCGGCGGGCCGACCATCCTCGCCACCTTCACCGTGATCGCGGCGCTGATGCCGATGGCCTTCGTGTCCGGGCTGATGGGCCCGTACATGCGCCCGATCCCGATCAACGCCTCGGTCGGCATGCTGCTGTCGCTGCTGATCGCGCTCGTCGTCACGCCGTGGCTGTCGCTGAAGCTGCTGCGCCGCCACGGCGGCAAGGCCGAGGCGCGGGAAGAGCGGGAACATGGCCGCCTGCACCGGTTGTTCCGGAAGGCGATGTCGCCGTTCCTGCTCGGCGAGCGCGCGGGCCGCAAGCGCAGCCTGCTGTTCGCGGCGATGGGGCTGCTGGTGGCGTTGGCGGCCTCGCTGGCGGTGTTCAGGCTGGTGGTGCTGAAGATGCTTCCGTTCGACAACAAGTCGGAAGTGCAGGTCGTGGTCGACATGCCCGAGGGCAGCACGCTGGAACGCACCAACGCGCTGCTGTCGGAACTCGCGGCCGAAGTGGACGGCATCCCCGAGGTGCTCGATTACGAGGGCTACGCCGGCACCGCCGCGCCGATCAACTTCAACGGCCTGGTGCGGCAGTACTTCCTGCGCAGCGGCGGCAATGTCGGCGACCTGCAGGTGAACCTGGTCGACAAGCACGAACGCAAGCGCCAGAGCCACGAGATCGCGCGCGCCATGCGCCCCGCGCTCGCGGCCATCGGCCGCCGCTACCACGCCTCGGTGAAGGTGGTGGAAGTGCCGCCCGGCCCGCCGGTGCTGTCGCCGCTGGTGGCCGAGGTCTACGGCCCGGATTACGCCGGGCAACGCCGGATCGCCCTCGACCTGGCGAAGGACCGGTTCGCGAAGACCGAGGGCATCGTCGACATCGACACCAGCGTCGAGGCCGACGCCCCGCGCGAGACCATCGTGCTCGATCGCGTGCGCGCGGCGCGGCTCGGCGTCGCGCAGTCCTCCGTGGCCGACGCGATCGCGATGGCGGTGTCCGGAACCGACGCGACCTACGTCGAGGACGGCGCGTCGAAATATCCGCGCCCGGTGCGGCTGCGCCTGCCCGCCGGCGACCAGTCCTCGCTCGCCACGCTGCTCTCGCTCAAGCTGCGCGGCAACCAGGGTCAACTGGTGCCGGTCTCGGAGTTGGTGCGCGTGGAACGCAGTCCGTGGGACGGCGCCCGCTACCACAAGGACGGCCTGCCGGTCGCCTACGTCACCGCCGACGAGGCGGGGAAACTGGACAGTCCGCTGTACGGCATGTTCTCCATCGTCTCGAAGCTGCGCGACGCGAAGGTCGACGGTCAGTCCTTGCAGCAGGCCTTCATCGCCCAGCCGAAGGACACCGGCCATTACGCGGTGAAATGGGACGGCGAGTGGCAGATCACCTACGAGACCTTCCGCGACATGGGCATCGCCTACGCCGCCGGCATGGTGCTGATCTACCTGCTGGTCGTCGCCCAGTTCCGCAGCTACCTGGTGCCGCTGGTGATCATGGCGCCGATCCCGCTGACCGTGATCGGCGTCATGCCGGGCCACGCGCTGCTGCACGCGCAATTCACCGCCACCAGCATGATCGGCATGATCGCGCTGGCCGGCATCATCGTGCGCAATTCCATCCTGCTGGTGGACTTCATCCAGCGGGAAACCGCGCGCGGCGTGCCGCTGGTCGATGCGGTGATCGATGCCTGCGCGGTGCGCGCCAAGCCCATCGTCCTCACCGGCGTCGCGGCGATGCTGGGCGCGTTCTTCATCCTCGACGACCCGATCTTCAACGGATTGGCGATCTCGCTGATCTTCGGCATCCTGGTCAGCACCATCCTCACGCTGGTGGTGATCCCGTTGCTGTATTACGTGCTCAAGCGCCGCGAAGCCGGCGTTCCCGTCCATCCGATGCCCGATTCCGAAGGGACGTTGCCGTGATCCCATCGTCTTCCGGGCCCGCCGACGAACTCCGACGGGCCGTCGCCCGTGCCGCGCAGTCGCTGGCATGGGTTTTCCCGCTGCTCGCCGCCTGCGCGCATGCGCCGCAGGCGATGCCGTCGATCCCGGCGGTTTCCGCGCCCGCGGCCGGCGTCGCGCTGCGCCAACCGCGCCCGGGCCTGTTCAGCGCTGGGCAACCGGCGCCGACCGATTGGAATGCGATCCGTGCGCGCGGCGTCGGAACCGTGGTCAACCTGCGCACGCCAGCGGAAATGCACGGCCGCGACGAAGCCGCCGAAGTGCGCGCGGCCGGCATGCGATACGTTTCGATCCCGGTCGCGGGCGCCGAGGGCATCGACGCGGCGAACGCCGATGCGCTCCGCGATGCGCTGCACGACGCGCAAGGGCCGGTGCTGGTGCATTGCGCCAGCGGCAATCGCGCCGGCGGACTGCTGGCGCTGATGGCCGCGCACGATGAAGGCGTGCCGGCGGACGAGGCGATCATGCTCGGCCGTGCGGCGGGAATGACCTCGACCGAAGCGCGTGTCCGCATCCTGCTGGGCGTGCCCGCCCAGCCCTGATCACGGCTGCTGGCCGAGCGCGTCGTTGAGGATGGAAGCCAGCCGCCACGCGGCCTGGCGGATGCGCTGCTCGGCCAGCGGGCGCATCGCGTCGAGGTAGCCGTCGTCGAGCTTGTGCCCGTCGGGATAGAGGTGGCGCGCCTCGACCAGCCGGCACGATTCCCTCGCCCAGGCCATCGGCGCGAACAGCGGCGCTTCGTTCGACGGCGGCCACGGCAGCGCGTCGAGCTTGCGCGCGTACTGCGGCAGCGACAGGCCGGCCGCGCCGAGGATGTAGTAGTCCCAGACCGAATGCAGGTTGGTTCCCATCACCCCGTCGACGTACTTGTCGCGGGCGTAGGCCTCGGGTTCGAGCGCGGTCGCCAGGCTGATCTGGTACTGGTTGCCGCCGGCGTCGGTGCGGTCGCCGGCGTGCATCGGCTGGTGCGCGTCGCCGACCAGGTGCACGAGGAACTTCAGCGCGTCGCGCCGCGCCTCGCGCGGTCGCGTGCGGTCGGCGAGGATCGCGCGCTGCCGCTGGATCTGCGCGACCACGCAGCCGCCGTCCGGGCAATCGCGGGCGAGGTCGAAATCGCATCCGCCGCCGCGCGCGTTGATGTAGTGCCAGCGCGAAGTGGCCTTGAACCGCGGCGGGTCGTCGTTGCGCAGCGCGTCCGCCCAGTAGGCGACGCCGGCGAGGGTCGGGTCGGGTTCGCCGGCCAGCAGCGCGCGCACCTGGGCCTCGGCGGCGGGGTCGAGGTGGCGTTCGGCGATGGCCCCGACCAGGCGGTGCCCGAGCGCGCTCCAGGCCAGCGCCGCGGGGCTGGCGGCCAGCAGCGCCGCGAAAAGCAGCAGGGAAACGCGGGTTCGGCGCATCGCGGGTCCGTTCCGGCCGGCGGAACCGTTAAAATACCCGTCTTTCCCGACATCCGCAGGAGCAGGCGTTCATGGCGATCAAGGTGGGCATCAATGGCTTCGGCCGCATCGGTCGCAACGTGCTGCGCTCGGCGCTGCAGAACTTCGCCGGCGAGGTCGAGGTGGTCGCGATCAACGACCTGCTCGAACCCGATTACCTGGCCTACATGCTCAAGCACGATTCGGTGCACGGCCGCTTCGAAGGCGAAGTCTCGGTCGATGGCGGGAACCTGGTCGTCGACGGCAGGAAGATCCGCCTGACCCAGGAACGCGATCCGGCCAACCTCAAGTGGAACGAGGCCGGCGCGGACGTCGTCATCGAATCCACCGGCCTGTTCCTCGACAAGGCCAGCGCGCAGAAGCACCTCGACGCCGGCGCGAAGAAGGTGATCCTGTCGGCGCCGTCCAAGGACGACACGCCGATGTTCGTCTACGGCGTGAACGACAAGTCGTACAAGGGCGAGGCGATCATCTCGAATGCCTCCTGCACCACCAACTGCCTGGCGCCGCTGGCCAAGGTGCTCAACGACAAGTGGGGCATCAAGCGCGGCCTGATGACCACGGTGCACGCCGCCACCGCCACCCAGAAGACGGTCGACGGCCCGAGCAACAAGGACTGGCGCGGCGGCCGCGGCATCCTCGAGAACATCATTCCCTCCAGCACCGGCGCGGCCAAGGCCGTGGGCGTGGTCATCCCCGAGCTCAACAAGAAGCTGACCGGCATGAGCTTCCGCGTGCCGACCTCGGACGTGTCCGTGGTCGACCTCACCGCCGAACTCGAGAAGCCGGCGACCTACGAAGAGATCAAGGCCGAAATGAAGGCGCAGTCGGAAGGCGCGCTCAAGGGCATCCTCGGCTACACCGAGGACAAGGTCGTCGCCACCGACTTTCGCGGCGACACCCGCACCTCGATCTTCGACGCCGACGCCGGCATCGCGCTCGACCCGACCTTCGTCAAGCTGGTCAGCTGGTACGACAACGAGTGGGGCTATTCGAACAAGTGCCTGGAAATGGTCAAGGTGGTCGCGGCGAAGTAAGCGCCCGGCCCGCGATCCCGGCCCCGCCGAAGCCCCGCCGCCGCGGGGCTTCGTTTTTGCGGCGGAAGGGCTAGGATCGGCGGCGTGACCGGATCGGACGACAAGCGCGCCGCCAGCTGGAGCCTGCGCCGCAGCCTGACGCGGATGCTGCTGCTCGCCGCGCTGTTGCCGGTATTGGTGTTCGGCATCGCCCTGCTCTGGAGCCAGTGGCAGCGCGACCGCGACGAGCTGTTGTTGCGCCTGTCCACCAACGCCCAGAGCAGCGCGAGCACCTTCGACGACTTCCTCGACAGCCACCTCGCCGGCGTGCGCCTGCTCGCCGCCACCCCGCTCGCCGCATCCGCATCGCCGCCCGACGCCGCGCTGGACCGCCTGCTGAAGGCCTATCCGTCCTTCCTGTGCGCGCTCGCCACCGACGCCGATGGCGACATCGTCGCCGCGCGCGGCGAACGGGCGAGCGATGGCGCCGACCGGGGAAAACGCCGCCGACCGCGACTGGTTCCGCGCGCCCCGCGACAGTGGGCTCGCGCATGTCTCGACGGATACCGCGCCCGCATCGACGGCGACCAGGCCCTGGTCGCGGTGTCCGCGCCGCTGTTGCGCGAAGGCCGGTTCGACGGCGTGCTGCAGGCGTCCTTGCCGGTCGAACGCCTGGTGCGCGAACGCGCCAGCACCTTGCGCCGGCGCGGGCTCGAACTGCTGCTGCTCGACCGCGGCGAACGCGTGGTGTACGCGAGCAGCGGCCTGCGCTGGCATTTCCCGGACGCCACGGGCGCGCTCGGCGCAGACATCCGCGACGGCGCGAGCGCATCGGGGCAGATCGCGCGGGCGCGCATCCTGCCCGGGCTGCTGGCCGGCGACGAACGCGCCTACGTCGACGCGGTGCGGATGCGGATCGGATGGACGGTGGCGGTGATCGCACCCGAGCAGCGCCTGCTCACGTCCAGCCTGCCGCGCCTGGGGCTGCTGCTCGGCCTCCTGGCCGCGACCACGTTCGGCGTCCTGCTGGTGCTGTGGCGGATGCGCAGGCTGCTGGCCACGAGCATGGGTCGGCTGCTCGGCAGCCTGCACGGCTATGCGCTCGGCGGAACGCTGGATCCCTCGCAACTGTCGCGCATGCCCGAGGAACTGCAACCGCTGGCGGGCGGCATCGGCGACCTGGCCTCGCGCATGAACGCGGCCTATGGCGAGCTGCAGGACGTCCTGGACAAGCGCGAGCAGGCCATCGACGACCGCACCCGCGCGCTGAGCGACGCGGTGGCCAAGCTCGATCGCCTCAGCCGCACCGACGCGCTGACCGGCTGCCTCAACTACCGCGGCTTCCAGGAAGAGGGGCTGCGACTGTGGCGGGCGGCGGCCGACCGCGCCGGGGCGTTCGCAGTGCTCGCCATCGACATCGACCATTTCAAGGCCTACAACGACCATTACGGCCATCTCCACGGCGACGGCGCGTTGAAGCGCTTCGCCGGCGTGGTGCGCGGCGCGCTGCTGCATGGCGACGACGTGCTGGCGCGGCAGGGCGGCGAGGAATTCGCGGTGCTGCTGCCGGGCGCGACGCTCGTGCAGGCGCAGGCGGCGGCGGCGCGCATCCGCGAGCGCCTGCGCGAAGCCGATATCGCGCACGCCGCGGCGCCGGAAGGGCGCGTCACCGCGAGCATCGGCATCGCCGCGATGCAGGCGGGCCTGCCGGTCCCGCTGGGGACGCTGCTGACCCAGGCCGATGCCGCGCTGTACCGCGCCAAATCCGCCGGCCGCGACCGCGCCGAGGTTTGAACCGCGCCGCCGTGGCCGCGACAATACGCGTCCGTTTCCACGCACCCGCCGCCATGACCATCCTGCGCATGACCGACCTCGACCTCGCCGGCAAGCGAGTGCTGATCCGCGAAGACCTCAACGTGCCGATCGAGGGCGGCCGCATCACCTCGGAACAGCGCATCGCCGCGGCCTTGCCCACCATCCGGCTGGCGCTGGAAAAAGGCGCGGCGGTGATGGTCGCCTCGCACCTGGGGCGGCCGAAGGAAGGCGCGTGGAGCGAGGCCGATTCGCTGGCGCCGGTGGCTAGGCGCCTGTCCGAACTGCTCGGCCGCGAGGTGCCGCTGCTGAAGGACTACCTCGACGGGGTCGCGGTCGCGCCAGGCCAGGTCGTGCTGCTCGAGAACTGCCGCATGAACGTCGGCGAGGGCAAGGACGACGAAGCGCTTTCGAAGAAATACGCGGCGTTGTGCGACGTGTTCGTGATGGATGCCTTCGGCACCGCGCACCGCGCGCAGGCGTCCACGCACGGCGTCATCCGTTTCGCGAAGCAGGCCGCGGGCGGCCCGCTGCTGATGGCCGAGCTCGATGCGCTGGGCAAGGCGCTGGACGACCCGGCGCGGCCGCTGCTGGCCATCGTCGCCGGCAGCAAGGTCTCGACCGAGCTGGAACTGCTGTCCTCGCTGGTGTCGAAGGTGGACCAGCTCATCGTCGGCGGCGGCATCGCCAACACCTTCATCGCCGCGATGGGCTATCCCGTCGGGAAATCGCTGGTCGAACCCGACCTGATCGACACCGCGAAGCGGATCATGGCCGATGCCAAGGCGCGCGGCGCCGAGATCCCGATTCCGGTCGATGTCGTGGTCGCGCCCGAGTTCAGCGCGAACGCGCCGGCGACGGTGAAGTCGGTCGACGCGGTCGGGGCCGACGACATGATCCTCGACATCGGCCCGGAAACCGCGAAGCAATACGCCGCGTTGATCGCGAAGGCCGGCACCGTGGTCTGGAACGGCCCGGTCGGCGTGTTCGAGTTCGACGCCTCCGGCAAGGGCACCGAGACGCTGGCGCGCGCGATCGCCGCGTCGAAGGCGTTCTCCATCGCCGGCGGCGGCGACACCCTCGCGGCGGTGGACAAGTACGGCATCGAAAACGAGGTGTCGTACATCTCCACCGGCGGCGGCGCCTTCCTCGAATTCCTCGAAGGCAAGACCCTGCCGGCGGTGGCGGCGCTGGAAGCGCGGAGCTGAACGGAACCGAGTCCACAGCGGCGGATGCGATCTTGTTGTAGCCTCCCTGCGTCGTTCGAGGGGGTACGCAGGGGAATGGCGATGCGGATGTTCTGGCGGCGGCCTGCCTGCTGCTGTCTGGCTTGGCGTGGGCCGGCGATACCGAATACCAGCGTGGCGATTACAGGTTCTCGGTCGGCCCGGTGCCGGCTTTCGTGCAGAGGCATGAAGTGCCGGCGCAGTGGGATCCGAAGGCGCCGGGCGCGGACCGGCCGCCGTGGCGGGCCTGGCTCGCATGAGCGCCAAGGGCGGATCGGCGCAGCGGCCAGGACCTGCTGTTTACCGACTACGCGACGAGGTGGATTCAACCTCGCTGCTCGGTGAGGCGGGTCGCTACCAGCTCGACTTCAACCCCGGGTACCAGACGCTGACCGTCCACGAGCCTGGCCGCGGCGCGACGGGGCACTGGCAAAACCGCCTCGATCCGGAACGGATTTCGCTGGCGCGGCGCGAAACCGGCTTCGAGAAGAACATGGCCGACGGCGAGGTAAGCGCGTTGATCGTGCTCGACGACGTACGCGTGGGCGATGTCGTTCGCATCGCGTTCACGGTGGCCGGCAGCACTCCCATACTCGCCCGCCAGCTCACCGACGGCGCAACCCTCTCCTGGGGCAGCCCAGTGCTCGACAGCTACCGCGTACTTGCCGACCCGGGTACTCAGTTCGCGACGCATCTCGAGAACGGCGCGCCGAAGGCGCGGTGTCGAACTGCGTAGCCAGAAATCGTTTTCCACAGTCACGGTTCCGCAGCGATCGACAACGAGGACGACTATCCGATCTGGTACCAACCCTATCCCATGGCCCTCGTCAGCGCGCGCCGCAGTTGGGCGGACGTGGTTGCGTGGGCCTTGCCGCTGTATCCCGATGCCGGAGCGCTGCCCGCCGACCTCGAGGCGCGGGTCGCGGAGTGGTCGCGCTTGCCGACGCCGCGCGAGCGACTCACTGCGGCGCTGCGCGCGGTGCAGGACGAAGTGCGCTACTTCGGCGTGGAAATGGGCGAGAACACACAAGCGCGCCGGCCGATACCCGCGCGAATCGCCGAGGCGACCGGCGACAAGGCCTATCTGCTGTCGACATCCTGGCGGGCATGGGGATCGCCGCTGCCGGCGCTGGACTTCGATGGGCGTGGCCGTTCGGTCGGCGCATAGCCGCGCGGCTTCCGGCGTTCGACCATGTGATCGTGCGCGCCACGCTCGACGGCAAGCCAGCGTGGTAGACGCGACCATGGCCCAGGACGGCGCCGCAGGCAGTACGGACCAGCTTGCTTCGGCTACGCATTGCCGGTGCTCGCGGGCACCGGACGCCTTGCAGGCGATCGCACCGCCGGAACCGCGCGGCGTTTCGGCATCGATGTCAGCGAACGCCTATCGCCCGCGGACGATGGGAAGGTCGCACCCAGTGGAGCGTACCGCGGCGCTTGGCCAACGGCAACCGCGATCGTTTCCGCGAGCGCGCGCGACGATATTTCGCGGCTACGCCGGATTTCTACCGCAAGCGCTATGGCCAGTTGCGGGAATCGGCGCTGTTGCAGATCCGCGACGACCGCGATTCGAACGCCCTGGACATCACGGCGTTACTTGCTCGATGCCCTGTTCCAGAACATCGACGCCACCACGCGCACGCTGGACGTACGCCGATGCTGCAGTCGCCGGCGTCGCTGCCGAAATCGATGGCGCGCAGCGGGGCTGTTGTACCTGCCGTGCCTGGCGAATATCGCCATCGCATCGACCTGGGTTGTGCCCAATGGGATGGGAAGCGAGGTTCGGGAGCGAGGAATACAAGGCCGAGGCGTTCGATTACACGCGGGAAGTGAAGCCGCGCGACGGCGTCGCCATCGACTACCGCATGCGGGTACGCGAATAGATGCCGCCGCCGGCGTGACGGCGCAATTGCAGGAACTGCGCAAGACCAGCGACAGCCCGTCCGCGCGCCTGCACCAAGTTCCAGTATCGCTCGACGCAGGCGAACGCGATGACGGCTGCAGGACCTGATCCGCGACGCCGCGAACGAAGGTGCGCGCAGCAAGAGGACGCGCGCAAGGCGCCGGGCCTTGTGGGCCATGGTGCTGTCCGCCACGTTCGGCAGCGCCGTGGCTGCAGATACGCCATCGATGCGGCGGCGGAATGGGTACCGCTTCCGCGACGGCCAATGCGTCGACCGTTTTCGGCGCCTACGATGTGCTGGGCCGTGTGGGTTACGACGGCAGCAGCGTCGACGCCGATGGCATGCTGGGCCAATGCCGATGCGTCGTTGCCATCGTCGCCGCAACCTCGGTCAGTCTCGCTATCCGGCGCGCCAATACCGTGCGCGCAGGCCACGGTGATGCGGCACGGGCGGATCAGGCAGACGATATCCTGCTGGCGCTTTCGCGCGAAGCCTTGTCGCACCTGGGGCGCATTACGACCCGAGGCCAATACGGGTGCTGGCGCCGATCGATGCCAGCGCTGGTCTTGTCCAGTGGCATGGAAGTCGCCTATTTTATTACCCGTGGATTCATCCACAACGCTATTTTTGCCCATCGCCGCGCGCGATCTGGCGTGGAGCGGCATTTGCGTTCGATTTCATCGATGCCAACTACACGCTCCATCGCGATGCCCCGATGCATGGATTCCCTATCCTGCGCGACAACCTGGCGAACGACTACATTCGAATTTCGGCTGCCGCGAACCAGGTGTTCGCGCTGGATGCACAAGCCGTCGCGAAGGCGGCGGGGCGAGTCCGGTGACCAGAGGTTACGCCACGTTGCGCGGAGGCGCGGTCGCTGGAGGGGGCGAGCTGCGTCCACTGGTGGCTCGTGGTTTGCGCGACGCAACGGTCCGCGCACTGTGGCGATGGCATGGTCGATGCTGCTTCCGAGGGCGGAAAAGCACCAAGCCTATCCGTTGCTGCTGTGTCGATGGCGTACCTGCTGGGATCGGCGTTTCCAAACGCGATCCGGACAAGGCATGGATATTGCTCGACGACGCCGACCGGCATTGGGAGGGCGGGGGCGCGATCGAGCAGTTCACCCGGATCCTGTACGACATGGACGAGAAGGCAAAGTCGCCTGCTTTCGCTAGTGGAGCGATTGCAGCATTCTACCGGCGATGGCCAGCGTTATTGGCGTTGGTTGCAGATCAATCGAGCGCTGTCGCCGATCCGAAGGTCTGCTCGACGCCGCCCAAATCAGCTTCCTGTCGGATCCTGCACAGAACGAGCCCGGCGAAGGTGATGGGCAATGGCCGACGGTATGAGGCGCTCGGCGACACCCCGCGCATGCTCGAGCACATGCGCAAGGCCGTGGCCCAGGAGGGACATATGCGCAGGCCCGCTACGGCTATATGTTGAATACAGGCGAGTACGGGATGGAGATCGACCACGACGCTGCCTGGAAAATCCTGGAAAACGCGGCGCAGGGCGGGTCTGCCGTCGCCATGGGCGACATGGCATACCACGCGGAAGACGAGGGCCGATGGGCCGATGCCGAGGCCTGGCTCGCAGGCGGTCGTCGCGAACAACGTCAATGCGGCCACGCACTGCCCGGCCAGTCGATGAACGCCCAGGTCTCCGCGCCAACCAGGAACAAGGCATCAACATCTATCGAGACCCTGATCGTGCCGGCTACCACAGGCGCGCCGCGCGCTGGCTTCGCTGGCGCTGGAAGGCCGCGGCATGAAGAAGATCCGGAGAAAGCTGGTGGCCTGTTGCTGCAGGACGCCGAGAAGGGCGACCACGATTCGAGGCGCAACTGGGCACGCGCTGCTCAAGGGTGACCGGCAAGCCGGACGAGACGAAGGCCTGCTGGCTGCAGCGCGCGATCGATGGCGGCGATGCCGACGCGCAGAACAGCTACGCCTCGTGGCTGTTCCGCAAGAAGACGCCCGAATCGCGCAGGCAGATCGAAACCTGGAAGAAGGCGATCGCCCTCGGCAACGAGGGATCCTCCAACAACCTCGCCTGGTTCCAGTGTGTTTCCGCGATCCGGTCGCGGGATCCGAAGGTGGGCTCGATGTCATCGAGGCGCTGGCGAAGAAGGAGAGCTCGGCTCGACGTACATGGATACCGAAGCCGCCTGCTACGCCAACGACCAGGCGCGCGGCGAAGCCGAGGACGTGATCGCGCGGGTGAAGCGCCGGCTGCCGGACGACCCGGACGCGCTCGGGCAGTTCGAGCAGCGGCGTGACCTGTACGCGCGGCGGGAAAACCCTACGTGCTGGGCGACGGCGACGACCGGACCGCGCTGCGCGCCACCTGCGCGAGCACGCCGAACAGCTCCAATCGGCGTCGTCGCCGACGAAGAAGCGTTCGCGCAGCACGCCTTCGCTGCAGAAGCCGAGCCGTTCGAGTACGCGGCGCGAGGGCATCGTTGCGCGGATCGACGTCGGCCTCGATGCGGTGAACCAGCGCCTGCAGCGCCCAGTCGATGGCGAGCGAAACCGTTTCGACGCGATCCTGCGTCCCCAGTGGTCGAGCAGCGCGCCGACTTCGCGCGGCGGTGGCGCGGATCGAAATGGAACGGGTGGTGGCGATGGTCGTCGTACGACGATCACCCAATTGATCAAGTCCCGCTTCGAGAACGCCTCGAGCATGTCGCCGATGAGTCCTCGGCCTCGCCGCGTTCGCGCATCGGCGCGCGGCTCCAGTACCGCATCACCCGGGTCTGAGAACAACGCGAACAGGTCGTCGGCGTCGTCGGCGGCTGGCCGCCGGTGTTCTGCTTGCTGCGCAACTGTAGCGGCGCGGCGCGGCGAGGTCGCGCGATGTCGACGTAGCGGGCATGCCGCCGTGGTCGTACAGCGCGTGCCCGAACAGCAGGCGACGCGCGACCGAACGCCGCCGCACCAAGATCCTCGCCACGCTGGGCCCTGCCAGACCGATCCGCCGGCACATGCTCGAACGCCTGTTCGAAGCCGGCGTCGACGTGGTCAGGCTTCACTCGCACGAGATCCGTCGGCGCAGGAAGCGCGCCGGGTTCGTAGCGCTATGTCGCCGCTCGGCCTGGCCGCGAGGTCGGCATCTCGCCGACTTGCCGGGGCCGAAGATCCGTCGAGCGCTTCGCCGCGGGCAAGGTCGCGCTGAAGGCGGGCGAACGCTTCGGATCGTCACCGCGCGCGCGGACGCGCCGCCCGGCGACGAACGCCGTGCGGGATAGAGTTGGCCTGGCCCAGTTCAGCGACGCCGCGCCGGCGACGCTGCTCGACGGCCTGCAGGCTTGTACTGGCGTCGAGGGCGAGCGCATCGTCACCGCCGTAGCCTGGAACACAGCGTGGCTGTCCGGGACCGCAAGGGCCTGGAACAACAGGCGGCGGCCGTCGCCTGGGCCATCACCAGCGCGACCGCGAACTGATCGCGGTGGCCGCGCGCACGGCGCGATTTCCACCAGGTGTCGTTCTGCTGCGACGCCGCCGAGGCGTCGAGGCGCGCCGCGCTTGCAGGCGGCGGGCAGCGATGCCGCGCTGGAGCGAAGGTGGACCACCGAGGCCATCGCCAACCTCGGCGAGATCATCGACGCCAGTTGATACCGCGGTCGGCGCGGCGACCTCGGCGTGGAGATCGGCGACGTGGAACGCCGGGCCTGCAGAAGCGCATCATCCGCGAATCGCTGGCGCGCGAGCGGGTGGTGATCACCGCGACGTAGATGCTGCAGTCGATGGTCGAGAACCCGATCCCCACGCGCGCCGGAGGCGCTGACGTGGCGAACGCGGTGATCGACGGCACCGACGCGGTGATGCTGTCGCAGGAAACCGCGGGCCGCCAGCATCCGGGTGGCCGCGGTCGAAAGATGGCGCGGATTTGCCTGGCGCCCAGCGCAGCTTCGAGCGCGATACTGATTTCGGCGTCGCGCAACGTGGACTCCGAACGTGCCGACCAGGCCATCGCGATGGCCGCGATGTTCCTGTCCGAGCACATCGGCGCGGGCGCGATCGCGGCATGACCGAATCCGGCGGCACCGGCGCCTTCGTCGCGGTTCCGTTCAACGTGCCGATCCATGCGTTCTCGCGCCGCGGCGGCGCGCGCGCCGTAATGGCGCTGATGCGCGACGTGTTCCCGTGGATTACGACAGCCGCGGCCAGACCCCGCGCGAAGCCGCGCGGCAGCGTCCGCACCGTCGATGCCGGGTTGCTCGGCGCTGGCGACCGCGGTGTTCACCAGCGGCGAGCACAAAACTCTGGCGCGACCAACACCGCGCTTGCCAGGTGGGCGAATATGGCGTCGAGGGCTGGGGAGCTGGTGGTGAATCATATGCATGTGAATGATATTTCCGGGCCGATAAAAAAGAATTTCATCAAGCGTTAACGGAACCGGTTTGGCTTTGGCATACCATTGGCTTGTTGGCGTTTTAGGCCAATTCGCCGTCATGCTGTTATGGACCGCAGTCAGCATACCGTCTGGCGTAATCCACAAGATAACTGGTGGCGTGGCGACGCTCAACGGCGCTGTTCTTTTTCTTGCGTACTGATTTTTTGCGTCAGTCAGCATCTGGCTGCGCACCTACCGCATCGAATCCGCAGATGCCTTTAGAAACCGTTTTGTGCTGCTGGGGTGTACGGACTTTTTTTGGCGTGTGCTCTCGTAACTCATCTAAGCCGATATCCTCAACACGCTCCGATGTGGTAGCCCGGATAAGCGCAGCGCATCCGGGTCCGTAAAACCGGATGCCCGCCCCACGCCTTCGCGGGAGCAGGCTCTGCGCGGGCATGACGTCTGTTCGAAGCGGCTATCCCGGATGCGGCCTTCGGCCTTATCCGGGCTACATTCCCGGGCCAGCGGCCGGATCGCCGGAAAGGCTATAATTCCGCCTCTTTTCCGCCGCCCCGGACATCCCATGAGCATCGAACAACTCGCCGAAACCGCCCGCGCCATGGTCGCCCCGGGCAAGGGCATCATCGCCATCGACGAATCCTCGGCGACCTGCGCCAAGCGCTTCGCCGGCGTGGGCATCGAGAACGTCGAGGAAAACCGCCGCGCCTACCGCGAGCTGCTGCTGACCGCGCCGAACGCCAACGAATACCTTTCCGGCGCGATCCTGTTCGACGAAACCATCCGCCAGAAGACCAAGGACGGCGTGCCGTTCGCCAAGTACATGGCCGACCACGGCATGATCCCGGGCATCAAGGTCGACAAGGGCACGCACAACCTCGCCGGCTTCCCGGGCGAGGTCGTGACCGAAGGCCTCGACGGCCTGCGCGACCGCCTGAAGGAGTACTACGCGCTGGGCGCGCGCTTCGCCAAGTGGCGCGCGGTGATCAACATCGGCGAGGACATCCCGTCGGGCACCTGCATCGAGGCCAACTGCCACGCGCTGGCGCGCTACGCCGCGCTGTGCCAGGAGCAGGGCCTGGTGCCGATGGTCGAACCCGAAGTGCTGATGGACGGCGACCACGACATCGAGACCTGCTACGAGGTCACCGAAGTCACGCTGCGTTCGCTGTTCGACGCGCTGTACAACCAGAACGTGATGCTGGAGGGCACCATCCTCAAGGCGTCGATGGTCGTGCCCGGCAAGGATTGCCCGGACCAGGCCAGCGTCGAGGAAGTCGCCGAAAGCACGCTGATGTGCCTGAAGTCGGCGGTGCCGGCGATCCTGCCGGGCATCGTGTTCCTGTCCGGCGGCCAGAGCGACGAGGCCGCGACCGCGCACCTGGACGCGATGAACCGCATGGGCCCGAACCCGTGGCCGCTCAGCTTCAGCTACGGCCGCGCGATGCAGCAGGCCGCGTTGAAGTTGTGGGCGCAGGACATGGCCGGCAACTGGGCGAAGGCGCAGCAGACCGTGTACGAACGCGCCAAGGCCAACGGCCTCGCCGCGCTGGGGCAGTGGACCAAAGCTGCATAAATCGCCGAGTTGTCATCCTGAGGCGAAGCCGAAGGACCTGCTGCTCGCGGTTTGTCTCAAAAGCAGGTCCTTCACTGCGTTCAGGATGACAGCGGGCAAGCAAAAACGCCGGCGCAAGCCGGCGTTTTTCGTTCACCGCCCGGCGCACGCGGTCACTTCACCAGGTGCAGCCCGCATTCGCGCTTGAGCCCGAAGAAGCGGGTGTCCTCCTCGGACATCCCCGGCTCCCATCGCCGGGTGGTGTGCGTGTCGCCGATCGACACGTAGCCTTCGTGCCAGAGCGGGTGGTAGGGCAGGTCGTACTGCTTGAGGTATTCGCCGATGTCGCGATCGTTCCAGTCGGCGATCGGATGCAGCTTCCAGCGCCCGCTGCTGCGTTCGGCGAAATCGATCTCCGAGCGGCTTTCCGCCTGCGTGCGCCGCAACCCGGCGATCCAGGTGCCGACCCCGAGTTCCTTCAGCGCGCGGAACATCGGTTCGACCTTGTGCCGCTGGTTGTAGCCCTCGATGCCCTCGACGCCTTCGGTCCACTGCTGCCCGTGGCGCGCTTCCGACCACGCCGCGCTCATCGTCGGCTGGAACACCTTGAGGTTGAGCGCGAGCCGGCGGACCAGCTCGTCGGCGAAGCGATAGGTTTCCGGGAACAGGTAGCCGGTATCGACCAGGATGACCGGGATGTCCGGGCGCAGCCGCGTGGTCATGTGCAAGGCGACCGCGGCCTGCGCGCCGAAGCTGGTCGAAAGCGCATGCACGCCATCGAGCTCGCGCAGGGCCCAGTCGATGCGGCCTTCCGCATCCAGAGTGGCGAGCCAGCGGTTCAGTTCCGCGCGCGGCGCTGCGGCGTTGCGCGCGGCGGCGATCAGGTCGGCGGACGGCGTGGACAAGCGTGGAGCCTGCGGAACTGGGGGAATGCGACCTTACCGCATCGCCCCGCCGGACGCGAAAACGCCGGCGCAAGCCGGCGTTTTTGTTTGCCCCTCTCCCCGCAAGCGGGGAGAGGGTGCCGAAGGCGGGTGAGGGGCTTTCGCAACTCACCCCAAACTCGCCAGCCATTCGTCGTCGGAGCCGTCGTTGACGCCTTCGAACAGCGGCGTGGAGAAGTAGCGTTCGCCGGTATCGGGCAGCATCGCGAGGATCACGTCGCCGTCCTTCGCATCCTGCGCGGCGATGCGCAGCGCGGCGGCGACGGTGGCGCCGGCGGAAATGCCGACGAACAGGCCTTCCTCCTGCGCGAGGCGGCGCGCGGTGGCGATGGCGTCGGCATCGGAAATCGACAGCAGCTGCGCGGCGACGTCGCGGTTCAGCACCTGAGGCACGAAATCCGGGGTCCAGCCCTGGATCTTGTGCGGCGACCAGTCCTTGCCCTGCAGCATCGCCGCGACCTCGGGTTCGGCCGCGTGCACCTTCACCTCCGGGCGCGCGACCGCGAGCACTTCGCCGACGCCGGTGAGGGTGCCGCCGGTGCCCCAGCCGGTGACGAAATGGTCCAGCCGGCGCCCGGCGAAATCGCGCAGGATTTCCGCCGCGGTGGTTTGCCGGTGATACGCCGGATTCGCCGGGTTCTCGAACTGGCGCGCGAGGAACCAGCCGTGCTTCTTCGCCAGTTCCTCGGCCCGGCGCACCATGCCGGTGCCGCGTTCGGCGGCGGGCGTGAGGATGACCTTGGCGCCGTAGGCGCGCATCAGCTTGCGCCGTTCGATCGAGAACGAATCGGCCATCACCGCGACGAACTTGTAGCCGCGCGCGGCGCAGACCATCGCCAGCGCGACGCCGGTGTTGCCGGAGGTGGCTTCGATGATCGTGTCGCCAGGCTTGAGCAGGCCCTTGCGCTCGGCGTCGAGGACGATGGCGATGGCGAGGCGGTCCTTGACCGAGCCGCCGGGATTGAACGATTCCACCTTGGCGTAGAGCTCCACGTTCGGCGGGGCGATGCGCTGCAGGCGGACGACCGGGGTGCGGCCGATGGTGTCGAGGATGCTGTCGTGGATCATGGCGTGGCTCCGCATGGGGGACGGAAAGGCAGACGCGATGCCGCGTCCGCAACGGCCAATGTGCCGGGTAACGCACGCGCTTGCCAGCGGTTGACCGCGCCCGGCCGGGCCCGATGGCACATGGGCCGGTCGCGCGCCGCCGCTAGAATCGGGAATCCACCGCCGGGCCCGCTTGTCGATGCCGATCCGCCGCCTTGTCCCGACCCTCGCCGCCATCGTCCTGCTCGCCGCCTGCGCGAAGCCGCAGCAGGGCGAACGCAAGGACGCGCCGGCCACGGTGACCACGATGCGGATCGCGGCGCAGCCGTGGCGGGACAGCCTCGAGGCGCTGGGCACCGCGCAGGCCAACGAGTCGGTGGCGATCACCGCCAAGGCCAGCGACGTGGTGACGCGGCTGGCGTTCGACAGCGGCGAACGGGTCCGCGCCGGGCAGTTGCTGGTGGACATGAACAGCAGCGCGCAACGCGCCGACGTCGACGCCGCGCAAGCCGCCCTGCGCGACGCCGAGCAGCAGCTGCGCCGCGGCAGCGAACTCGCGCGCCAGCAGCTGATCGCGCAGGGCCAGCTCGACACCCTGCGCGCCAACCGCGACGCCGCCGCCGCCGCGCTCGCCGCGCGCCGCGCTGCGGTCGCCGACCGCACCCTGGTCGCGCCGTTCGCGGGCGTGCTCGGCCTGCGCCGGGTCAGCGTCGGCGCGCTGGTCGGCCCGGGCACGACCATCACCACGCTCGACGACGATTCGCGCATCAAGCTCGATTTCACCGTGCCCGAATCCGCGCTGTCCTCGCTCGCGCGCGGACAGGCGATCGCCGCGCGCAGCGACGCGTGGCCCGGCGTCGCGTTCGAAGGCGCCGTCGCCGACATCGACAGCCGCGTCGATCCGGACACCCGCGCGGTGGCGGTGCGCGCGCTGCTCCCGAACCCCGACGGCCGCCTGCGCGCGGGCATGCTGCTGCGGGTCGCGGTGCGCCTGCCCGAGCGCCAGGCGCTGGTGTTGCCGGAAATCGCGGTGCAGCAGGAAGGTTCGCAGGCCAGCGTGTTCCGCGTCGGTGCGGGCGACGCCGTGTCGCTGGTGCCGGTGACGCTGGGCAGCCGCCACGACGGCAAGGTCGAAATCGCGTCCGGGCTGAAGCCGGGCGACCGCATCGTGGTCGAGGGCATCGTCAAGCTGCACGACGGCAGCAAGGTCGTCGAAGCCGGCGCGAACGCGCGCGCCGCCGCCGCGGAATGAAGATCTCCGACATCTCCATCCACCGCCCGGTGCTCGCCACCGTCGGCAGCCTGTTGCTGGTGGTGCTCGGCGTGATCGCGTTCACCCGCCTGCCGCTGCGCGAACTGCCGGACATCGATCCGCCGGTGGTCTCGATCAACACCACCTACACCGGCGCCTCGGCCGCGGTGATGGAAACGCGCGTGACCAAGGTGCTGGAGGACGCGGTGTCCGGCATCGAGGGCGTGGACACGCTGCGCTCGGAAAGCGAGAACGGCGTTTCCAGCATCAACATCGAGTTCACCCTCGACCGCGACATCGAAAGCGCCGCCAACGACGTGCGCGACGCGGTCAGCCGCAACCTCGGCAAGCTGCCCGACGACGCCGATCCGCCGCAGGTGCGCAAGGTCTCCAGCGATTCGGACGTGATCCTGTGGCTCAACCTGAGCGCGCCGGGCATGGCCGCGTCCAGCGACGGCACGCTCGCGCTCACCGATTACGCGCAGCGCTACCTCGTCGACCAGCTGTCGACGGTCGACGGCGTCGCCCAGGTGCAGTTCGGCGGCGCGCAGGCCTATGCGATGCGGGTCTGGATCGACCGCGCCGCGCTCGCCGCGCGCGGGCTCACGGTGGGCGACATCGAAACCGCGCTGCGCGCGCGCAACGTCGACCTGCCGGCGGGGCGGCTGGAATCGAACGCGCGCGACTTCACCCTGCAGCTCGACCGCAGCTTCTCCGATCCCGCCGACTTCGCGCGACTGCCGATCGGCCGCGGCAGCGACGGCCACGTGGTGCAACTGGGCGAGGTGGCGAAGGTGGAACTCGGTTCCGCCGAGCGCCGCGCGTACTACCGCACCAACGGCCATCCGCAGGTCGGGCTGGGCATCGTCAAGACCTCCACCGCCAACGACCTCGCCGTCGCCGAGGGCGTGCGCAGGGAGATCGAGCGGATCAACCGCACGCTGCCGAACGGGATGAAGCTCGCGGTCACCTACGACGCGACCGTGTTCATCGACGTCGCCGTGCACGAGGTCTACAAGACCCTGGCCGAGGCGATCGTGCTGGTGCTGGTGGTGATCTGGCTGTTCCTCGGCAGCCTGCGCTCCGCGCTGGTGCCGGCGGTGACGGTGCCGGTGTGCGTGACCGCGGCGTTCCTGCCGCTGCTGGTGTTCGGCTTCTCGATCAACCTGCTCACGCTGCTGGCGCTGGTGCTGTCGATCGGCCTGGTCGTCGACGATGCCATCGTCGTGCTCGAGAACATCCAGCGCCGCGCCGACCTCGGCGAACCGGCGCCGCTGGCCGCGCTGCGCGGCACGCGCCAGGTCGGTTTCGCGGTGCTGGCCACGACCGCGGTGCTGGTCGCGGTGTTCCTGCCCATCGCCTTCCTCGAAGGCAACAACGGCCGCCTGTTCCGCGAGCTCGCGGTGGCGCTGGCCGGCGCGGTCGCGATTTCCTGCGTGGTCGCGCTCACGCTCACGCCGATGATGGGCTCGCTGCTGGTGCATCCGCACGGGCGCGCCGCGGACGACCCGGGCACCGGCGTCAGCGGCTGGGTGGAACGCCGCCTGCGCGCGCTCGCGCGCGGCTACCGCAACGCGCTCGACCGCAGCATCTCGCACCCGTGGTTGTTCGGCGCGACGATGCTGGCCGCGCTGGCGCTGGCGTTCGCGCTGTTCAAGGCGGTGCCGCGCGAACTCGCGCCGACCGAGGACCGCGGTTCCTTCAGCGTGTCGGTCACCGGGCCGGAAGGCGCCGGCTACGATTACACCGTCGCGCAGATGCAGCAGGTGGAACGCGCGCTGATGCGGCACATGGGCGAGGGCCAGCCGATGCAGCGCGTGCTCGGCCGCGTGCCGGGCAGCTATGGCGCGTCCGAGAACATGAACAGCGGCCGCGCGATCGTCATCCTCAAGCCCTGGGACGAACGCAGCCAGAGCACCGACGAGGTGGTCGGCGAGGTGCGCCGCGATCTGGCGAAGATCCCCGGCGTGCGCGCGGTGCCGCAGATCCGCACCGGGCTGGTGCGCAGCAACGGCCAGCCGTTGCAGGTGGTGCTGCAAGGCCCGGAATACGCGCAGCTGGTGCGCTGGCGCGATGCCCTGCAGGCGAAGATGGAGGCGAACCCCGGCCTGTACGGCGTCGACGCCGACTACAAGGAAACACGCCCGCAACTGCACGTGACCGTCGACCAGGCCAAGGCCGCGGACCTGGGCGTCACCGAACAGGCCATCGGCGACACCCTGCAGGCGATGATGGGCTCGCAGAAGGTCACCACCTTCGTGCGCCAGGGCCAGGAATACGACGTGATCCTGCAGGCCGCGCAGGGCGAGCGCGCGGCCCCCGCCGACATCGACAACCTCTACGTGCGCAGCCGCGCCGGCGCGCTGGTGCCGTTGTCGAACCTGGTCACGCTGGAGGAACGCGCCGAGGCCGGCAGCCTCAACCGCTTCAACCGCCTGCGCGCGATCACGCTGTCCGCCGGGCTCGCGCCGGGCTACACGTTGGGGCAGGCCATCGACTGGGTGAACGCGACCGCGCGCGACACGCTGCCGGCGACCGCGCAGGTCGACTACAGCGGCCAGTCGCGCGAATACCTGCAGTCCGGCGGCGCGGTGCTGTTCACCTTCGCGATGGCGCTGCTGATCGTGTTCCTGGTGCTGTCGGCGCAGTTCGAGAGCTTCCTGCATCCGCTGGTGATCATGCTCACCGTGCCGCTGGCGGTGCTCGGCGCGCTGCTCGGCCTGTGGCTGTTCGGCAAGTCGCTCAACCTCTTCAGCCAGATCGGCATCGTCATGCTGGTCGGGCTCGCGGCCAAGAACGGCATCCTGATCGTGGAGTTCGCCAACCAGCGGCGCGACGCCGGCCTGCCGGTGCGCGCGGCCATCCTCGATGCCGCGGTGACGCGGATGCGCCCGATCCTGATGACCTCGATCGCGACGATCGCCGGCGCGTTGCCGCTGATGCTCGCCACCGGCGCAGGCGCCGGCAGCCGCACCTCGATCGGCGTGGTCGTGGTGTTCGGCGTGGCCTTGTCGACGCTGCTGTCGCTGTTCGTGGTGCCGGCGTTCTACCTCGTCGTCGCGCCGCGCACGCGCCCGCCGGACGAGCGCACGCAGCAGCTCGACGCGCTTGAAAACGAGATTCCCCCGGTCGATGCTTCCCCGCATGCCTGAGTCCGTCGAGTCCTACCGCGATGACGCCGCGTGGCGGGCCTCCGGCGCAGTGCACGCGCAGGTCGCGGCCACGCAGCGGCACTGGCCGGGCGCCTGCGATGCCTGCGGCAGCGAGTCCGGTTTCGACGTCGACTGGAAGCAGGGCGAACCGCCGCCGCAGACCCTGCGCGAAGCGCTTCGCTGCAGCGCCTGCGGCTGCAACTCGCGCCAGCGCGCGGCGACCGCCGCGATGCTGCGGGAACTCGCGCCGAAACCGCATCCGCGCATCCACCTCACCGAGCAGGCCAGCCCGCTGTTCATCGCCCTGCGCCGGCGTTTCCCGCGCCTGTCCGGCAGCGAATTCCAGCCGTCCCTGGCGAAGCGGCTGAAGCTCTCGGCATGGCTGTGGCGCCAGCGCGCGTGGACCTGGGTGCGGCATGGCGACGCGACCAGGCTGCGCTTCGCCGACGCCTCCCTGGACGCGATCCTGTGCCTGGACGTGCTCGAACACGTTCCGGATTTCCGCGCCGCGCTGGGCGAATTCGCGCGCGTGCTCAAGCCCGGCGGCGCGTTGCTGCTGACAGTGCCGTGGCATTGGACGAATGCCGGAAGCCGCGAGATCGCGCGCCTGCGCGCCGATGGCAGCATCGACTTCCTGCAACAGCCGCCGGAATACCACGGCGATCCGCTCGGCGGTGGGGTGCTGTGCTTCCACCACTTCGGCTGGGACCTGCTCGACGCGATGCGCGAATGCGGTTTCGCCGAAGCCGAGGCGTTGCGCGTCCGCGATCCGGAACGCGGTTTGCCGGAAGCGCAATGGGTGCTTCGCGCGCGGCGTTGATGCCCGAACCGCCGAGGGCATGGCCTCGGAATGGCTTTGATCCTCCGCCCCCTTTATTGGTCGCTTCCGCAGCGATCGACAACAGCAAGCAAACTGGCGTCCAAATCAATGAAGATGTGTGCGCTGATCGCTGTCTTGGCAGGAGTTGCCATCATGTCATCACCAACGGGCCGGATTCCTCGGTCTCATGTCGACTTGGGAAGTTACAAGTACCCAATCGGAGTTGGGTTAATCGTGATGGGGATGGTTATGTTTAAGAAAGATGGTGAAAAGAAATAAAGACATTGCGGAAGTACCTCGCACCTCTGATTCTGCTCATTTTTGGATCATTTTTTTATTATTTGAGACAAAATCACCCGTCTCCAGGATGCTTTTGGTCGCATTCGGAAACCATGACAAGCTACTGGGGTTGCTTCTCATTGCGGGAGGCTTGTTTCTTGGGGCGCTAATTTTCTTTGGGAAGCACGCAAAATAGGGCTGAGTTGCACGCCGATTTTCAGACTTATGGGACAGGGGTAATCAACCCGCCCAATCGCTGAGGCCGCGGCACGATCGACGATGCCGCGACTTCCGTCGCTCCCACCAAAGCGTCGACGGGGCATGCATCCGCCCTGCATGATTCCCTTCACTCGGGTCGCAACGCTTTCCTCGACCCGGCCACGGGGCAGGCCTCGCCCGACCATTCCCACACTTCCGTGCCGGTCACGTACTGCGCGCACCAGGGCTTCCAGCACTGCGCGGTGCCGACGTACAGCTTGTCGTGGTAAACGGCGAAACTGCGGATGCCCCAGTTCATCGAGTTGCCGAAGCCGGTGGGCGCGTACGCGCCGTTCTGGCCGACCATCATCTGCCAGTCGTTGCGGTTGCCGTCGGGGCTGCGCGCGGCCTGGCCGCCTTCCCCGGCGAGGATGTTGAAGTTGCCCATGCCCAGCCACAGCTGGTTCTCGTAGGCCATGAAGCGCCATGCGAAGCGGTTGTCGATGTCGCCGGCGCCGTTGGCGTTGATGGTTGCGTATTGCAGCCCGTCGCGGGTGCGATACACGCCGAAGCCCTGGGACGCGAAACCGTCCTGGTCGAAGTTGCCGGTGCCCACGTACAGCATGTTGCCGTAGACGTACATCGACATGGTCGCGTTGTTGTCCTGGATGCCGAAGCCCGACGGCACCGCGGCATCCGGGCCGACCACCTGCTCGTAGTGCTCGCCGTCGGCGGTGCGCCACACCTGCAACATCGTGTTCTGGTTCTTGGTGCCGATGTAGAGCTGCTTGCGGAACACCGCCATGCTGTGCATCGCGGAATTGGACGGATCGCCCAGCCCGTCGGTGCTGACCGGCAGGAAGGTCGTGCCGTCGGCGCTGCGCCAGAGCTGGCCGCCGTTGCCGAACTCGTTCTGCGTGCCGATGTAGAGCTGGCCCTGGAACACCGCGACGCCGCGGACCGCCTTGTTGCTGGTGTCGCCGAAGCCATCGGCCACGAGTTGCGTCCAGTGCATGCCGTCGGGCGTGCGCCACACCTCGGCACCGGCGACGGTGTTGTAGGTGCCGGCGTACAGGTAGCCGTTGAACACGATCATGCTGCGGAAGCCTTCGTTGCCGGTCTCGGGAAGGCTCCGCTGCAACACCTGCGTCCACTGCGTGCCGTCGTAGGCCCAGATCTCGCCGCCGGTGGTCTGGTTGAACGTGCCGACGTACAACCGGTCCTGGAACACCTGCATGCTCCAGGCGTAGAGGTTGAAGCGATTGCCGAAGCCGCCGGTATTGACCATGCGGAAACTCGGCGTGCAGTCCGCCAGGGCCGTCGCCGGGGACGCGAGGCACCCGAGCAGCACGGCGACCAGGGCCATCCGACAAGGCTTGAACATGACAACCTCCTTGATCGACGCGGGAGGCGATCCGTCTGCTTGCGTCGGCCCGATCGCCTCGCTCTCGTTCCGATCGATCCGCCTACTCGGGCCGCAGGGCCTTCCTCGCTCCGGCCACCGGGCAGGTTTCGCCGGACCATTCCCAGATTTCCGCGCCGGTCACGTCCGGGTCGCACCAGTCCTGCCAGCACTGCGCGGTGCCGAGGTAGAGCTTGCCGTTGTATTCGGCGAAGGTGCGGATGCCCCAGTTCATCCAGTTGCCGAAACCGGTGGGCGCGTAGGTGCCGTTCGGGCCGACCATCATTTCCCAGCTGCCCTGGTTGCCGGTGAGGCTGCGCAACGCCTGTCCGCCTTCTCCGTTCTCGATGTTGAAGTTGCCGACGCCCATCCACAGGTAGCCCTGGTAGGCGAAGAAGCGCCAGGCGAAGCGGTTGTCGATGTCGCCCGCGCCGTTGACGGTGATCGGCTGCCACTGGGTGCCGTTGGACGTGCGCATCACGCTGAAGCCGTTCAGCGGATCGCCGTTGTCCTTGGCGTTGCCGGTGCCCAGGTAGAGCACGTCGTTGTAGACGTACATCGACTGGGTGAGGATGTTGCCCGGGATGCCGAAGCCGGACGCGATGGCCGCGTTGGGGCCGACGACCTGCTCGTAATGGTCGCCGTCGCTGGTGCGCCAGACCTGGATCAGCGTGTCCTTGTTCTTGGTGCCGATGTAGAGCTGGTCCTTCAGGATCGCCATGCTGTGCATGGAGATGTTGGTGGCGTCGCCGAAGCCGTCGGTGTTCACCGGTTCGAAGGCCAGGCCGTTGCTGCTGCGCCACAGCTGCCCGCCGCTGCCCGACGCGTTCTGCAGCCCGATGTACAACTGGTTGTGGAACACGGCCACGCCGCGCACCGATTCGTTGTTCTTGTCGCCGAAGCCGCCAGACACGATCTTGCGCCAGCGCACGCCGTCGGCCGTGCGCCACAGTTCGGCGCCGTTGGTGTCGTTGGTGCCGCCGGTGTAGAGGAACCCGCGGAAGATGACCATGCTGCGGAAGCCGGTATTGCCGGTCCTGCGCAGGTTCTGCTGCAGCACCTTCTGCCACTGCGCGCCGTCGTAGGCCCAGATCTCGCCGCCGGTCTTCTGGTTCATGGTGCCGACGAACAGGCGGCCGTTGAACACCTGCATGCTCCAGGCATACAGGTTGTAGCGGTTGCCGAAGCCGCCGGTGGCGACCTCGCGGAAGCTCGGCGTGCAATCCGCGGCGGCGGTCCCCGGGGTCATTGCGCCGCCGACCAGGACGGCGATGGCGACCAGGGCCGCGTGACAGGACTTCAACATGGAACCACCTCCGCGAAAGGGAACGGGAACCGCATCATTTCTTGCTGCCGAGGAACACCTGGTGCTGGACCACCTCGAACTGCGAGGGGCGCACCAGCGTGTGCGGCTCCAGGTAGCTGCGCCCGAGCACGAAGAACGGCGCGCCCGGCCGCAGCCCGACCGGGTTGGACGCCGTCGGCGGCGGGATCGGGGCGCAGTACTGCTTGCCGGCGCAGTCGTAGGAGAACATGTAGGCGTACAGCCCGCGGTAGCTGCGGACGCGCGGATCGCGGGGGTTGGTCACGCCGGCGTGGTAGAGCGCGCTCTGCGAGCTCATGTCGGCGTCGGTGATGGAGACGATGCTCGCCAGCTTCTTGCTGTCGTAGACCGCGGAGCTGGCGTAGGTCGCCTTGCCCGCGGCCACGTGGTTCACGCCGACGACGATGATGAAATCCTGCAGGTTGCCGACCCGGATGAACGTCGAGTCGTCGCGGGAGTAGAGCGAGTCGTAGTTGTCGCCGGTGCATTCGGACAGCTCGGAGATGCAGTTCCAGCCGACGTGCGAGGTGTAGGTGCTCGTCTGCTGCTTGAACGAGTAGGCGCCGCCGTAGCGCTTGCCGATGTCCGACACCAGCCGATTCAGCGCCGCCTGCAGGCTGGCGCTTTCCGCGATGCCCGAGGCATCGGGCGGGTAGCCGATCACCGGCGCCGGATTCGGCGGCAGGTGCGTGCCCGGGCCCACGCGCAGCACGTAATACGGGTTCTCCCCCACGTACGCGTCGAACGCCGCCTGGTCGCCGGGGAATGCGGTCCGCATCAGCAGGTTGAAGACGTCGGCGGACGCGCCGTGGCCCATGTGCAGGTCGTAGCCGGGCCCGGAGGCGTTCGCCGGGATGGCCTGCGGAAGCGGCAGGAAGTTGATCGCGGTCGTCGGCAGGCCGCTTTCCACCAGGTCCGCCCGCACGCTGTCGAAGGTGGACTGGTCGGCGGTCCAGACCAGGGCCGCGTAGGAATCGAACGGACTGGCGCCGGGTTCGGGGGAACCCGTGGTGCCCAGCCGTTTCAGGTTGAGGGCCTCGCTCATGCTGCCGAAGATTTCGGTGCTGCTGTCGGCGCGCTTGAACAGGTACTGGTTGAACGAGTAGTAGCGCATCTGCGGCGGCGTGCGGAAGACGACGACGACCGCTTCGTCCGCGCCGAGCTGCAGGGTGGCCAGGTTGGGATTCGCGCCGAACTCGCCGAAGTACGGCGACCCGTACGGGCTCGCGGGGTTGTCGCCGTAACAGGTGTATCCCGGGGTGGTGAAGCAGCCGATCGCGTCGAAATACACCCAGGACCCGGTCGTGACGTTCCAGCCCGGAGGCAGGTTGGCGATGAACGCGTCGCCGACCGATTCCACGAACGGATCCGCCGTCGCGGGCATCGCGGGAATCGACAAGGCAAGCAGCAAGCAGCCCCGGAGCAGACGCCTCACGTGATCCCCCTTTCCGTTTTCGGCATGTCGCATGCAACGGCCCGCCCCGCCATTCCGCCGCCGTCGCTTCGCCTTTGCTGGTTCAACGACGGAAGTGGCCCGGACCGGACAGGCTTCGCCGCGCGGGACGCCTTCCTCGCGATCCGCTCCGGGACGCAGCGCGGTGGCCCGGCATCGATCGCCGCCGCCGATGCCCGCGCAACCACGGCGGTCGCGCGGGCCGGTCGCGTCAGGTGCCCGGCGGCGAGTACAGGCTCGGCATGCGGAAGCTGCGGTAGGCCAGCTGCGGCGATTGGTAGCGCATGTTGTTCGTTCCGTCCGGCAGCACTTCGACCGACTGGCTGTTCTGGGTCGGTCCCGGGGTGATGAAGCCGGCCAGGAAGTGGTAGTTGCCGTTGCCGAGCCGCTGCGCGCTGCCGAGCGCATTCGAATACACCCCCAGGTCGGAATTGACGACCAGGGTCGCGACCCGGTTGGCCTCGTCGATCTGGTAGGCCTGGCCGCGGCTGTTCTCGACGACGCCCGGGTTGGCGGCGACGCGGGTGTTGCCGTTGTCGAACACGGTGAAGGTTCCGTTCGCTTCGAACCCGGCATCGTGCTGGTGGGTGAACCACGGATACGGGTCGCTGGACGCGAGCGCGAAATCGCCGTTGGCGCCCAGCCGCCAGAGCACGTGCCCGTCGCCCGCGCCGTCCCGGTAATCGACCTTGATCACCCAGTCCTGGTGGCGCACGGAGATGAGCAGGTTGTGGTCGGACGTGACCTGGATCGCGTTGGGATGCAGCCAGTCGTTGGCGAGGTTCGCCAGCAGCAGCGGCGGGCACCCGCCGGTCTGCGGGTTCGCGCAGGTTTCGTGCAGGATCGCCGCGCGGTTGACGTCGAGGTGATCGAAGGCATTCCAGTACCACGCCACCTGGAAATCCTGGTCCAGGTCGACCACGATGTCGCCGAGGATGTCCACCGGCGAGGTGGAGCCCTGGGTTCCCGCCGGGAACATGCGTTCCTGGCTGCCGATCACCAGGGTGTGGCCGTTCGCCAGGCGGATCGCATCGTGGTGGAAGGTGGTGGCGACGCAGATCGAGCCGCCCATCGTGCAGTTCGATGCCAGTCCCATCGCCTGCAGCTGCTCGCGCACCCGCGCCGCGTTGGTTTCGCGCAACGTGTTGCCGGCGAAATCGATCTCGCGGAGGATCTGCAGCGAGGTCGTCGCGTCGGCGGAATTCTTGCCGTTGGCGATCGTCAGCATCGTCCCGCCGGGAAGCACGCGGGTCAGCAGCGCGCCGGCCTGGGCCGGATCGTTGAACGCGGCGTAGTACCAGATCGGTCGGCCGAACAGGTCGGTCGCCACCGGGTATCCGGCCGAGGCGCCGATGCTGAGGGCATCGACCACCAGCACGTCGTCGGCGCCGCTGGTGTTCGCATCGGGCGGGACCACCTGCGCGATGACCGGCAGGTTCGACGGCCCGTTGCCGGTGAGGAACGACAGGCTCGGGCCCGTGGTGACCGCGCCCGCCGCAGTGCGGACCTGCGCGGCCATCGTATAGCGGGTCTGCTGGCGCATGCCGGCGACATAGATGTTGCTGGTCGAAGCCGGATCGCAGGCGCGCCAGTCGGTGGTCGCCGGGGTGCTCGTCGTGGAATCGAAGCGCACCCGGATCTTGCTGCCCGTGGCGCAGGCCGGCGCGCTGAACAGGGCGACCAGCGGATTGGCGGTCGCGCTCACCACCGGCTGGGTGCCGGCGACGCGCGGCAGGAACTGGAACAGCAGGCTTTTCTTCGCGACCTGTTGCGTCGTGTTGTTGCGCACCGCCACCTGCACCAGGTACAGCCCGTCGCTCACCGTGCCCGCCCAGTTGAAGCCGCTGTCCTGGCTGTAGTCCCGGACGACGTGGAAGGCGCCGCGGTAGGCGACCGAATAGCGATAGGTGAGCAGGCCCGGATCGGTATCCGAGCCGGTGGCCGCCAGGCTCACGGCGGTCGCGGTCGATTGCGGCGAGGGCAACGATGCCGTCAATTGCACTTGCGGCGTCGCGAGCGCCTGCAGCGGAAGGAAGAACGCCGCGGAAAAACACGCGGCTGCCAAGAGCAACTTGCGCATCATCGTGACTCCCCTTTTTTTCCCCGGAAACCAAGCTAGCACGGGGTTTTCGCCCCGGTGTTGGGTTTCCATTAAGACGGAATCGGCCGTCGCGACCGGCCATTGGGGTGCGGTTGTTGCGCGCTGCAACATGACCGCCTGTCGGCGGATGCGCCGGAAGCGCGTCCTTCGAAGCGGGTCAGTGCTCCCCCGCGCCAGCCGCCTTGGGCGCGCTGCCGAAGCTTCCGTCCGCCTGCGCCGCGAGCCACGCGAACACCGCGTAGGCGGCGACGTTCTGGGCGAGGTCGTTCGGGTCGATCTTGTCGAGCGTGTCCTCGGCGTTGTGGTGGTAGTCGAAGTAATGCGTGCCGTCGTGGCTGAGCGAGGCCCAGGTCGCGCCGAGTTGCGCGATCGGGCCCACGTCGGATTCCGGCCCGCCTTCGCCGTCGACGACGTCGATGCCGAGCGGCTTCAGCGCGCCCGCGATTTGCGCGATCGCCGCTTTCGCCGAATCGGGCGCGTTGCTGTTGAAACTGTAGATGCGGCCGGCGCCGAAATCGCTTTCCGACACGATCTGGTGCCTGCCGACTTCCTTCGCGTGCACGGCGGCGTAGGCCCTGCCGCCGAACAGGCCGCGTTCCTCGTTGGCGAAGGCGACCACGCGGATGGTGCGTTGCGGATGCAGCGGCTTCAGCAGCGCGCCCGCGGCCATGCCGATCGCCACGCCGGCGGCATCGTCGATCGCGCCGGTGCCCGGGTCCCAGGAATCGAGGTGGCCGCCCATCAGCACCACCTCGTCCTTGTGCGGGCCGCGCCCGCTGATTTCGCCGATGACGTTCTGCGAGGTGTAGTCGCCCTCGATGCCGCAATCGAGGGCGAGGCGCACGCGCGTGCGCGGGTCGAGCGCGAGCAGGCGCGCGAGTTGCGCGGCATCGATGGTCGACAGCGCGGCGGAGGGAATCGGCTTCAGCCCGTCCTCGAAGCCGGTCATGCCGGTGTGCGGCGCGCGCGAAGTGTCGGTGCCGGCCGAACGCATGAGGAAGCCGATCGCGCCCTTGCGGATCGCCGCCGACGGGCCCTTGCCGCGGATGCCGCCGCCACCGCCGACGCCGTAGTCGTGGCCGTCGCGATAGCGCTGCATCTGGTAATCGACGAAGGCGATCTTGCCCGTGAGCGAACCTTCGGGCGCGGCGTCCAACGCGGCGAGGTCGGGAAAGCGCACCACTTCGCCCTCCACCGTTCCGCCGGGGCTGTTGCCGAGCGCGGTGACGACCAGCGGCTGCGCGTGCGCGCCGAGCACGTCGGCGCGTTCGCTGCGGCGCACCCATTTCGGGAAGGTCACCGGTTCGGTCCAGACCTTGTCGTAGCCCAGCGCCTTGAACTTCGCCTTCGCCCATTCCACCGCGCGCGCATCGGCCTCGCTGCCGGCCAGGCGTGGGCCGACTTCGGTGGTCAGCGATTCGACCACGTTCCAGCCGGTGCGGTCGGCGAGCGCGCGTTCGCGCAGCGCATCGGCCTTGTCCAGCGCGGATTGCGGAATGGTCGTCGTCGCCGGCTGCGCATGGACGGGCAGGGCGATGGCGAGCGCGAGCAGCAGCGGGGCGAAGCGCATGGCGGGCTTCCGGAAACGACGAAGCCGCCAGACTACAGGCTGGCGGCTCCGGCGCGATGTGACGGAAGTTGGCTCGCGCGGATCGATCGCGATCCGCGAACGATCAACCCTTCTTCAACGAATCGCGGATCTCGCGCAACAGCAGCACGTCTTCCGGCGGCGCGGCCGGGGCCTCGTCGGCGGGCTTGCGCATGCGGTTGTAGGCCCGGATCACGAGGAAGATCACGAAGGCGATGATGAGGAAGTTGACGATCTGCTGCAGGAAATCGCCGTACTTGATAGCGACTTCGGCGGCGGTTTCCTTGCCGGCGGCATCGAGCTGCGCCGGGCTGAGCACGTATTTCCAGTCGCTGACGTTGACGCCGCCGGTGAGGACGCCGACCAGCGGCATGATGATGCCGTCGACCAGCGACGAGACGATCTTGCCGAACGCCGCGCCGATGACCACGCCGACCGCGAGGTCGAGCACGTTGCCCTTGGCGATGAATTCCTTGAACTCGCTGACCATGCCCATCGGTGCGCTCCTGGAGTGGTGAGTGGACGAAGCCGGCGCCCCCCGCGCCGTCGGCAAGCTTACGCCGAAGCGCCGGCCGCCACGATCCGGCCCTCGAGCCCGGCGATGGCGCCGAGCCGGGCGCGGAAACGGTCGCCCGGCAGCAGCGGACCGACGCCCGCGGGCGTGCCCATGAACACCAGGTCGCCGGCGCGTAGGGCATAGAGTTTCGACAGTTCGTGCAGGGTTTCGGCGACGTTCCAGATCAGGTCGCGCAGTTCGCCGTGCTGGCGGGCCTGGCCGTTCACCTCCAGCGCCAGGTCGAGCGCGGCGAGGTCGCTGGCGTCGGCCAGCGGCACCAGTTCGGAGATGGGCGCGGCATGGTCGAAGGCCTTGCCCGTGTCCCACGGCAGGCCCTTGGCCTTGGCCGCCGCTTGCAGGTCGCGGCGGGTCAGGTCGAGGCCGACGCCGACCCCGAACACCAGCGCCATCGCCTGGCGTTCGTCCAGCGTCCCGGGCGGCGCGTCGCGGCCGAGCGCGACCACCAGCTCGACTTCGTGCTGCAAATCGCGGGTGCCGGGCGGGTAGGGCACGACGCCGTCGACGACGATGGCGTCCGCGGGCTTGAGGAAGAACACCGGCGTGCCGCGTTCGGCCTTCGATGCAGGCGCGGCCGCGCCCATTTCGCGCGCGTGGTCGGCGAAGTTGCGGCCGATGCAGTAGATGCGGTGCACCGGGAACAGGCCACCACCGCGCACCGGCACGCGCGGGACGGGCGCCGCGGAAACGACGTCGGCGTTCAACGCGCGGGCAGGGCCGGTTTCGACACGACGCGGAAGTCGCCTTCGAGGGTGGCCGCATCGCGCACGGGCGGCTTGCGCCGCAGTGTCCACAGGCGCAGCAGCGCGCCGGCACCGAGCATGGCCAGGCCGACGAACACGCCGAACGCGATCATCACCAGCAAGACGCCCAGGCCGAGCAGGCCGAGCACGACGCGCAGCAGCGGATGGCGCGGCTTGCGTGGCGCGGCGAAGCGGAAGAAGGCGGTGCTGAAGGTCATCGGGGTCGTGTCACAATCGTGGCGCGGGATGGCGAGTATCCCGATTGGCCCCGTCGCGTTTGCAAGGATTTCGTTAAGCGATGAACCAGGACACCCGCACCACCAGCACCCGCGCCGCGCTCATTGCTTTGGCCGCGATCGAGGACGGCGGCCTGGTCGAAGTCGAGGGCACCGTTCGCGGCGATGCCGAATCGCTGATCCTGCATCGCGACGGCGAACGCGTGCGCGCCTGGTTCAACGTCTGCCCGCACGCCGGGCGCCGCCTCGACTGGGCGCCGGGGAAATTCCTGCGCAGCAACGGCCTGCTGGTCTGCGCCGCGCATGGCGCAAGCTTCGAACTCGGCGGCGGCGAATGCGTGGCCGGGCCGTGCCGCGGCGAATCGCTGTGCGCGGTCGCGGTGGAAGTGCGCGACGGCGGCGTCTACCTCGCCGATTCGTAGGAGCGGCTCAAGCCGCGACCGGCGCGTTCCGCTAGTACATCAGGTTGATCGCGAGCACTGTCAGCGCGATGTAGGCCAGCACCAGCGGCAGTCCGACACGCAGCAATTTTCCGGTGGTGTAGCCGGCCGGGCCGGCGATCATCGCGATCACCGGGTTCGACAAGGTCACGATGTTGTTCGAGCCCGACAGCGCGGCGACCAGCGCGAACGCGGTCGGGTCGCCGCCGCTGGCGATGCCGAGGTTGATCGCCAGCGGCACCATGACGATCGTCGAGCCGACGTTGCCGATCATCGCCGCGAACACGCTGGTGATGACCGCGATCGCCGCTTCCAGCACCCACGGCGGCATGCCGTCGGGCAGCTTGTCGAGCATGCCGCCGGCGGCCCAGGCCGCGGCGCCGGTGGAATCCACCGCCCAGCCCAGCGGGATCAGGCAGGCCATCAGGAATACCGTGCGCCAGCTGATCGCGGAATAGGCTTCGTCGATCTTCAGCACGCCGCTGACCAGCATGCCGGCGACGCCGGTCATCAGCGCGATCGAGATCGGGATGCGCGAACTCAGCGCCACCAGGATCGTGATCGCGAAGATCACCATCGCCACCCGGAACTTGTGCGGGCGTTGCTCGGCCTTGGGATAGTCGGTGACGACCACGAACGCGCGGCTGCGCGCGGCCTCGGCGAGGTCGGTCCAGATGCTGTGCAGCACCAGCATGTCGCCGGCGCGCAGCTTGACGTTGCGCACGTCCTCGGCGATCACCTCCTTGTCGCGGTTGATCGCGAGCAGGCTGAGCCGGTGCTGGCGCCGCAGCTGCAGTTCGCCCGCGGTCTTGCCGATGTAGGGCGAGGTCGGCGGCACCACCGCTTCGGAAATGCCGGCGCGGCTGGGGTTGAACAGGTCGCCGAACTCGCGCAGCCGCGCGCTCATGCGCAGGAAGTTGTTCTGGGCGAAATCCGCGACGTCCTGCTTCTGGCCCATCGCGCCGAGCACGCTGCCGACCCAGATGCGCGCGTCCGCCGGCGGCGCCAGCCGCGATTCGTTGCCGGTGCGCAGCGCCAGCAGCAACGGCGCATCGTGCATCGCCTCGGCTTCGCCCAGCGACATGCCGACCAGCGGGCTCTCGGCGCCGACGGTGAGTTCGTACACGTCGCCGTCGATGCCGTAGCTCTTCGCGAAGTAGCTCTGCGTGCGCGCCGGCGTGACCGCCGATTTTTCCTCGCCGTCGCCGAGCAAGCGGTCGCCGAGGAAATGGAAGTACGCCAGGCACAACAGCAGCAGCGCGAGGCCCACCGGCAGCGGCGCGAACATCTTCAGCGGGTGCAGCACCGCGGTGCCCGAGGGCAGGTTGCTGTTGGAGGAGACCAGCAGGTCGTTGAGCAGGATCAGCGGCGAGCTGCCGACCATGGTCAGGCTGCTGCCCATGATGATCGCCGCGGCGATCGGCAGCAGGAAGCGCGACAGCGGCAGGCCGGTGCGCGAGGACAGGCGCGAGGCCACCGGCAGGTACAGCGCCATCACCGCCGGGCTCTGCATCAGCGGCGAATTCAGGCCGGCGATGGTGGTGGTCAGCAGCAGCAGGCGCTTCTCCATGCCGCGCGCGCGGCGCAGCAGCCAGCCGGCGAGGCGGTTGAGCGCGCCGGTGCGGTCCAGGCCCGCGCCGAGGATCATGGTCGCGATGACGCAGATCACCGCGTTCGAGGAGAAGCCGTTAAACAGGTCCTCGGGCGCGACCAGGCCGGTGAGGCCGAGCAGCACCAGCACCACCAGCGCGACCAGGTCCGCGCGCAGGCGTTCGAACATGAACAGCACCACGGTCAGCAGCACCAGCCCGAGCACGAGCTTCATGTCGGTGGTGAGCGTCAGCGTGCTGTCCATCAGGGACCGGGGACCGGGGACCGGGGATCGGGGTGGTGGGTTGGACTTTCGATCGAGTGGGCCGGCGTCATGCGCGCGTCGGGCGAGGCGTGGCGCATCGTCTCCCTGCGTGCCGGGCAAGCCTCAAGTTCCAAGACCCTGGCCCTCGCTCTTGTCGTACAGCAAATCCAGGACGCCATGGCCGAGGCGCTGGCCGCGCGACTCGAAATGGGTCTGCGGGCGCCAGTCGGGGCGCGGCACGTGGCCGCGCGGGCCGGCGCGGTTGCAAAGGCCGGGCGTGGCGTCGAGCACGTCCCACATCCGTTCGGCATAGTCCTGCCAATCGGTGGCGAGGTGCAAGCGGCCGCCGTGCGCGAGCTTGCGGACGAGCAGTCCGGCGAACTCCGGGTTCACCAGCCGCCGCTTGTGGTGGCGTTTCTTGTGCCAGGGATCGGGGAAGTAGATGCGGATCTCGTCGAGCGACGCGTCGGCGATCTCGCGTTCCAGCACTTCCACCGCATCGTGGTGGTAGATGCGTGCGTTCTTCGCATCGTCCGCGGCGAGCGCGTTCAACAGCCGGCCGACGCCGGGCGCGTGCACTTCGATGCCGATGTGGTCGCGTTCCGGATCGCGTTGCGCCGAATGCCGCAACGCCTCGCCGTTGCCGAAGCCGATTTCGAGGATGCGCTTCGCCTTGCGTCCGAACAGCGCGTCGAAGTCGCGCGGCGCGCCGGCGTAGTCGATGCCGAAGCGCGGCCACAGTCGGTCGAACGCGCGCTGCTGCGCCTCGGTGAAGCGGCCCTGGCGCAGCACGAAGCTGCGCACCTTGCGCTGGCCCTCGATGGCGGTGAAGGGTTTGGGCGGCGCCTTGCGGCCTTCGCTCGTGAACGGGTCGGTCATCGCCTCAGCCGATCACGGTCACGGCGCGGTGCGCTTGCGCGAAACTCGTGGAGCGGGCCTGGCTTTTTCGGCCAGCGTCAGCAAGCCGAGCAGTGCTTCGTTGACCGCATCGGCGGTCGGGAATGCGCGCGCGACCTTGTCGTCCAGCAGTACGACGTTGCTGCCCTTGGAGAAGCGCTGGAAATACTTGCCGCGGACGCCCTTGCCGAGGTCTTCGCGTCGGTATTCGGTTCGCATGTCTTCAACCTTGCTCATAGATGGATTGCTCGCGTCTGGTGGCGCGCCTCGCGCTGATGATCCTGATGTTCTGGCCGCGCTCGGCATGCACGACGAGGAGCGTACGGTCGTGGGCTGACACCCCGATGGTCAGGAAGCGATGTTCGCCCAGCGAATGATCCGGATCGACGAAAGTGTAGGCCAAAGCGTCGCCGAACACGGTCGCTGCTTCCTCGAACGAGATGCCGTGTTTGCGCAGGTTGAGCGCGGCTTTGCGGGCGTCCCATTCGAACTTCAGCATCCTGGCGGCCTGCTAGCCGATGAGGCCATCGACCGGCGACGAGGCGCTGGCGTAGCGCTTGCGCGGGATGCGCCCGGCGCGGAACGCGGCGCGGCCGGCTTCGACCGCCAGCTGCATCGCGTGCGCCATCAGCACCGGATCCTTCGCGCCGGCGATGGCGGTGTTCATCAGCACGCCGTCGCAGCCCAGTTCCATCGCGATCGCCGCATCCGAGGCGGTGCCGACGCCGGCATCGACGATGATCGGCACCTTCGCGTTCTCGACGATCTCGAGCAGGTTGTACCTGTTCTGCACGCCCAGGCCCGAGCCGATCGGCGCGGCCAGCGGCATCACCGCGACGCAGCCGATGTCCTCCAGGCGCTTGCACAGGATCGGGTCGTCGCTGGTGTAGACCATCACGTCGAAGCCGTCCTTGACCAGCGTTTCCGCCGCGGCGAGGGTGGCGACGACATCGGGATACAAAGTCTTCTGGTCGCCGAGCACTTCCAGCTTCACCAGCTTGTGGCCGTCGAGCAGTTCGCGCGCAAGGCGGCAGGTGCGCACCGCATCGTCGGCGGTGTAGCAGCCGGCGGTATTGGGCAGGATGGTGAACTCGTCCGGCGGCAGCACGTCGAGCAGGTTGGGTTCGCCCGGGTTCTGGCCGATGTTCGTCCGGCGAATGGCGACGGTGACGATTTCGGCGCCGGCGGCTTCGGTGGCGCGGCGGGTTTCGTCCAGGTCCTTGAACTTGCCGGTACCGGTGAGGAGGCGGGAACGGTAGGTCTTCCCGGCGATGACGAGCGGGTCTGCGGGGGCATCGATCATGTGTGCATGGTACCAGCCGACCAACGGCGGGCCGGTCGTTGGCCGCTGCGGGCAGGGGCTTGCGTTGTGCATGGGAAGCGGGCCCATTCGTGGCGATGAACCCCCGAACATCGTCGCAACGGCCCGCTGCGTGCGGAGCGATTCGCGCGCCAGTCAAACGCACACCCGGCGCAAGCCGGGGCCGCAAAGCCACGGATCCCGGCCATGCCCGTGTGGCCGGCGATTGCCGGGTTGCCTGTCGCGCGAATCGCACCGTGCGTTCCGGTGCGGAAGCGGCTTTGGCCGCGATTGCGCCATGCCGCGCAAGGCCGGATGTTTCAGCCGCCGCCGAGGGCGTGCACGATCTCCACCCGGTCGGCCGCGCGCAGCACGTGTTCGGCGCGCCGGCCGCGCGGCACGATCTCGCCGTTGACCTCGATCGCGACCCGGCGTTCGGCCAGTCCCTGCTCGTGCAGCAGGTCGTCGAGGGTGGCGCCGTCGCGGGTCCGGCAGGGCTGTCCGTTCAGCAGGATTTCCATGCCCGACAGTGTGGCGCGGCAGGCGCCGCGGGGACAGCTTTTCGCGACTTGTGGGCGTGGCGGCTTCGTGAAACCATCGCGCCATGCGGGGGCGTATCGCTCCCGGAAGCATCCCTGGGAGGGGAAATGAGCAAGCCGTTCCGACCCATGCGCCGCCTGCTGGCCGCCGCGCTCGCGCTGTCCGCCGCCGCGCCCGCCTTCGCCGGCGACAACATCTTCAGCAACACCTGGTTCTTCGGCGACAGCCTCACCGATTCCGGCTTCTACGAGCCGTTCCTGGTGTCGACCTACGGCCCGAACGCGGCGCTGGCCGACAAGTTCACCACCAATCCGGGCCTGGTCTGGTCCCAATTCGTCGCCGACTATTTCGGCGGCAATGGCTCGCCGGCATGGCAGCTGGCGATCGTCAACGGCGTGCCGACCCTGGTGCCGGCTGGCGGCGGCAACTACGCCGCCGGTGGCGCGACCGTCGTGCCCGGCCCCGGCTACCCGCCGACCCCGCCGACCCAGTTCGCGCCCTCGCTGACCGACCAGCTCAACGCCTACCTCGCCGCCAACGGCGGCGCCGCGGATCCGAATGCGCTGTACACCCTGTGGGGCGGCGCCAACGACCTGTTCTTCAACCTCGGCGGCGCGACCACGCAGGATCAGTTCCTCGGCGCGGCCACGGCGCAGGCGCAACTGGTGGGAACGCTCGAAGCCGCCGGCGCGCGCTACGTGATGGTGCCGACCATGCCCGATGTCGGCGTGACCCCGTTCGGGTTGTCGCAGGGCTCGGCCGGTTCGGCCGGCATCACCCAACTGGTGCAGGGTTACAACGCCACCCTGTTCGGCAGCCTGCAGGCCGCCGGCCTGCGGGTGATCCCGCTGGACACCTTCGATTTCCTGCACGAAATCATCGCCAACCCGTCGGCGTATGGCCTGGTCAACGTCACTTCGCCCGCCTGCGGCGCGGCGCCGTCCCTGGGCTGCGTGCCGACCGATCCTTCCACGGCCCTGACCTGGGCCTTCGCCGATGGCGTGCACCCGACCACGGGCGCGCACCAGATGCTCGCCCAGTACGCGATCTCGATGATCGAGGGCCCGCGCCAGGTCGCGGTGCTGCCGGTGTCGGCCGACGCGGTGGGCCGCGCCCGCGCGGAGACCGTCTTCGGCCACGCGACCGGCGTGCAGGGCGACGGCATGCATTGGTGGGGCAATGCGCGCGGCGACTTCCAGCACTCGAGCGGCGAGCAGAACGCCTATGGCGGCAGCGGCCCGGCGGTGACCGGCGGCGTCGACTGGCGCAGCGGCGCGCTGGCCTACGGCGTGTTCGGCGGCATCGGCCGGCAGAGCATCGACTGGGGCCGCGGCAGCGGCGATTTCGACCAGACCGACACGACCCTCGGCGGCTTCGTCGGCTGGAACGGCGCGCACGGCTGGGTGACCGGCCAGCTCAGCTACACCAACCTCGACTTCAACACCCACCGCGACATCCAGATCGGCACCGCGACGCGCACCCACGACGGTTCGCCGGGCGGCAGCAACCTCACCGCGGGCGTGCAGGCCGGCTGGACCTTCGGCGACGGCGCGTTCCGCAACGGACCGGTGCTGGGTCTGCTGTCGCAGACGGTCAAGGTGGACGGTTTCGCCGAAAGCGACCCGACGCTCTCGACGTCGCTGGCCTATCCCGACCAGAAGTTCGATTCGCTGATCGGCAGCGTCGGCTGGCAGGCCAGCTATGCGATCAACGAACGCGTGCAACCGTATGCGCGCGTGGCCTGGAACCGCCAGTTCGAGGATGCGCCGGCGGAGGCGTTCGCGCAGTCGCAGACGCTGGCCGCGACTGGCCAGTACGCGGTGCCGGGCCTGTCCCAGGACAAGGATTACGCGACGCTGCTGGCCGGCGCGCGCATCCATGTCGCCGGTTTCGACGCCGACTTCGGCGTGACCGGCACCCTCGGCCAGGACAGCGCCGACGACGCCAGCGCGTTCGTCAGCATCGGCCGCGGGTTCTGAACCGAACCGTGACGCGGCGCGGGCGCTCCGCGAAGGAGTGTTCGCGCCGCGTTGCCAGCACCGCGCGGCGGTCCTAGACTGCCGACCTGCGCGGGTGTAGTTCAATGGTAGAACTGCAGCTTCCCAAGCTGCTAGCGTGGGTTCGATTCCCATCACCCGCTCCAAATCGCCGCAGGCGGCGGATCCCGTGGATCCGCCGCCGTTTCGTTTCGGTAACGAGGCGCCGCATGATCGAACTGGGCTGGCGCGAGTGGGCGGTGCTGCCGGAACTCGGCTTGCCGCGGATGCGGGCCAAGATCGATACCGGCGCGCGCAGTTGCGCGCTGCACGTCGACGCATCGTGGCGCTTCGCCGAAGGCGGCGCGCCCTGGATCGGGTTCCGCGTCCGCTGCGGCCGGAAACGGGTGCGCATGGTCGAGGCGGCGGCGCCGCTGGTCGACGAACGCGAGGTGGTCGATTCCGGCGGGCACCGTGGCCTGCGCCCGTTCCTGCGCACCACGCTGTGGCTGGCCGGGCAGGCGCGGCCGGTCGAAATCAACCTGGCCGACCGCGGCGGCATGCTGTTCCCGTTGCTGGTCGGGCGCAGCGCGTTGGGCGGTGCGTTCACGGTCGATCCCGCACGCTCCTTCCTCCACCCGAAGCCGGTCCGCGCATGAAGCTCGCCATCCTCTCGCGCAACGCCAAGCTGTATTCGACCCGGCGCCTGGTCGAGGCCGCGCGCACGCTCGGCCACAGCGTGCGCGTGCTCGATCCGCTGCGCTGCTACATGCGCATCAGCAGCGAAGGCTTCGACATGCACTACAAGGGCCGGCCGATCGCCGGCTACGGCGCGGTGATCCCGCGCGTCGGCGCGTCCATCACCCGCTACGGCACCGCCGTGCTGCGCCAGTTCGAGCTGATGGGCAGCTACACGCCGAATCCGTCCGACGCGATCGCGCGCGCGCGCGACAAGCTGCGCTGCCACCAGTTGCTCGCGGCGCAGGGCATCGGCCTGCCGGTCACCGTATTCGGCGACAACCCCGACGACACCGCCGACCTGCTGTCGATGCTCGGGCCGCCGCCGCACGTGATCAAGCTCAACGAAGGCACGCAGGGCGCGGGCGTGATGCTGGCGGAAAAGCTTTCCTCCTCGCGCAGCGTGGTCGAGGCGCTGCGCGGCCTGTACGCGAATTTCCTCGTGCAGGAATTCGTGGCCGAGGCGCGCGGCGCCGACCTGCGCTGCTTCGTGGTCGGCGGCAAGGTGGTCGCGGCGATGCGCCGGCAGGCGCCGGAGGGCGATTTCCGTTCCAACCTGCATCGCGGCGGCAGCGCGAAGGCGGTCGCGCCCTCGCGCATCGAGCAGGAAGTGGCGGTGCGCGCGGCCGGCGTCATCGGCCTGGGCGTGGCCGGCGTGGACCTGATCCGCTCCAAACGCGGCCCGCTGGTGCTGGAGATCAATTCCTCGCCGGGGCTGGAGGGCATCGAGGCCGCCACCGGCGTCGACATCGCCCGCGCGATCATCGAGCACTCGGCCGCCTCCGGCCCGCATCCCGCCTCGCGCCGGCGCGGAGGCCGCGCCGCCTGAACCCCGCGCAACGCCGCCGATGGCGGCTGTGCCAGAATCGGGCGTCCGCAGCGCGGAACCGCAGCCATGGCCGGCGGTCTTACTTGGGATTCCACGGAGCCAGCCGATGCGCATCCTCGTCATCGAAGACAACCAGGACATCGCCGCCAACCTCGGCGATTACCTCGAGGAACGCGGGCACACCGTCGACTTCGCCGCCGATGGCGTGACCGGCCTTCACCTCGCGGTGGTGAACGATTTCGACGCGATCGTGCTCGACCTCAACCTGCCCGGCATGGACGGGCTCGAGGTCTGCCGCAAGCTGCGCAACGACGCGCGCAAGCAGACGCCGGTGCTGATGCTGACCGCGCGCGACACGCTGGAGAACAAGCTCGCGGGCTTCGATTCGGGCGCCGACGACTACCTGATCAAGCCGTTCGCGCTGCAGGAAGTCGAGGTGCGGCTCAACGCGCTGTCGCGCCGGGGCAAGGGCCCGCTGACGCGCGTGCTCGACGTCGCCGACCTCGAGTACAACCTCGACACGCTGGAAGTGCGGCGGCAGGGCAAGCTGCTGCAGCTCAACCCGACCGCGCTGAAGATCCTGCAGGCGCTGATGGAAGCCTCGCCCGCGGTGGTGACGCGGCAGGACCTCGAGACCCGCGTCTGGGGCGAGGAACTGCCGGATTCGGATTCGCTGCGCGTGCACATCCACGGCCTGCGCGCGGTGGTGGACAAGCCGTTCGGCGTGCCGCTGATCCAGACCCGGCACGGCATCGGCTACCGGATCGCCGCACCCGATGCCAACGCCTGACAACGCCGCGTCCCGGCGCAAGCCGCGTTACCGCCGGCGGCTGCGCACCCGCCTCATCCTGTCCTTCCTTCTGTTCGGTGTGTTCCTCTCGGCATTCATCGCCGCCGCGACCTTCATTGTCCAGAACAACGTCGAAAGCAGGGTCATTTCAGACGCGCTGACGCGGAACAACAATCTTTTCGCCGACGGGTTCTACCGCGATCCGAATGCGATCGGCATTCCGTTCGAGAAGATCCAGGGGAAGATGTTCAGTACGGAGCGGCTGGAGCGCGTTCCGCCGGAATGGCGCGGTTTGACGAACGGCGTCCACGAACTGTCGGCGATTTCGCCGGACGGAAGCAAACGGGTCTACAAACTCGCTGTCAGGAAGGATCCCAAATACTGGTTCTTCCTGGCTTACGACATCGCCGAGGAGCGCGAAAGCCAGACTAGGCTGGAATACGCGTTGATCCTGTTGGTGGGAATATTGTCCGCCGTGGTGTCGCTGTTGATCGGCTGGTGGGCGGCGTCGCGGGTGATGAGCCCGGTGACGGAGCTGGCGCAACGCCTGCGCGGGTCCGGCAGCAGTTCGCAACCCGAGGCGCTGGCGACGCATTTCCCCGACGACGAGGTCGGCGAGCTGGCGAAGGCGCTGGACGACTATTCCTCGCGCCTGACCGAAGTGGTGAAGCGCGACCGCGAGTTCAACGCCGACGTCAGCCACGAGCTGCGCACGCCGCTGGCGGTGATCAAGGGCGCGGTGGAGCTGTCGCTGTCGCGGCCCGACCTCGACGACAAGACCCGCAACCGCCTGCAGCGCATCCAGCGCGCGGAAGCGCAGTGCACCGACCTCATCAACGCGCTGCTGCTGCTCTCGCGCAACGAACGCGGGCAGGGCGACACGGATGTGGGCAGGGTCGCGGAACAATTGCTGGACGCGCACCGCGCGCAGCTCGGCGGCAAGCCGCTGGAACTGCGCCTGGAAGGCGGCGTCGAACAGCGCGTGCACGCGCCGGAGGCCGCGGTCAACGTCGCGCTCGGCAACCTCGTCGGCAACGCGGTGAAGTACACGCCTTCGGGCGAAGTGGTGGTGCGGCTGCTGCCGGGCGCGGTGGAGGTGGTGGACAGCGGCCCCGGGCTCAGCGCCGAGGACGCGGCGCGGCTGTTCGAACGCGGCTACCGCGGCACGCATGCGGAGCACTCGCAGGGCGGCGGCATCGGCCTGTCGATCGTGCGCCGCCTGTGCGAACTGTACGGCTGGAGCGTGCAGGTGCGGCCGGGCGACGCGCGCGGGGTGGTGGCGACGCTGCGGTTCTCGCCGGCGGCATAGGGCGCGGCGCGGGGCGCCGGCGGTGCTTCGGCGGCATAATGCGCGGGCAGATCCCACGGATTCCCGCATGAACACTCTCGCCGCCCCGCTGGCCTATCGCGTCACGCCGTCCCGTCACGCACGCAGCGCGGAGCAGCGCGCGGAAATCCTCGCCGGCGAGCTCGGGTTCGGCAACGTCTTCACCGACCACATGGTCAGCATCGAATGGGACAAGGCGCGCGGCTGGCACGATGCGCGGGTCGAAGCCTATGGACCGCTGGCGCTGGATCCGGCCGCGGCGGTGCTGCACTACGGCCAGGAAATCTTCGAAGGCATCAAGGCCTATCGCCACGCCGACGGTTCCATCTGGACCTTCCGTCCCCAGGCCAACGGCGCGCGCCTGCAACATTCCGCCGCGCGACTGGCGTTGCCGCAGTTGCCGGTGGCCGAGTTCGTCGAATCGCTGCGCCAGCTGATCGCCGTCGACCACGACTGGGTGCCGTCGAAGCCGGAAACCAGCCTCTACTTCCGCCCGTTCATGATCGCGACCGAGGCGTTCCTCGGCGTGCGCGCGGCGAACGCGGTGTCCTACCACGTCATCGCCAGCCCGGCCGGCGCGTATTTCGCCAAGGGCGTGGCGCCGGTGTCGATCTGGCTGTCGCAGGACTACGCGCGCGCGGCCAAGGGCGGCACCGGCGCGGCCAAGTGCGGCGGCAACTACGCCGCCTCGCTGCTGCCGCAGCTGGAAGCCCGCGAGAACGGTTGCTCGCAGGTGCTGTTCCTCGATCCGGTCGAGGGCAGGTACCTGGAAGAACTCGGTGGCATGAACGTGTTCCTCGTCTACGGCGATGGCCGCATCGTCACCCCGGCCCTGTCCGGCAGCATCCTCGACGGCATCACCCGTTCCAGCATCCTGCAGCTGGCGCGCGATCGCGGCATGCGCGTCGAGGAACGCAAGGTGTCCATCGACGAATGGAAGGACGGCGTGGCGTCGGGCGAGATCGCCGAAGCCTTCGCCTGCGGCACCGCCGCGGTGGTCACGCCCATCGGCGAACTGAAGGGCAAAGACTTCTCGGTCGGCGACATCCACGCCCCGGCCGGCGCGGTCACGATGTCGATCCGCAACGAACTGACCGACATCCAGTACGGCCGCGTGCCCGACCGCCATGGCTGGCTGGCCAGGCTGTACTAGCCGCTACAGCCGCACCCACCAGCAATCCATGTAGCGGCGCAGGCCGAGCACGGTGCGCGAAGGCGTGGCGGACTTGCCGATGGTCTGTTCCAGGCGCAGGCCCACCGGCGCGCGGCGCACCGCCTCCTGCGGGTAGTACTCGCCGTCGACCAGGGTGCCGTCTTCGTCGGGCGCGCGCGGCACCACCGGCAACACGTCGACCAGCGGCCGCTGCGCGATCGCATCGAGCCGGTCCATCACCGCGTACGCGTTCGAGGTGGACATGCCGTTCCAGTCGTAGATGCCGGCGAGGCGGTTGACGTCGCGGCTGTCGATCGCCGAGGTGAGCTCGTACACCAGGTCCTGCAGGGTGCGCGAACAGCCGCTGCGGTACAGCCGCGATGCGCTCGCCGGCCCGTCCTGCGCCCGCGGCAGGCGATCGATCGCGCCGATGGCGCTGCAGGATTTGTCGGTGTAGATGCTCTCGCCGCCCGGGGCGGTGCAGCGGTGCACTTCCGCGCGCGCGGTCGCGGCCGGAATCGTGGCCGAGAGCACGGCCGCGCAGGCGGGCAGCAGCAGGCCGGTCAGGAACATGGCGCGGGGCGGGCGCATCGCGCCAGACTAGTCCTTGCCGCAGGGCGGTGGAAGCGGCGTGGTTACGCCCGCGCCGCGCCGAGTCGTTGCAGCACCGCCAGCGTCGGCTTGGACAGGTTGAGCGTGTAGAAGTGCAGCCCGGGCGCGCCGCCCGCGACCAGGCGTTCGCACATCCGCGCGATGAAATCCGAGGCGAATTCGCGGATCGCGTCCGCGTCGTCGCCGTAGGCGCGCATGCGCTGGCCGATCCAGCGCGGGATCTCGGCGCCGCAGGCTTCGGAGAAGCGCTTGAGCTGGCTGAAGTTGGAGATCGGCATGATCCCGGGCACGATCGGCACCTCGATGCCGAGCGCGCGCGCATCGTCGACGAAGCGGAAGTACGCGTCGGTGTTGTAGAAGTACTGGGTGATCGCGCCGTCGGCGCCGGCCTCGACCTTGGTCCTGAAATTGCGCAGGTCGGCGAGCGCGTCGCCGGCCTGCGGATGGGTTTCCGGATAGGCCGCGACCTCGATGTGGAAATGATCGCCGTGTTCGCCGCGGATCAGCGCCACCAGCTCGCTGGCGTAGCGCAGGTCGCCGCTGCGCACCATGCCCGAGGGCGTGTCGCCGCGCAGCGCGACCACGCGGTCGCAGCCGAGCGCGCGGTAGAGCTTGAGCAGCGCGCGGATTTCCTCGCGGTTGCCGCCGACGCAGGTGATGTGCGGCACGCCGGCGACGCCGTGCTCGCTGCGCAGGCGCTGCACGGTTTCCGGCGTATGGCTCAGGGTCGATCCGCCGGCGCCGAAGGTGACCGACATGAATTGCGGCGCATGCGTTTTGAGCTTGCCGACCGTGCGGTCGAGCTGCACGCGCTGCTCGTCGGTCTTGGGCGGGTAGAACTCGAAGGAGACGGGAACGCTGACGGCCATGCGGAACTCCGTGGGTGCCGTGTGCTTCGGGCCGTCATTCCCGCGAAAGCGGGAATCCAGTTTTTTCGCGGAAGCGAAGACGCTGGGCCCCCGCTTTCGCGGGGGCGACGAGCGGAAAACATCAGTAGCGGTAATGCTCCGGCTTGTACGGGCCTTCGACCGCGACGCCGAGGTAGTCGGCCTGCGACTGCGTCAGCTTCGTCAGCTTCACCCCGATCTTCTCCAGGTGCAGGCGCGCGACTTCCTCGTCCAGCTTCTTCGGCAGGATGTAGACCTTGCTCTCGTACGCATCCTTGTTCGCCCACAGGTCGATCTGGGCGAGGGTCTGGTTGGAGAACGAGTTCGACATCACGAAGCTCGGGTGGCCGGTGGCGCAGCCGAGGTTGACCAGGCGGCCCTCGGCCAGCAGGAAGATCGAGTTGCCGGGCGTGCCGTCAGAAGCGGGGAACGTGAACTTGTCGACCTGCGGCTTGATGTTGGTCTTGGTCGCGCCGCTGGCGTAGAGCGCATCGACCTGGATCTCGTTGTCGAAGTGGCCGATGTTGCAGACGATGGCCTGGTCCTTCATCGCCTTCATGTGCTCGAGGGTGATGATGTCCTTGTTGCCGGTGGTGGTGACGTAGATGTCGGCGGTGCCGAGGGTGTCCTCCACCGGCTTCACCTCGAAGCCCTCCATCGCCGCCTGCAGCGCGCAGATCGGGTCGATCTCGGTGACGACGACGCGCGCGCCGTAGGCGCGCAGCGAATGCGCCGAGCCCTTGCCGACGTCGCCGTAGCCGCAGACCACCGCGACCTTGCCGGCGAGCATCACGTCCATCGCGCGCTTGAGGCCGTCGGCCAGCGATTCGCGGCAGCCGTAGAGGTTGTCGAACTTCGACTTCGTCACCGAGTCGTTGACGTTGATCGCCGGGACCAGCAGCTTGCCCTGCTCGGCCAGCTGGTAGAGGCGGTGCACGCCGGTGGTGGTTTCTTCCGAAACGCCCTTCCAGTCGGCGACGACCTTGTGCCAGTAGCCGGGGCGTTCCCTGGCCACGCGCTTGAGCAGGTCCTTGATCACCTGCTCCTCGTGGTTGCCCGACGCGGTGTCCACCCAGTCGCTGCCGTTCTCGAGCTCGTAGCCCTTGTGGATCAGCAAGGTGACGTCGCCGCCGTCGTCGACCACCAGCTGCGGGCCGAGGAAGCCGCCCTTGCCGTCGGGGAAGGACAGCGCGCTGAGCGTGCAGTCCCAGTATTCCTCCAGCGATTCGCCCTTCCACGCGAACACCGGCGTGCCGCTGGCGGCGATCGCGGCGGCGGCGTGGTCCTGGGTGCTGAAGATGTTGCACGAGGCCCAGCGCACGTCGGCGCCGATGTCGCGCAGCGTCTCGATCAGCACCGCGGTCTGGATGGTCATGTGCAGCGAGCCGGTGACGCGCACGCCCTTGAGCGGGGCCTGCGGCGCGTACTTGCGGCGGATCGACATCAGGCCCGGCATCTCGTGCTCGGCGATGTCGATTTCCTTGCGGCCCCAGTCGGCCAGGGAAATGTCGGCGACCTTGTAGTCGCCATCCTGGGAGAAAGTCTTCACTTGTGCGTTCATGTTGTTGCTCCGTCGTCGGAACCGCGCGATTCGCGATTCGCAGTCACGGGCGCCGTTGCGTGTTCGCGTCCATCGAGCCTGTTCCCTTGCACGGCGTGCCGGGCTTGCAGCGCCCCTCGATGGAGCAGGGCGCGCGGCATTGCGCCGCGCGTCCAACCTCTTGTCATTCCGAATGAAGTGAGGAATCTGCTTTTCAAGCCGCCAGCAGATCCCTCGCTATGCTCGGGATGACACTTCGTGTCACTTCAGCTTCGCGGCCTTGCGCAGCTCGTCGGCCTTGTCGGTCTTTTCCCACGAGAACGCGGTGGCGGTGTGCTTCTTGCCCGCGCCGTCCACGTAGCTGATCTCGCGCGGCTTGCGGCCGAAGTGGCCGTAGCTGGCGGTCGGCTGGTAGATCGGGTGCTCCAGGTCGAGCATCCTGGTGATCCCGTACGGACGCAGGTCGAAGTGCTTGCGGATCAGCTTCTCGATGGTCGCGTCCGACACCTTGCCGGTGCCGAAGGTAGTGACCGAAATCGAGGTCGGCTCGGCCACCCCGATGGCGTAGCTGACCTGCACCTCGCACTTGTCGGCCAGGCCGGCGGCGACGATGTTCTTGGCCACGTAGCGCGCGGCGTAGGCGGCCGAGCGATCCACCTTGGACGGATCCTTGCCCGAGAACGCGCCGCCGCCGTGGCGGGCCATGCCGCCGTAGCTGTCGACGATGATCTTGCGCCCGGTCAGGCCGCAGTCGCCCACCGGGCCGCCGATCACGAACTTGCCGGTCGGGTTGATGTGCACCTTGTTCTTCGGCAGCGCGTCCAGCCACTTCTTCGGCAGCACCGGCACCAGGATTTCCGAACGCACGGCTTCGACCAGGTCCTTCTGCTTGATGTCCGGGTCGTGCTGGGTCGACAGCACCACCGCGTCGAGGCCGACGATGTCGTGGCCGTCGTAGCGCAGCGTGACCTGCGACTTCGCGTCCGGGCGCAGCCACTTCAGCTTGCCGTTCTTGCGCACCTTGGCCTGCTGTTCGACCAGGCGGTGGCTGTAGTACAGCGGCGCGGGCATGTATTCGGGCGCCTCGTTGCAGGCGTAGCCGAACATCAGGCCCTGGTCGCCGGCGCCCTGTTCCTCGGGCTTCTTGCGGTCCACGCCCTGGTTGATGTCGGGCGACTGCTTGCCGAGCATGTTGATGATGGCGCAGGTGTGGCCGTCGAAGCCGACGCTGGAATTGTCGTAGCCGATGCCGTTGATCACCTTGCGCGCCAGCGACTCGATGTCGACCCACGCCGAGGTGGTGACCTCGCCGGCGACGATGGCGGCGCCGGTCTTGACCATGGTTTCGCAGGCGACGCGGGCGCGCTTGTCCTGCGCGAGGATGGCGTCGAGCACGGCGTCGGAAATCTGGTCGGCGATCTTGTCCGGATGGCCCTCGGAGACCGATTCGGAGGTGAACAGGTAGCTGGAGCTGGTCATCTCGGCTTATATCCCTTAATGCGGATGAAAGGATGGCCGGGCATCATACAGGCCCGGACCCGGCTGTGCACGATGCCGGAACGGCCATTGTGCGCCGGTTGTGTTTCCGCCGGACGCGGTCCGGCGGCCTGCGGCTAGCATCGCCGCATGGATTCCATCACCCACCTGTTCTACGGCGGCGTCATCGCCGCCGCGATCGCGCCGAAGGCGGACCGCCGCGCGGCCCTGCTCGCCGGGATGGCGCTGAACACCCTGCCCGACCTCGACGTGCTGCCGCTGATGCTCAGCGACGACCCGGTGCTGCGCATGACCTGGCACCGCGCCGCCACGCACTCGTGGCTGGTGCTGCCGTTCGTGGCCTGGGCGATCTGGTGGTGCTTCCGGCGTCGCGGCGGACGCGTGGCGCGGTCGCCGGCGCGCTGGTGGTGGGCGATCTTCGCCTGCCTGATGGCGCATCCGCTGCTCGACAGCTTCACCGTCTACGGCACCCAGCTGCTGTGGCCGCTGCCGCTGCCGCCGATGATGTGGAGCAGCCTGTTCATCATCGATCCGCTGTTCGCCCTGCCGTGGGTCGTCGCCTTCGTGGTCGCATGGTTCGCGCGCGAGCGATGGGGGACGAAGGCGCTCCAGCTCGGCATCGCGTTCGGCGTCGCCTACCTCGGCTGGTCGCTGCTCGCGAAGGCGCTGGTCGAACGCGAGGCGGGGCGCGCGCTGGCCGCGATCGGCCTCGCCGATGCGCCGCGGTTCTCGGTGCCGCAGCCGTTCAACACGCTGCTGTGGCGGGTGGTGGCGATGACGCCGCAGGGCTTCGTGGAAGGCGAACGCTCGCTGGTCGCGGACCATGGGCCGATGCGTTTCCACGCGTATCGCTCGGACGTGGCCGCGCTCGACGCCGTGCGCGGCCTGCCGTCGGTCGAACGCATCCTGTGGTTCGACCACGGTTTCGCCAAGGCCGAAGTGCGCGACGGCACGCTGGTGCTCAGCGACCTGCGCATGGGCAGCGAGCCGGACTACAGCTTCAACTTCGCCGTGGCGCGCGACCACGACGGGCGTTGGGTCGCGCTCGATCCGCCGCGCCAGCCGCGGTTCGAATGGAAGCTGCGGCGCGGCTGGGGCGAGCTGTGGAAGCGGATCTGGCGCGAGCCGCCCGCGGGCGGCTGACCGGGCCGGCCGCGGCCATCTGGCCGGGCGACGCGCGCGGTGGCATGCCCGGTCCTGGGGCTCCGGCGGCGCGGCCGGGAGGCACTGGACGCTGGAGGCCGGAAGCGCGACGCTGCGGTCCCGCCACGCCCTGGAGCCACGACATGAAGCTTCGCCTGCCCGCACTTTCCCTCGTGGCCGCGGCGATCTCGGTCGCGCCGCTGGCCGCGCTCGCGCAGTGGCCGGCCAACGCGGATTCCGCGGTCGTGATTTCCGACGCGCCCGGCGAGCAGGTCCAGCCCAAGATCGTGGCCCTCGACGACGGCGGGTATTACGTGTCGTGGTTCGATGGCGGCGGCCAGTACGACGTCCGGCTCCAGCGCTACGACCGCAACGGCAACGCGCTGTGGGCGACCGGCGGAATCCTCGTCGCCAACCGCAACGTCTCGAGCACGGTCGACTACGGACTCGACCGGGATCCATCCGGCAATGCGGTCCTCGCCTTCCGCCTGCGCGGCGCCAATGGCGCGCTGCAGGCGATGGCGACGAAGATCGCGCCGGATGGAAGCCGCCTCTGGGCCGCATATGCCAGCGCCGCAAGCAACGATGTGCAGACGGTCCAGGCGGCCGCGACCGCCGACGGCGGCATGGTCGTGGCGTGGCTCGACGACAGCGGCAAGGAAATATTGCAGAGATTCGATGCCACCGGACACGCGCTCTGGGACGACGGGGTCGCGATCCAACCGCCGAGCGGGGCATTCGTGTTCCCCGGGGACGTGCATGGTTCGGGCAACGACGCGATCGTGAGCTTCGTGATCCAGAGCCGCACCACCGGCAACCAGCTGTGGGCGCAGAAATACGATCCGGCGGGCCAGCCGCTGTGGTCGCCGGGCTACGTCAAGCTGTGGGAAGACACCGCGGCCGGGACCATCTCGATGGGCGACTCGCCCGTGTTCCTGGACGATGGCGCCGGCGGCGCGGTGTTCTGCTGGCAATACGTGTTCAACGCCGCGGACTCCGCCAACCGCATCCAGCACGTGCTTGCGGATGGTTCCGAGTTGTATGCGCACAACGGGATTTCGCCATCGACCGATACCCGCCTGCCGCGCGGGCAGGTGGCGTGCAGTTACGACGCTCGGACGGGCGATGTCTACGCGCTGTGGCGCGTGATCGGAACCAACCCCGACGACAGCGGCATCCAGGCCCAGCGCGTCGACGCCAACGGCAGCCTGCTGTGGGACGGCAAGGGCAAAACGCTGGTGCCGATCAACCCCAATTCGTACTCGAACCTGATCGCGCTGCCGGCGCGCGACGGCTTCATCGCGCAATGGAACACCGATTCGCTGACGCTCGGCGACGAGCCGCTGGACGCCGCGGCGATCAGGAGCGACGGAACGCCGGCCTGGCGCCTCCCGGTCGTCCAGTACAAGCAGTTCGAGGGCTATGTCGGCCGCGTGGCCGGCGCCCCGACGCGCGCCGGCGGCGCGGTGTTCGTCTGGGAAAACAACCCGCCCGCGGACCCCTACAACGCCGACCTGGTGATGCAGAAGGTCGGCGCTTTCGGCGGAGTCGGCAGCCCCGGCCATTGATCGGGGCTTCGATAGGCCGGCGCGATCGATTCAGAACGCGATCGCGCGGGCCTGCACGAAGGCGTAGAAGAACACCGCGTTCGGGTCGTTGCGCACCTGCTGCATCTCGCGGCGCATGCCGTCGACCACCTCGCGCGTGACCTTGCCCGCGTCGATCAGCTGGTCGGCGGCCGAGAGCAGCAGTTCCTCCCAGTATTCGACGATGGCCTTGCGCTTCGCCGGCTCGCGGTTGTCGAGGTGGAAGGTCTTGACTTGGGTGGCCACGTCGCGGAAACCGCCGGCCAGCAGCAGGTTGCCGAGCTTGGCGCCGACGAAGGGATCGCCGCCGCTTTCGAGCTGGAAGTCGTTGAACGCCATCCAGTAGCGCCAGGTGTCGGGCGAATACGGATCGAGCAGGAACGAGGAATTCATCACCTCGGTGATGTACACCGGCGAGCCGGGCGCGAGCGCGCGCCGCACCTCGTTCAGCACGCGCGTGGGCGAGGGCACGTGCTCGAGGATCCAGCACAGGAACGCGGCGTCGAAACTGCGCGCCTCGAACGGCAGGTCGGTGGCGTCGGCCTGGCGCAGTTCGTAGCGCCCGTCCAGCCATGGGCGCTGGCCGAGGTTTTCGCGCGCGGCGTCGAGCTGCGCCTGGTTGAAGTCGACGCAGGTGACGTGCAGGTCGGGGAAGCGCCGCAGCAGGATCTCGGTCTGCGCGCCGACGCCGCTGCCGACCTCGAGCAGGCGCTTCGCGCCGGACAGGTCGATGTCGTGGAACACGGTGGATTCGGCCATGCGCGCCTGGCGCACCAGGCGTTCCTGCTCGCTGCGCGAGAAACCGTGGAGGTAGGGCTGCGAGGACATGGCGACGGATCCGGGCGGGGGACGCGCATTGTCCCGCCATGCGGGCGGCAACGGAACCGTCAGGCCGCTTCCGGCAACTCCGGCGCCACGCCCGCGGCCAGCGCGTCGAAATAATCCCGGGTCAGGCGCAGCTGTTCGGCGGCGGTCTGCGCGCGGTTGGCCACGGCGCGGAAGGCCACGTTCTCGGGGCGATCCTTCGCGTACCAGCCCAGGTGCTTGCGCGCGATGCGCACGCCGCAAGCCTCGCCATAGAACGCGTGCAGGTGTTCGAGGTGCGCGAGCAGGATGTCGCGGACTTCGCCCAGCGAGGGTTCCGGCAGGCGTTCCCCGGTGGCGAGGAAATGCGCGATCTCGCGGAAGATCCACGGACGGCCTTGCGCCGCGCGCCCGACCATCACCGCATCGCAGCCGGTGGCGTCGAGCACGGCCTTCGCCTTCTCCGGCGAGTCGATGTCGCCGTTGGCGATCACCGGGATCTCGAGCATCGCCTTGATCGCGGCGATGGTGTCGTATTCGGCGACGCCCGCGTATTGTTGGTCGCGGGTGCGGCCGTGCACGGCGAGCACGGCGATGCCGCTGTCCTGCGCGATGCGCGCGATGTCCGGCGCGTTGCGGTTGTCCGCGTTCCAGCCGGTGCGGATCTTCAGCGTGACCGGCACGTCCACCACATCCACCACCGCGGCGAGGATGCGCGCGACCAGCGGCGGATCGCGCATCAGCGCCGAACCAGCCCAGGCGTTGCAGACCTTCTTCGCCGGGCAGCCCAGGTTGATGTCGATCAGCTGCGCGCCGTGTTCGACGTTGTGGCGCGCGGCCGCGGCCATGACCTCGGGCACCGTGCCGGCGATCTGCACGCTGACCGGATCCGGTTCGCCGGCGTGGTCCATGCGGTGCAGGGATTTCGCCGTGTTCCAGAACCGCGGGTCGCTGGTGGTCATCTCCGACACCGCCAACCCCGCGCCCAGCCGCTTGCACAGCAAACGGAACGGCTTGTCCGTCACCCCGGCCATGGGCGCGAGGATCACCTTCGGGGCGATGGCGTAGGGGCCGATGTGCACGCGGATATTGTAGAAGACGTCCCTCTCCCTTGATGGGAGAGGGTGGCCGACTGCGGGCGCAGGAGCGCCCGCGAACAGCGAAGCTGGCCCGAAGGGCGAGCGCCATGGATGGCGCGAGTAAAGCCGGGAGAGGGTGGAAAGGCGATGTGCCCCTCTCCCGATGCGCTGCGCGCATCGACCTCTCCCACGGAGGGGAGAGGTGAAAAGCCTTACCCCACCGCCAATCGCGGCATCTTCAATGCCGCGCCTTCGCGTTCGGTCGAGAGCCCGGCGTACCTGCCGGCGAAACGCACGTGCTCGACGAACGCGGCGTCCGGACGCAAGGCCAGCGAAGCCGCGAGCGCGCCGTTGAACGCATCGCCCGCGCCGGTGGTATCGACCACCTGCGCCGGTTCCGCGGCGATGCGGTAGCAGGCGGCCTCGTCGCCGCGCAGGTTCGCCTCCGGGTGCGAGACGAAGCAGCCGCTGGCGCCGAGGGTCACGATCACCGAACTCTCGTGGCCGAGCTCGCGGCACAGCGCGTGCAGCCGGCCCTGGTCGAGGCCGGCGACGGCGTCGGCGTCGATGCGTTCGCCCACGTGCCGGCCGAGCAGCGCGGCGAATTCGGTTTCGTTCGGGGTCAGCACGTCCGCCAGCGCCAGCAGCGCGCCCGGCACCGCCACGTTCGCCGGCGCGGGGTTGAGGATCGTCGTCGCGCCGCGTTCGCGGCCGAAGCGCAGCGCCGCGGCGATCGCCTCCGGCGGCGATTCCAGCTGCGCGAGCACGACCGCGGGCGGCGCCAGCGCGGCCAATGTCGATTCGACGAATTGCGCTTCCAGCCGCGCGTTCGCGCCGGGCGCTACAACAATCTCGTTGCGTCCGTTCGCATCGACGTAGATGCCGGCGGTGCCGGTCGGCGCGCCGCAGGCGGCGTCGCGCAGGTCGATGCCGTCGCCTGCGCACAGCGCGCGCGCCAGTTGCGCGCCGGCATCCTCGCCCAGCGCGCAGACGAAGGCGGTCGCCGCGCCGGCGCGACGCGCGGCCATCGCCTGGTTGAAGCCCTTGCCGCCGGGGCCGCTGGCGTAGTCGCCGCTGAGCGTCGCCCCGGGTTGCGGCAGCGAGGCGACGCGCCAGACGTGGTCGACGTTGAACGAGCCGACGACGACGACGCGGGCATCATCCATGGACGCGCGGCGCTCAGGGGTTGCCGACATCGCCCGCGCCGTGCGCCGCGACCCGCCTGTTCGGATCGTGCCTGTGCTTGAACAGCGGCACGAACAGCACCGCCATCGCCAGCGCGTACAGCGCGAACGCGGTCCAGATGCCGCGCCAATTCTTGCAGATCGCGGTCATGTCGTTGCAGGCCGGATCGGTGAAGAAATGATCGATCACGAAGCCCGCGATGAGGCTGCCCAGCACCGCGCCGACGCCGTTGGTCATCAGCATGAACAGGCCCTGCGCGCTGGCGCGGATCTTCGGGTCGCTCTGGCCCTCGACGAACAGCGAGCCGGAGATGTTGAAGAAGTCGAAGGCCATGCCGTAGACGATGCACGACAGCACGATCATCCACAGCCCGGGGCCCGGGTCGCCGTAGGCGAACAACCCGAAGCGCAGGAACCAGGCCAGCATGCTCATGGTCATCACCGCCTTGATCCCGAAGCGCTTCAGGAAGAACGGGATGGTGAGGATGAACAGCGTTTCCGAGATCTGCGAGATCGAGATGATCATCGCCGGGTAGCGCACCGCGAACAGGCCCTTGTAGGCATCGACCTTGGCGAAGTCGTGCAGGAAGGTGTCGCCGTAGGCATTGGTCAGCTGCAATGCCGCGCCCAGCAGCATGGCGAAGATGAAGAACACCGCCATGTTGCGGTCCCGGAACAGCGTGAACGAGGTCAGGCCGAAGCGGTCGGCGAGGCTGCGGCTATGCGCGGCGTCCAGCTTCGGCGGGCACGGCGGCAGGGTGAACGCGTACAGCCCCAGCGCGAGCGACGCGGCGGCGGCGACGTAGAACTGCCCGGACGAGGTTTCCAGGCCGGAGAGGCTGGTGGTCCAGGTCGCGGCGATGAAGCCGACCGTGCCCCAGACGCGGATCGGCGGGTAGGTGGCGACCACGTCCATGCCTTCGTTCTTCAGCGCGTTGTAGGACACGGTGATCGCGAGCGCGATGGTGGGCATGTAGAAGCACATGGTGGCGAACATGACCGGGAACATGGTCGAGGGGTCGTCCACGCGCGGGATCAGGAACAGCATGATCGCGCCGCCGATGTGCAGCAGTCCGTAGAGGCGTTCGGCGTTGATCCACTTGTCGGCGACGATGCCCATCAGCGCCGGCATGAACAGCGCGGCGAAGCCCATGGTCGAGAAGATCGCGCCGAAGCCGGTGCCCGACCAGTGCCGGTTCTGGAACCACCAGGCGCCGATGGTGAGCAGCCACGCCCCCCAGATGAAGAACTGGAGGAAATTCATCGCCGTCAGGCGCAACTTCAGGTTCACGTCCCGCTCCCCGTCGCGCGGTGGCGCAAATGCGCCGATGCGGCAGGGTAGGTCACCGGCGCCGGGACGGGCAACTGCTGGTGGGCTCCCAGACTGAATTAAGTCGGTTTTCCGAGCGAATTCGGCTTGAATAAATTGTTAGCGATCGTCCGGTATGACAGCAGCGGAGCGCTCTTGGATTGCACGAAAATAGGCGAAATGACGCATGGCGTACTTATTCCCAACTGGAGCTGAGGCTGCCATACGAGGCCAAAGCTCCTCAAAGCCGATTTTGCGGAGCAAGCGAGCGTACTCCTTGAACTCGCGCGGCGTGTTGCCTGCGGCCAGCATGGCTGCCACTCGCCGCCTAATACGAGTCTTAAGGGCTTGTGATAGCTCCGCGCTCTTGAGGGCTCGTGCAGCATTGCTTTTAAGTGTCCGGCCAAACGGGAATGTGCTGTCCTGCTCTATGAACTCGACGCCAAGAGTGGAACAAGCTGGATCGCCAGCTTTGATGCCTTCTATCACCCGCTCCATGATCGGGTAGATCCAAGTCGCCTCCGGTCGCTTATAGGTTCTAGGCAGTAGCTCGCGGGGCGTCTGAACATCGAGCCGGCCGCAAAGCTCTACGTACCGTTCTTGGACGGCCTTTACGCTCCAGGGGCCTTTGCCGTTGTAATCGCGGATGAGCATTTTGCGAGCGCTAACACCCGAAATTAGCGGCCGCCGGCCCGGCGGCTTGGATCAATCGAGTATACGCCCGGCGGTCCGCTGGATTGAGTAGTTAGGCCTCGTGCCTACGGACAATTGACAGAAGTGACTCCTGATCTGGCGCAGCTAATGGACTGGCTTGGATAGCAATCTGTATTTTGTGCAAGTAGAAAGCCAGAAATGCACTGTCGCCATCGGGAGTTAGGTCGCCATCGTAATCGAAGGCGCAAATTGCCTTTATTGTTCGGTCGTTGGCTATTGCACGAGCACCCTTCAGGCCATCGTATATCGTTGAAATTCTAATCTCCAAAGAATCAAAAGCATTGTCTAACAATGGGCATTGCTCAAATTCTGCGTAGAGAGAGTCAAGCGTGACCCGCCTCCTGGAGAGTGACTCAACGCAATCATTGAAAGGAACACGAACGATCAGTTTCATCAGAGGCCTAACTACACATATACCCCGCATCCGGGGCGATAAGCCTCATCGTGCGCGCGGTTTGTCGCGCCGGTCAAACCAAGCGCAAGCCCGTTCCGCGCATCAGATGTCGCGCGCGATGACGCGGTTGCGGCCGTCGCGTTTGCCCAGCTGCAGGCGGCGGTCGGCGCTGCGCAGCAGCAGCGAGAGGTTGTTGCCGTCCTGCGGCCAGGTCGCGAGGCCGGCGGTGAAGCTCAGGCGCGGGCCGGGCGTCCCGCGTTCGCCATGGAACACCTGGTCGGCGACGGCGCGGCGCAGGCGGTCGGCGCGTTCCCACGCGCTGCCGATGGGGCAATGCAGCAGCGCCACGAACTCCTGCCCGCCGATGCGCACCAGGCGTTCGCCCGGGCCGAGCGCATTCGACATCAGCGCCGCGACCTGGCGCAGCGCGCGGTTGGCCGCGAGGTGGCCGATGTCGTCGTTGACGCGCTTGAAATGGTCGAGGTCGATCAGCGCCAGCGTCAGCGAACCGCCGCCGTCGCGCACCTGGTCGAAGATGCGCGGCATGCGCTGCAGCAGCCAGCTGCGGTTGGGCAGTCCGGTGAGGCCGTCGTTGCCGGACAGTTCCACCAGCCGCTGCATGCGGTAGACGATGACGCTGGTCAGCATCGTCATCATCCCGAGCAGCACCAGGCGCTCGACCTGGCCCCCGCCCGAAACCGTGCCGTAGTCGGGCGAGGAGATCGGTTGCGGGTGGCCGGCGATGACGGTCCACGCCAGCAGCCCGTACTCGACGATGGCCAGCGCGCCGGCGTACAGCGTCAGCCGGCCGTCGTTGCGCAGCGCGGTCATCGCGATCGAGATCAGGTAGAAGCACCACACGATCAGGCTGTTCACCCCCGAGGCCGGGTCGCCCAGCGCGAGCAGCGCGAGCACGCCGGTGGTGGTGGTGACGTCATAGGTGGTGGTGGCGTAGGGCAGCCACGGATAGGTGCGCGGGCTGTTGGCAAGCGCCAACCAGGCCTGCGCGCAGACGTTGATGAACACCACCGCGCCGAGGCCGATGAAGGTTTCGCTGGTGAGCACGCCGGAAAACGCGTTCGCCAGCGGCAGCAGCAAGGCGGTGAGCGACAGCAGCGCGCGCAGCCTGGCCACCAGCAGTTCGCCGCCGGCGCCGAGTTCCAGCATCAGCTCGTCCGGGCGCTCGAGCAGCGTCCCGACCAGGTCCTTCAGCCAGAGGAAGGTGCCGCGCAGTCCCATCGCCCGTCCCGTGCCGCCCGCGGCCAGCATAGCCGCAGGCGCGCCGGCAGACGACTCAGCCGATGCCGAAGACCGCGGCCCACAGGCCGAGCGCGAGGAACACCAGCGCGGCGACCGTGCGCGCCGCGCGCAGCGGCAGGCGTTGCGCGAAGCGGCTGCCGAACGCCACCACCGGCACGTTCGCCAGCAGCATGCCGAGGGTGGTTCCGGCCACCACCTGCCACAGCGCGTCGAAGCGGGTGGCCAGCAGCACGGTCGCGACCTGGGTCTTGTCGCCGATCTCGGCGAGGAAGAACGCCACCACGGTCGCGGCGAAGACGTTGCCGCCGGGCAATGCCGCCTCCTCGTCCAGCGAATCGGGCTTGAGCGTCCACAGCGCGATGCCGATGAAGCTCGCGGCCACCACCCAGCGCAACACCGTCGGCGTGAGCCAGTGCGCGACCAGCGTGCCCAGCCAGCCGGCGAGCGCATGGTTGAGCAGGGTGGCGACGAGGATGCCGGCGACGATCGGCCACGGCCGGCGGAAGCGCGCGGCGAGCAGCAGCGCGAGCAGTTGCGTCTTGTCGCCGATTTCGGCGAGCGCGACGGTGCCTGCGGAAACGAGGAGGGCCTGCAGCATGGTCGGACTCCGGGGCCGGGCGTCGCGGGCGCGAAGGACAGTCGCGTCGCGCCCGGCCCGGGTGCACGCGGCTGCCTTCGGTCTTGCCCCGCCGCGATGCGGCGTCGCGCGCCATGGCGACATGCCGGTCGACGGCAGGGCCAAGCATGTTGACGCGCGGGCCGCGGGCGCGAAGCCGGCGGCGGGCTACTCCCCGGAGGAAGGACGCGCATTCTAACGCCCCCGCGCGCGTTGCCTACAATGCGGCCTCCCCCGATCGGAGCGCGCCATGCAATACCGTCGTCTGGGTTCCTCCGGCCTGCAGCTGTCGGAACTGTCCTTCGGCGCGTGGGTCACCTTCGGCGGCAGCGTCGGCCGCGGCGAGGCGCGCGAACTGATCGCCGCCGCCTGGGACGCCGGCATCAACTTTTTCGACAACGCCGAAACCTACGCCAACGGCGAAGCCGAGCGGGTGATGGGCGACGCGATCGCCGACCTGCGCTTGCCGCGCGACGGCTACTGCGTGTCGAGCAAGGTGTTCTTCGGCGCGGTCGACAAGCCGCGGCCCACGCAGAAAGGCTTGTCGCGCAAGCACGTGCACGATGCCTGCCACGCGGCGCTGAAGCGCCTGCGCGTGGATTACCTCGACCTGTACTTCTGCCACCGCCCGGACCCGGACACGCCCATCGCCGAAACCGTGTTCGCGATGGACGCGCTGGTCCGCCAGGGCAAGGTGCTGTACTGGGGCACGTCCGAATGGCCCGCGGACGCCATCCTCGATGCGCACGCCATCGCCCGCGCGCACGCCCTGCAACCGCCGGCCATGGAACAGCCGCAGTACAACCTGCTGCACCGCGAACGGGTCGAACGCGAATACGCGCCGCTGTACCGCCAACACGGCATGGGCACCACCACCTGGTCGCCATTGGCCTCGGGCCTGCTCACCGGCAAGTATTCGGCGGGCGTTCCCGCCGGTTCGCGCATGGCGCAGGAGGGTTACGCCTGGCTGCAGCGCAACCTGCAGGGCGAGGAGGGCGAGCGCCGGCTCGAACGCGCGCGCCGCTTCGTGTCCATCGCGCGCGAGCTCGGCGTGGATCCGGCGCCGCTGGCGATCGCGTGGTGCCTGCGCAACCCGAACGTGTCGACGGTGATCCTCGGCGCGAGCCGGGTCGAACAGCTGCAGCAGAACCTGGTCGCGCCGCAGCTGGTGACGCGCTTCGACGCCGACACCTGGCGCCAGATCGAGGCGACGACGGCCTGAACCTTCGCCGCGGGCGTCGCCTCAGTCCTGCGGTGGCGGAGGCGGGGGAGGTGGTGCCGGCGGCGCGGGTGGCGGCGGAACGCTGCCGTCGTCCCATTCCGTGGTCTTGCCGTTGTCGTCCACGACCACGACGTGGCGGCGTTCGACCACGCGCGGCGCATTCGGCGCATCCGGCGCGGCGGGTGGAGCGGGAGGCGTGGGCATCGCGCCCACGCCGGGCGGCGGAGGCGGAGGTGGCGCGGGAGGCGCTGGCGGTGCAGGCGGAATCGGCAACGGCATCGCCTTGGGCACCGTGACCTGCGCGCTGGCGTCGCGGTGGTCGCGTAGCAGCGCCAGCGAGGCGGTGTCGCCGGCCTGGTGCGCGCGCAACGCGTCCATCGCCTCGCGCGGCGTCGCCACCGGCTTGCCGTCGATGCCGAGGATCACGTCGCCGGCCTGCAGCGCGGGGAGTTGCGGGCCCGGGCTGAGCACCAGCACGCCCTTGTCCGTGCCGAAGTAGCGGCCGAGCTGCGGATCGAGCGAGGCGAGGTTGAGGCCGTTCCAGCGGAAGGCTTCGAGCAGCATGCCGGAACCTGGCATCGCCATCGGCGCATCGCCATCGCCGAGGCGGATGATTTCGCGATGGATTTCCTGGGCGATGCCGGGCGGCACATCGACATCGATCCGGTCCGCAGTGGCGTCCCACTCGCCGCGAGTACCTTCCCGAAGCGTCACATCGCCGGACAAAACCGCTGGGCTATCGGTGCCGTTCCACATGAACAGGCGGTCGGCAACATGCGGCGTCACCGATACCTCCGCCTCGCGCCCGGCGCGTACGTAACCGACGCGAACCTGCTTCCGCGTATCGAGTTTCGCCAGCTTCGTGCGCAGATTGGCGAGACGGGCATCGCCGTCGGCGCCCACGATCGCGTTTCCATCCACCGACACCAGTCGATCGCCGCTTTTCAATCCGGCTTGCGCGGCGCCGCTGGCAGGCGTCACCCCGGCGATGCGCACGCCGGCCTGCGGGTCAGGCGCCAGCAATACGCCGAGCACGGGCTTGCGCACGCTCTGCTTCTCGTAGGTCATGACCATCGGCGCCGTACCGGGTGCATGGTACTTGCCGCTGAGTTCGGCGAAATGCTTCGCCGCACGGTCGAGTTCGGCGCGTGCTGCGTCGAGTTCCTTCTGCTGCGCGGGCGTCGGCGCATCGGATTGCGCGGCGGCGGCGCCGGCCAAGGCAAGGCCGGCGGCGCAGGCGAGGGCAAGGCGTTTCACGGTTCGGTTCATGGCGTTCTCGCGGTGGAAAGGGTCAATCGATGCTCACCAGCATCGCGTCGTAGCGTTCGCCGCTGGCGGCCAGCGCACGCCGGGTGCTTTCGAAGCCGGCGTAGGCGCGCAGCGCCGACACGCGTTCGCGCCATAGTTCGAGCCGGCGTTGAGGGGTGAGCGCGGGCTGCGCCAGCGCGGCGTCGACGGCGGACAGCCGCGCCTCGAAGTCGCTGCCCAGCGCCACCGCGCTCGCCGACGCGACGCGGTCGTCGCGGGCCAGCGCGAGCAGGGCTTCCAGCCGCGCGGATTCGGCGTACAGCGGTTCCATCAGCGCGTCGGCCGGTTCGCTCGCCGGCGTCGCGGGTCGTGCGCGATGCGGCTTGCGGTGCGGGGTGTCCGCCTTCGCGATTCGATTCGGCGTCGAATGCTTTTCCTGCATGGTTGCGACTGTCGGGATCGCGACATCGGGTCGAGCCATCGCCTCCTTCACGCCGTCATCCCGGCGCAAGCCAGCCGCTTCTCGCGGCCCTAGTGGCCGCGTACCCGGATTTGGCTTTTGAAGAGCGACAACTGGGTTCCGGCTTGCGCCGGAATGACGATTAGAGGCAATTCCTGCGTTGCGTGGCTCGCCTGCACCGGAATGACGGGCAACATTCATCGCGAGCGGAACCACCGCCGCCAGCGCGAGCACCGCCGCCGCGGCGATCCACCATTGCCGGCGGGGTCGTGCCGGCGTCGATGCCGGCAGCCGCGCGAACACCGACGACAGCGCATCGGCCGGCGGCGCTTCCGGCGGCAGCGCGGCGAAGGCCGTGGCCCAGTCCTGTGGCGGCGTCTGGTCGTGGGCGTGCGGCTTACGCATGCTGCACCTCCGTGGCGTGTTCGGATCGCGGTTCCAGCAAGGCGCGCAGGCGGCGTCCGCCGCGCGCGAGCTGCGACTTGGAGAAGCTCGGCGTGCGCTGCATCAGCGCCGCGATTTCCTCGTGGGTGTGGCCTTCGGCGTGGTACAGCCACAGCACCGCGCGGGTCGCCGCCGGCAGCGCTTCCAGCGCGCGCCACAACGCGGCGGCGTCGGCCGCGGCGGAAGGCGGCGGCGATGCGTCCACGGGTTCGAAGCCGTCGTCGTCGAGGCTGTCCTCCAGCCGCCGGCGCCGGCGCAGCTGCATCAGCGCCTCGTTCACCGCGATCTTGCGCATCCAGCCCCAGAACGGGGCGTCGCCGCGGAATTCGCCGAGCTTGCCGATCGCCTTCAACATCGTCTCCTGCAGCACGTCCTGGGCTTCGTCGCGGTCGCCGGTCAGGCGCAGCGCGAGGGTGAACACCGGCCGTTCGAACCAGCGGCACAACTGTTCCAGCGCCGCCCGCTCGCCGGCGCGCGCGCGGCGCAGCAGGCGGTCGGGCACGTCGATGGCGAAGCCAGTCCCGGATGGAACGGGCGGCGCAGCCGACGGCGGGGTCGAAGGGCTGGAGGCGGCGGGCATTCCTGACGGTGGATGCGGGGAGGGGCGGAAGCGTCGCAGCGGCCTGCAATATCGTCCGCCGGGGGCGCCGCCTATACTCCCCGCAATTACACAGGTGCGGGGTGTTTCATGGGGATGATTCTTGCCGCGGTCGTGCTGTTCGCGCTGGTGGTGCTGGTCGCCAAGGCCGTGCGGATGGTGCCGCAGGGCTACGAATGGACGGTCGAGGCTTTCGGCAAGTACACCCACACCCTGTCGCCGGGCCTGCATTTCCTGATGCCGATCTACCAGGGCATCGGCCGCAAGGTGAACATGATGGAACAGGTGCTGGAGGTGCCGTCGCAGGACGTCATCACCAAGGACAACGCGGTGGTCAAGGTCGACGGCGTGGTGTTCTTCCAGGTGCTGGACGCGGCCAAGGCCGCCTACGAGGTGGCGACGCTGGAAATCGCCATCCTCAACCTGGTGATGACCAACATCCGCACCGCGATCGGCTCGATGGACCTGGACGAATCGCTGTCCAAGCGCGACGAGATCAACGCCAAGGTGCTGGTCGCGGTCGACCAGGCCACCCATCCGTGGGGCATCAAGGTCAACCGCATCGAGCTGAAGGACATCGCGCCGCCGCGCGACCTGGTCGAATCGATGGCCCGGCAGATGAAGGCCGAGCGCGAGAAGCGCGCCAACATCCTCGAGGCCGAGGGCCTGCGCCAGGCCGCGATCCTCAAGGCCGAGGGCGAGAAGCAGTCGGTGATCCTCGAGGCCGAGGGCAACCGCGAGGCCGCCTTCCGCGCCGCCGAGGCGCGCGAACGCCAGGCCGAAGCCGAGGCCAAGGCGACGCAGCTGGTGTCGGATGCGATCTCCGGCGGCAACGTGCAGGCGATCAATTACTTCGTCGCGCAGAAGTACATCGAGGCGTTCAAGTCGCTGGCCGAGGCGCCCAACCAGAAGTTCGTGATGATGCCGATGGAATCGGCCGGGGTGATCGGTTCGCTGGCCGGCATCGCCGAGCTGGCGAAGGAATCGCTGGAGCGCCAGCAGTCCGCGCCGCGCGTCGCGCCGCCGCGCCAGGGAGGCTGACCATGCGCTGGGACGTGTTCGCCTGGGCCGCGGTGGCGTTGCTGCTGTTCGCCGCGGAGGCGATGGCGCCGGGCGCCTTCATGCTGTGGTTGGGGCTGGCAGCCGCCGCGACTTTCGTGATCGTGCTGCTGGCGCCGGGCATGGCCGTGCTGACGCAGGTGGTCGTGTTCGCGATCCTCAGCGTGGTCGCGATCCTGGTCTGGCAACGCTGGTTCCGCGGTCGTGGCCGCGGCAGCGACCAGCCGGCGCTGAACCGGCGCACCGCCGCGCTGGTCGGGCGCGTGGTGCCGCTGGAACGCGCCATCGTCGATGGCCACGGACGCGTACAGATCGCCGACGCGTTCTGGGAAGTGACCGGCCCCGATCTCCCGGCGCATGCGCACGTGCGCGTCGTCGGCGCGGACGGGATGACGTTGCAGGTGGAGGCGGCGTGAACGCGCGCATCGCGGCGCTGTTCGCCGTCGCGTTCGCCATCGGCGGCGTTTCCGCCGCCGAGCTGGAGCACGAGGAGAAGTGGGTCGGCGCCGTCGCGCCGCCGTATCCCTCCGGCGTGCACGAACTCTCCGGCACCTGCGTCGGCGCCGGCGCCTCGGGCGACGAGGTCTGCCGGATCTCGATCCATGTCCTGCGCGACGAGCAGAGCCACATCCGCACGCTGCTGGCCACGCGCGAGCTGCGGTACCTGGACGGTTCGCTGGTCGGCGGCGACCGGCCGCTGCAGCTGGTCACCGATGCGATCGAGCCCGAGGCGCTGGACGACGCGAAGGTCGAAGTCGCGGTCGGCACCTGCCAGCGCGACGGCCAGGACGATTCGCGCATCCTCGCCGCGCTGGAGCCCGGCAAGGACGTGGAATGGTTCACGCGCTTCCGCGGCCTGTGGCGGCTGGGCGAGGACGGGCGCTTCGTGGCGCTGGATCCGGCCGGGGTGCGCTGCCGCAACGAAGGCTTCGGCTACGACGGCTGACCGCGGCTCGGCCCGATCCGCGATAATCGCGGCTTGCCCCCACCGGAAGCCGTCATGACCCAGCAGACCGTCCTCAATGCCGCCCATCGCGCGCTCGGCGCCCGCATGGTGGACTTCGGCGGCTGGGACATGCCGCTGCACTACGGTTCGCAGGTCGAGGAACACCACCAGGTGCGCCGCGACGCCGGCATGTTCGACGTCAGCCACATGACCGTGGTCGACCTCACCGGCCCGCGCGTGCGCGAGTTCCTGCGCCGCCTCGTCGCCAATTCGGTCGACAAGCTGCAGAAGCCGGGCAAGGCGCTGTACACCACCATGCTCAACGCGCAGGGCGGGGTGATCGACGACCTGATCGTCTACTTCATGTCCGAGGACTGGTTCCGGCTGGTGGTGAACGCCGCCACCCGAGACAAGGACCTGGCCTGGATCTCGGCGCAGGCGCAGGCGTTCGACGTCGCCGTGCGCGAGCGTCCCGAGTTCGGCATGGTCGCGGTGCAGGGCCCGAACGCGCGCGAGAAGGTGATCGGCCTGCTGCGCGAGGAGGACCGCGCGCCGGTGTCGAAGCTGGTGCGGTTCAGCGCGCGCGAGGCCAGGACCGACGGCGGCATCGCCGTGTTCGTCGCCCGCACCGGCTACACCGGCGAGGACGGATTCGAAGTGGTCGTGCCCGAGGCCGACGCCGAGGCGTTCTGGAACGCGCTGCTCGCCGCGGGCGTGAAGCCGGCCGGGCTCGGCGCGCGCGACACCCTGCGCCTGGAGGCGGGCATGAACCTCTACGGCCAGGACATGGACGAAACCGTGTCGCCGTACGAAGCCGCGCTCGGCTGGACCGTCGCGCTCGACGAGGGCCGCGACTTCGTCGGCCGCGGGGTGCTCGAGCGCCAGCACGCCGATGGCGCGCCGCGGCAGATGATCGGCATCGTCATGGACGAGAAGGGCGTGCTCCGCCACGGCCAGAAGGTGCTGACCGACAATGGGATCGGCGAGGTGCTCTCGGGCACGTTCTCGCCCACGCTCGGCAAGGCGATCGCGTTCGCGCGCGTGCCCGCCGGCGCGCCGGGCGCGGTGCGCGTGGACATCCGCGGCAAGGAAGTCCCGGTGCGGGTGGTCAAGGTCCCGTTCGTGCGGGACGGCAAACCGATGGACGGCATTTGACGCGACGCCACGGTGCTTCGCTAAACTTGGCGGCAGGCGAAACCGCATCCCCCAGACGGAGCAGTTCATGAGCGAGATCCCCGGCGACCTCAAGTTCCTCAAGTCCCACGAATGGGCGCGCGTCGAAGGCGACGGCAAGGTCACCGTCGGCATCTCCGACCACGCGCAGGAACTGCTCGGCGACCTGGTCTACGTCGAGTTGCCGAACGTCGGCGACCGGGTCGAGGCCGGCAACGCCAGCGCGGTGGTGGAGTCGGTGAAGGCGGCGTCGGACGTCTACGCGCCGGTCACCGGCAAGGTCGTGGAGGTCAATTCCGCGCTGGCCGACAAGCCCGAGACGATCAACGAAGACGCCTACGGCGACGGCTGGCTGTACGTGGTCGAGGCCGAGGAACCGGAACAGTTGAACGAACTGCTCGGCCCGGACGACTACGCCGAACTGCTCGAGGAAGAGGAGCACTGACGGCGCGAAGCCGCTTCCCGCGACACTCCGATCCGGCCGCGCAAGCGGCCGGATTCGTTTGCGCGGACGACGCCGCGGACAACTTCGCGGAGCGCGCGGACGCGACCGCGACACCCGGCGACGCGGGTCGGCGCGTCGCGCGGTTTCGCGCAAATCGGGTGTTGCGACGCGAAATCCGGCGCCCGCCGCAAACTTTTTTTCGTCCCTTGGAACGCGCTTCCGGGAGGCGCCGGCGCGCTGTCGTCGTCGCCGGCGGCGTAGCGCGCGCGAACGAGGTTGCAGCGATGCGTTGCGAATCGCGCAGCTGTTTTCAAGATGTTTTTTCGCACGCGCATGCGCGCGCGCCGCGCGCATCGACGTTCCCGATGCGGTCGCCCGCGCGCATCGCGGTCGCCCCGTCGCCATCCGCGCCGGGGACGCGGTGGCACATTCGTGTTGCAAAAGTGTTGACAGTCGAAAAAACCGTGATTAGGTTTCGCCCAGCAGACGGTTCCTGCGGAAGCGAGTGAGAACAGTTACGACGACCAAGCGCCAGGAAACAACGAACTCCGCCCCGACGTATGAAAAGGTGGACTCAGGCGCCGTCTCCCCCGAAGAAACGAAACCCGCTTCCTCCGACAACCGCATCCAGTCCCGTTCGGCCGCCATGCAAGCGGCCGATTCCGTGTCTGGAAGCGGAAGTGCAGGCAGATCGCGTTCAGGCGGCGACCGCCGCCGACCCATGCAGGCACGGAAGCCCGCATGCCAAGAATCCGTTCCGGCGCGCCCCGCGCGCTGGCGGTTGCTCGCGGGTCCGACTCCCGCGGCGTTGTCGAGTACTGGGCAGCCATAGCAGTACCCGCAAGTCCACTGACGAGGAGAGCCATCCCATGGCCATGAAGAAAGCTGCGAAGAAGCCGGCCGCCAAGAAGGCGGCGAAGAAGAAGGTCGCTAAGAAGAAGACCGCCCGCAAGGCCGTCAAGAAGGCCGCCAAGAAGACCGCGAAGAAGGCGGTGAAGAAGGCCGCCAAGCGCAAGCCGGCGAAGAAGGCCGCGAAGAAGGCCGCCAAGCGCAAGCCCGCGAAGAAGGCCGCGAAGAAGGCCGCCAAGCGCAAGCCCGCGAAGAAGGCCGCGAAGAAGGCCGCCAAGCGCAAGCCTGCGAAGAAGGCCGCGAAGAAGGCTGCCAAGCGCAAGCCTGCGAAGAAAGCTGCTAAAAAAAAAGCTAGGAAATCGGTGAAGAAGTCCGGTCCGGTGGCCATGCCGTCGGTTCCGGCGCCGATGATCTAAGCGACAACATTGAAGTCTGCGAGCCCCTTTCCCGCAGCCCAGGCGGGGAAGGGGTTTTCTTTTGGGTCGGGATTCGCGCCGCGCCTGGGCGGCGGGATCAGCGCGGCGCGCCGGCCGCGGCCGGGGATTGCGCTTCGTCGTTGTCCTGCTGGCCGCCGGCATACAGCGTCGCCGGCGAGGACGGGCCTTCGATCCATGCGCGATAGGGCAGGCCGAGCGCGCGGTCGATGATGGTCGGCAGCAAGCCGCTCGGCAGCGCGCTCTCGCTGTTCCAGAGGATGGCGACGCCGAGGTCGCGGTCGGGTAGCATCGCCACCACGCCGCGGTAGCCCTGCACCGCGCCGCCATGGAATACGAGCTCGTGCCCGGCGTAGTCGTACACGCGCCAGCCGATCGCGTAACCGGCCGAGCCCAGGCGCTCGCGCCGCCATTCGGAACCGCGCAGTTCGGTCGGGGTCGAGATCACCGGGTGGTGCAGGGTTTGGAGCAGCGACGCCGGCAGCACCTCGGGCCGATGCCCGGTCTGCGCGATCAGCCATTTCGACATGTCGCTGATGCTGGCGTTGACGCCGGCCGCGGGCATCACGTGGTAGTAGGCCGGCTTGGGCATCAGCGCGACCCAGCCGCCGCCGCCGCGCACGTGCGGACGCGCCCAGCGCGGGCTCGATTCGATGCCGTCGAGGCCGGTGCTCGCGTCGCTCATGCCCAGCGGCTTGAACACCATCCGCGACAGTTCCTGGCCGTAGTCCTTGCCGGTGGTCGCGGCCAGCACGTTGCCGATCAGGCTGAAGGCCACGTTCTGGTAGGCGTAGCACTGGCCCGGGTCGCAGGTCATCGGCGCGTAGGCGAGCTTGGACACGAGGCTGCCGTAGTCCGCGTTCGCTTCCAGGTCGCGGTCGAACGCGTTGCGGGTCAGGCCGACGCGATGGCTGAGCACGTCGGCGACGGTGAGCTCGCGTTCGGCGCCCGGGCGCGACAGGCGCAGCCACGGCACGTAGTCGACCACCGGCGTGTCCCAGCGGAACGCGCCCTGGTTCACCAGCAATCCGGCGAGCGTGCCGGCGAAGGCCTTCGACAGCGAGGCGAGGCGGAACACGGTGTGGTTGTCGATGGCCTGCGCGGCCTGCACGTCGGTGACGCCGTAGCCGCGTTCGCTCACCACCTTGCCGTTCTGGACGATGGTCATCGCCAGCCCCGGCACGCCCTGGTCGGCGACCAGTTGCTGCGCCAGGCGTTCGAATTCGGCGGGATCGAACGCCGCGCCCGGTTGCGGCACGGCGTGGACGGAAGCTTGCGGCGCCTGCGGCGTGGGCGGCGGTGCGTAGGCGGCCGAACCGCGCCAGCGCAGCGAATCCTGCGCGCCGCTACCGGCGGCCAGCGGCAACAACAACAGGCTGAGAGTCCAGGCGAGGCGCGTCCGCTTCTGCGGCCGGTTCGCGTCGTCTTTCATCGCGGGGTCCCCGTCCGTATGCTCTGTCGGGGGCGATGATAACGCCTGTTTCCATTTCTGCATGAATAGGGAGAGGTTTGATGTCCATGCTGCTGATCCTGCTGGTGATTGTGGTGGTCGTCGCACTTTGGGCCATGGGCATCTACAACGGCCTGGTCACCGCGCGGAACGCGTTCAAGAACGCCTTCGCCCAGATCGACGTGCAGCTGCAGCGCCGCTTCGACCTGATCCCGAACCTGGTGGAAACCGCCAAGGGCTACATGAGCCACGAGCGCGAGACGCTGGAAGCGGTGATCGCCGCGCGTTCGGCCGCGCAGTCCGGCCTGGCCGCGGCCAAGGCCAATCCCGGCGATCCGGCGGCGATGGCGCAACTCGCCGCGGCGCAGGGCCAGTTGAACGCGGGCCTCGGGCGCCTGCTCGCGGTGGCCGAGGCCTATCCGGACCTCAAGGCCAACCAGAACATGATGCAGCTCACCGAGGAGCTGACCAGCACCGAGAACAAGGTCGCCTTCGCGCGGCAGGCGTTCAACGACGCGGTGATGGCCTACAACAACAAGCGCGAAGTGTTCCCGAACAGCATCTTCGCCGGCATGTTCAACTTCGCGCCGGCGACGCTGCTGGAAATCCCGGCGGACAAGCAGGCCGAAGTGCGCGCCGCGCCGAAGGTGCAGTTCTAAAGCCCCTCTCCCGTCGGGAGAGGGGTTGGGGTGAGGGTCGGTGAGCGCATTTCCATGAGTTCGCGCAAGTCCGGACCCTCATCCGCCCTTCGGGCACCTTCTCCCGGCGGGAGAAGGAAGGAGCGAATGCCATGAATTTCTTCGAACACCAGGCCGCGGCCCGGCGCACGTCCGCGTGGCTGGTGGTGCTGTTCGCGCTGGCGGTGGCGGGCATCGTGTTCGCCGTCGACGTCGTCGCGTGGGCGACCACGCGTTCCACCGGCGCGCTCGCGTTCTTCAGCCTCGCCACCGTGGCGACGATCGGCCTGGGTTCGCTCTACCGCATCGCGTCCTTGCGCGGCGGCGGCGAACCGGTGGCGCTGCAGATGGGCGGCGTGCCGGTGCCCGAGGACACCACCGACGCCAACCTGCGCCGCCTGCGCAACGTGGTCGAGGAAATCGCGATCGCCTCCGGCGTGCCGGTGCCGAGGATCTACGTGCTCGAGCACGAGGCCGGCATCAACGCCTTCGCCGCCGGCTATTCGCCTTCCGACGCGGTCGTCGCGGTCACCCGCGGCGCGCTCGACCGGCTCAACCGCGACGAGCTGCAGGGCGTCGTCGCGCACGAGTTCAGCCACATCCTCAACGGCGACATGCGCCTGAACATCCGCCTGATCGGCGTGCTGTTCGGCATCCTCATGATCGGCCTGATCGGGCGCAAGGTGTTGTTCTACGGCGGGCGCGGGCGCGATTCGCGCGGCGCGGCGGTGGTGCTGGCGGCGGCGCTGATGGCGATCGTGGTCGGCTACATCGGCCTGTTCTTCGGGCGCATGATCAAGGCCGGCGTCAGCCGTTCGCGCGAATCGCTGGCCGACGCCAGCGCGGTGCAGTTCACCCGGCAGACCGCCGGCCTCGCCGGCGCGCTGAAGAAGATCGGCGGCCTCGCCGAAGGCGCGACGCTCAACGACCGCGGCAACGCCGAGGAAGTCAGCCACATGCTGTTCGGCGAGGGCCTGAGCCTGTCCGGCCTGTTCGCCACGCATCCGCCGCTGCTCAAGCGCATCCAGGCGCTGGAACCGCATTTCCGCGGCGAGGAACTGGAACGGCTGCGCACGAAGTGGTTCGCGACGCCGCCGGTCGGGCTGGACGAGGACGCGATGCTCGGCCTCGATGCCGTGGGCGGCTCGCGCCTGCCGAGCGCGACGCAGGAACTGAACGTCACTCCGCCGATGGTCGCGGCGCAGGTCGCCGCGCCCGCCGCCGACGACTACAAGCGCGCCGATGCGATCGCCAGCGGCATTCCCGACGCCCTGCGCGACCTCGCCGCGCAACGCGACGCGGTGATGCCGCTGCTGCTCGCGCTGCTGCTGGCCGAGGACGAGGGACTGGCCGAACGCCAGCGTTTCGAAATCGGCGCGCGCCTCGGCCCCGAAGCCGCCGACCACGCCGCGCGCATCCACCAGCAGCTCGTCGCCGACCTGCACCCGATGCTGCGCCTGCCGCTGGCGGCGCTGGCATTCCCGGTGCTGCGCCTGCGCCCGCGCCCGCAACTGGACGCGTTCATGGACAGCGTGCACGCGGTGGTGAACGCCGATGGCGAGGTCTCGCTGTTCGAATACTGCCTCGGCCGGCTGCTGACGGTGCAGGTGCGCGAATCGCTGGATCCCTCGCGCTACGCGCGCTTCGGCCCGCGCAAGCCGAATGCGGTGAAGCGCGAGCTGGCGTTGCTGCTGGCGGTGGTGGCGCAAGCCGGGCACGACGATGCCGACAGCGCCCGCCGCGCCTACCTCGCCGGCATGCAGCGCGTCTTGCCCAGCGAGCACATTGCCTATGCACCGCCGGCCGACGGCGTGCTTGCGCTGGACGAAGCCTGGGATGCGCTCGACCGGCTCGATCCGCTGGCCAAGCAGATGCTGGTGGAAGGCGTGACCGCCGCGATCAGCAACGACGGCCGCATCAGCGTGGCCGAATCCGAGCTGCTGCGCACCATCTGCGGCGTGCTGCATTGCCCGCTGCCGCCGATGCTGGAGCGGGGGTGAGTTGCTTTTCCCTCTCCCCATCGTGGGAGAGGGTGGCGCGAAGCGCCGGGAGAGGGGGATGGGGAAAGCGAATAAATCATTCGGTGGGTGGTCGCAACTGTGCCGGACGACCCGCGAGATGCGGGAAGGAACCTATCTCGCCAATGCGCAAGCCCGGAAACGCGCATCCAGGACGGTTTGGGACGCGTTGGGGTTCCTCGTCTTCCTGCCGATCTGGCTGGCGTTGTGGTTCGGAGGCGTGTGGCTTGGCGTCGAGCTGTTGCATGTGATCCGGCCGACAGTCCCGGACGCAGCGCTCGGATTCGGTCGCGGCCCGGAGACATTCGCCGGGATTGTTTTGCTGCTGTCGCCAGTCGTTGTCGCGCCAGCATGTGCGTTCTGGTTGGCGAACGCCCTCGTCTATTCGATTCCGCCAGCGAGGCGTGCGCAGGCGACGAAGGCGCTTGCGGGTGGCATCGGGTTCAAGGAAGCGCAGGCGGGCCTGGTTGCAGGCGCAGTGCTTGGACTTGCGGTTTACGTCGCCTTGCTTGCGACCTCGATCCTGCTGGCCTGACTGGGCCGGCACCCCTCTCCCGACCTTCGGTCACCCTCTCCCACAAAGGGGAGAGGGAAAAGAAAAGGGCCTCACCCCGCCGCGATCAACTCCGCCGCGCGTTCGGCGATCATGATCGTCGGGGCGTTGGTGTTGCCGCCGATCAGGGTCGGCATGACCGAGGCGTCGACGACGCGCAGGCCCTGCAGGCCGATAACCTTCAGCTCTTCATCGACCACGGCCATGGCGTCGCCGGCCACGCCCATGCGGCAGGTGCCGACGGGGTGGTAGATCGTCTCGGCCGACCGGCGGATCCACGCGTCGATGTCGGCGTCCGACTGCACGTCGGCCCCCGGCGCGTACTCTTCCTTGATGAACGGCTTCAGCGCCGCCTGCCTGGCCACCTCGCGCATCATCTTCACGCCCTCGCGCATGGCGCGGCGATCCTCCTCGGCGGAGAGGTAGTTGGCGAAGATCGCCGGGTCGGCCAGCGGATCGGCGCTTCGCAGCCCCACCTTGCCGCGGCTTTCGGGGCGCAGCTGGCAGACGTGGAAGGTGAAGCCGTCCTTCTTGATCTGCACCTTGCCGTGGTCCTGCATCATCGCCAGCACGGTGTGGACCTGCAGGTCGGGGCGATCCAGGTCCGGCCGCGAGCGCAGGAAGGCGCCCGATTCCAGCATGTTCTGCGTGCCCAGCCCCTGGCGGCGGAACATGTAGTCCAGGCCGATGAACAGGGACTTCAGCCCCTTGCGCATCGAATAGATCGTGATCGGCTGCGGGCACACCCACGACATGCAGACGTCCAGGTGGTCCTGCAGGTTGGCGCCCACGCCCTTCAGCTCGTGGACCGTCTTGACGCCGTGCCTTGCGAGTTCCTCTCCGTCGCCGATCCCCGACAGCTGCAGGATCTGCGGCGACTGCACCGCGCCCCCGCACACCAGCACCTCGGCGTCGGCGTAGACCTGGCGCGTCCCCTTCTCCTCGATCAGCTCG
>JBGAHT010000077.1:0-9134 GCA_044226035.1 Thermomonas sp. | reverse complement strand
GACCAGCTGATCGCCGGCACCCGCAATGCGCAACCGCGCGACCGCGAGGAAGCGCTGGCCCTGGCCGACGACCTGGTGGTCCAGTCCAAGGCGCTGGATACGCTCGAGCGCTTTCCGGAGGTGCTGGCTTCCGCCGATCGTGCCGTGGCATTGCGCAAGCAGTTCGCCCCGGACGATCCCGAGCAGCAGCTGCGTTCGCTCGCCAACATCACTCTCGCCCACGTCTACAAATACGGCCTGCCGGACTGCCGAAAGCGGGCCGAGGACGCGCTCGCCGCCGCCAAGCGCATACCCGCTCCCCCCATCGACGTGACGCTGCACGTGTATACGTTGATCAGCGATGGCGCGCGCCTGGCCTCCGATCGCGTGCGCATCTTGCAGGCCAGCAGCGAGGGCCTGGCCTTCGCCGACCGCCACCATGTCGCAGCCAACTCCCCGGAGAGGATCGACCTGATCCGCAACATGGCCGAAGGCCAGATCATGGTCGGGCAATTCGCGCAGGCGGAGGGGACCATTCGCCGAGCCATTGCCGCCGTCGAAAAGACCGGAGGCGGCGGCGACACCTCCTTGGCAGTCCTGTATTCCGTCTTGATGAATGCGCTGAATGCGCAAGGACGGTATCGCGAAGCATTGAAGCTGAATGCGCTCACGATGCAGATGACACACCCAGCGGACAATGGCCCGCGCAACCTGGCAATGGCTCTGAGCAACCAGGCCATCTTGGAATGTAATGCCGGCGATTGCGCGCATGCCATGGACTCGTCCAAGCGCGCGATCGCCCTGCTGGATCAGGAAAAGGTCGCTCCCGGCGATCCGACCCGGACGACGATCGAAGCATCGTACGCCCACCAGATGCTGTCGAACGGCAACGTGCAACAGGCGGTGCTCCTGCTCGAAGCCCTGCTCGAACGCGTGCGCAAGGCGGAGGGCGAGGATTCGGAAGACTATATGTCCGTCCTGGATGGCCTCACCACCGCCACCCTGCGCTCGGGCGATCTGGCCCGCACCCAAACATTGCTTGAAGAACTGCACGAACGCGTTTCCAAGCGGATAGCGCCGGATAATCCCGCCTTCGCCCGCTACTTCCTGTTCGATGCGCGTCTGGCGCGCAAGCGAGGCGATCTGGGCACGGCCGAAGCGAAGCAACGCGAAGCCCTTGCGACGTTGCAGCCGGCCGGAAATCCGTTCGATATCGCCGTCATTCGCGGCGGGCTGGCGCGCATCCTGTTCGAGCGCGGCGACAAGGCGGAAGCACGCGCGTTGATGGCGCAAGTGCTGCCGGTGATGCGCGAATCCGTGCTACCGCAACACGAAGACCGCATCAACGCCGAAGCCCTGGCGAAGCAACTCGGCCTGCACTGAGGCGCTGGCGCGGCTCCGGCATCGCCGCCAGCGCTTGCGGTTCCACGCCCGGCAGCTTCTTGCTGAAGCCGGCCGCCATCGCCTTCACCTGCTCGACTTGCCCGGCGTTGTCGTCCTGCTTGTCGTCCACGCACACCGTCAGCGGCTAGCCGGCGCCGGCCAGCAACAGGTTGTGCAGCGCCGTGTTCTCCGCGTTCGAAGCGCGCGCGATGTCGGACTGCGCATGCGCGACAGGCGCAGCGGAGATCGCAGGCAACAGCGCCGCGCATCGTCGTTGCAGAACGGCCATCGTCCCGACACGATGTTGGCAATACTCATTGCAGCTTGAACGCGCCGGTCAGGGTCACCCCGTAGATCGCGCCATCGCGGCCGATGCGCCAGGCCGGGCCTTGCGAACCGCCGCGGCGCGGATCGGGCTCGATGCCCCAGCCGCCGTCGAAATCGAGGTTGTGGCCAGGCAGCGTGGTCGTCCATAGCAACGTGCCGGTCTCGCCATCCATTCCCTGCAGGCGGATGTCCATGTCGCTTTCACCACGCCCCGAAGGAATCCGTTCGGACACGTAGAACGCGCCGCCGGAAGACGCCAGCAGGCGCGCAGCCGCGGAGACCGGGCGCCGCCATGCCAACGCGCCGTCGGCCAGGCGATAGCCCCACAACTCGCGCGCGTCGCCGCGCAGCACTTCCGCGACCAGCATGTCGCCGACCGCGACGCGGTTCTCGATGGCCGTGCCGCGCACCGGCTTGGTCGTCCACGCCACCGCGCCGCTGCGCGGATCGAACGCGCGCAAGGCATCGCCATCCGGCCGCCGGCCGAGGGCCGCGGGTCCCAGCAATCCCTGCACGCGGATGATCGCCTTGCCGCCGGCCACCATCGGCGTGCCATCGTCGGAGCGCCAGTCGCCGCCGCTGCCATCGCCGCGCTCGGCCACCGGCTGGTCGGTGTTGCGCCACAGCGTGCGCCCGGTTTGCGCATCGATGGCCTGCAGTTGCCGCGTCGGCGGATCGGGCTGGTCGGTGCTGCGGGCGCTCAGCAACAGGATGTTGTCGGTCAGCGCCACGGGGCTGAAGGTGGGCTTGTAATGCGCGTCGTCGTCGCGCATGGCCAGCCGGAAACCGCGGTTGCGCCACAGCACCTGGTCCAGCGACGGACTGAAGCCGATCAGGTTGCTCACGCCGTCCTGCTTCGACTGGTTGACGCCGGTGAACCCGCCGCCTAGCCCGCGGAGCGCGACATTGGCAGCAGGCTTGAGCGAACGCACGATGCGCCCGGCCCTGGTGTCGACGACGTAGTAATCGGTCGGCTCGCCGTTCTCGCGCGGATAGACCAGCAGTACCTCGCCCGACGGCAACTCGAAGAAGGCCACGTTGCCGGTACTGCCACGCCGGTTGCCGACGCCGCAGATGCTGCCGATCCGCCAGACGGTCTTGCCGCTGCCGACGTCCAGCGCGGACAGGCCGGCGTTGTCGTCGTTGTTGCAACTGCCGGTCAGCATCAGCTTGCCGACCAGGAACGGCGACCACGCGCCCCACCAACCCGGCTTGGCCTGCCACGCGAACGCGGGCGCCGACAGGATGGGTGGCGCGGGGAATTCGCGGCTGTTGCAGGTGGTGCCGTAGACGCGTCCCATCGTGCTCCGGTCCGCGCATACCGTCCTCGCGGGGGAAGCGCGAAGGCGGGCGATGGCGGCATCGCGCGCGGCGGTGGAATCATCGGCCATCGGCGCGTTCGCGGTACCGGCGGCGTTGCCGCGACGTGCATCCTGCGGCGCCGCGGCGGCCGGGCGATTCCCGCGATCCTCGCCGCTCCGTTCGATCGCCTGCTTCGCTTTCGCCGCCGCCTGCCGGAACAAGCCGTCCAGGCTTTGCGCGCACAGTACAGGCGAGGCGAACAACATCACGGCGGCGATGGCATGCCGCGCCTGGATGGAGGTTGCCCCTGGCGTTCGACCGGCATTCGAGGAACGCAGGGACCTTCGCATGGTGTGCGTGTTTTTCATGATGCCGCGTCGCAGGATTCGACCGGCGTCAGGGTGAAGTGCTCGCCGCCGCTGGTGGTGCGCGACTGACTGCCGGCATGGATCGTGCCGTCTCCGTTCGTCGCCATGCTGCCGGGCTTGTCCTCGCCGTTGGGGAAGGAAATGGAATAGCTGCCCTTGGCTTTCCAGCTCAGCCCCGGGATGTTCGGCGTGCGCACGAAGCGGTAAGTGCCGGACAACCCGCCGCTGAATTCCACGCCGAACATCCTTCCATTGAGCACGAAGGGCTTGTCGATGTTGCACACGACCTGGTCGACGGGATCGCCACTGCCGCCGACGAAGCGATAACCGCTCTTCCTGGTGTCGAACTGCAGGCTGGCCTTGCCGACGCCGCGCTTGCTGCGCGCCTCGAAGTCGATGGTCGCCGATTGGTCCTTCTTCTCGGGATTCTGGTAGTCGAACTGCGCGTCGGCGGGCACCTTCCTGTCGCGCGGGTTGAGCATGTGCTCGCCGCTCAGCGTCGCCTTCACCGTGCCGCGGGTCGGCGCGCCATCGGTTTTCGCGCGCGGTTCGGCGAACAGCGTGTACGCGGTATTCGGCTTCGCGCCGGTGCGCTTGGCCGGATCGCTGCGAACGTCAAGCTTCACGCATTTGCCGGATTCCCAGGCCTTCTTCGCCGTCTCCAGCGCGGACATCGCCGCGTAGCGCCCCATCGTGGCCAGGCCCTGCGCCAATTGCACGTCCTCGTCGCTGGCGCCGCGGTTGCGACCGTTGACCTTGCTACCCATTTCGTCGCGGCTGGTGGACAGGGTGTCGGTCACGTCGACCTGGCTGCCGGCACCGGTGCTCTGTTCGACGTGCGAGTCCGAGTCCATGTCGTCGTCGATCAGGTTGGCATCGTCGTCGAGGTGCTTGACCAGCTTGGAACTCACCTTGGTCTGCGCACTGCCATTGCCCGCCGCGAGATCGGAAGTCGATTCGAACTCCACCTCGACCTTGCCCTGCGCATCCGGGCAGGCCACCGCCTTGACCTTGGTGGTGACCTTGCCCTTCAGGCCCTCCGGCAAATTGCCCTCGTAGGTCGTGGTGCTGGTGTAGCCGTTTTCCGACCAGTCGATGGTGGTTTTGCCGTTTTCGGTGGTATTGGTCTCGCTGCCCGAGGTTTGCCCGGACTCCTGCCCGCGTTCCCAGGCCTGTTCGCCGGCTTGGTTCTGGATTCCCGCGAGCACGGACGATGCCCCCATGCCGCCGGTACCGGCATCGCCCCCGCTGCCGAATCCGCCGCCGCCGCCGGAATGCTTGTCGAACAGCGTCGGCAATTCCGCCGCGTACATGCGCGACTTGCGTTCGTACAACGCGAACAACGCCTGCAATGCGGTATCGGCCCTGGCCTCGCCGCCGAGCGCGGCGTCCAGCCCGCCGGCCTTCATCAGGCTGCGCGTCGCCGGATATTCGATTTTCGCGAACTCGCGCGCGGTCGCGTCCGGGCCCTGCGCCTGCAAACGCGCGAACTCGGCGTTCGCCTTCGCCACCGGCGAATCGGCGGCCGGCTTGGCGGAGGACGCCGTGGCGGCCTGTTGATCGGTTTTCGACGAGCAGGCCGCCAGCGCCAGCAAGGCGAACGCCACCGCGACAACCGTCCGAACAGCCCGTTCCCGATGGTTCCTGATCGCGTTCATTGCGCGGCCTCGCAGTCGTCGACCTTCGTCCAGGTGGCTGAGATGGTGCGTGGCGGCAGGCAGATGGTGCGTCCGCCCGCGTGCGCGCAGAGCTTGGTGCTGGCATAGGTCGCCGTGATTTTTTCCGCGGGGCCGCCCAGCGTGTAGCTGCCAGACTGGGTGAAGGAACCACCATTGCCGGAAACATGCATTTCGAACGTGCCGCCCTTGTCGCTGGTCGGCGTGTGGGTGAGCGTGCCGCCGCAGAATTCGTTGCTGAAGGGCTTGTCGATGTCGCAAACGATGCTCGGCTTGACCACGCATGCACTGCCGTCGGTACGGGTGCCGACACCGGCGATGTCGATGCGATAACCGCTCTTTTTCGCGACGACCAGCGGATTGCCCGGGCCACCGCAACGCGGACGCTTGTCGTTTTCGTCCGTGCGCGGTTCGTTGGTGCATTTCGGCTCTGCTTCCTGCACGACCGCGACGGTCGCGGGCGCGGACCCGGCGGCCGACGCAACCGGCGGCCGATCGGTTTTCGACGAACACGCCGCCAGCGCCAGCAAGGCGAGCGGCAGGCAGGTGCGGAACGGGGCATGCATGGCGGGCTTCCGGCGTGGCTTCCTTCCCTTAGCGGGAAACCGGGCCGAAAGCGGACATGGGCGAAGCCGGGAGGAACCTGCCTTGGAGGCGCGACTGTGGGAGGGCCTTCAGGCCCGATCGCGAGGTTTGTCGCGGCCGCGCTTTTAGCAGCCAAGTGGCGGGCGATGCCGCCCACAAAAGCAAGACTACTGTTTCGGCACGAACCTCGCGCCCTGCAGCTGCGTCAGCGTGCCGTCGCTGTCGGTCCAGACGATGTAGGCGGTACCGTCGCGCAGCGCGAGCCTGGGATAACCGGCGGCGATGCCGTGCGCCTTCAATGTCGCCACCTTGATCCGTTCGCGTTCCCTGGACAGGTCCGGCGCCAGCCGCGCCAGCCACAGCGAGGCGCCGCCGAATTCCTCGCGCAGCCACAGCGCCCAGGCGTTGTCGCCGTCCAGCGCGACCGCGACCCGGCCATCGACCTGCTTGCCGCGCTCGAGGACCAGCGGCGCGCCGAAATGCGCGCCGCCGTCCTCGCTGCGCGCGAGCTGCACGCGCGGCTCGTCGTTGGCGGCGGTGAACCAGCCGAGCACGACGTCGTCGCCATCGGCGGCGATGGACGGGCCGTTCACCGGGCAACCTTCCATGTGCCAGCCATCGGCGTGCACCGGGCGCGGCGCGCTCCACCGCTTGCCGTCGAAGGCGACGGTGGCGATGTCGCGGATCTCGTTCTCGTCGCGATCGCGATAGGCCAGCACCACGCCGTCCGGCGTGCGCGCGACGGCGGTGGAACAGCAATCGCAGCTGCGCGCATCGACCACGGTTTCGCCCGCGCGCTGCAGGTCCGGCCCGAACGTCGCCGCGCGCAGCGCGGTGGCGCCGGCGTGCGCGTGCCCGTCGTCGTGCCCTTCGCCTTCGCCGCCGGCGTCGCGGCCGTCCAGCCAGGCGATGCCGATGCGGTCGCTGCCCGCGGGCCACAGCGCGGCGAAGCCGTGTTCGGCGGCGACGCTGTCGTCGTTCACCGCGATCGGATCGCTCCAGTTCATGCCGCCGCTGCGCGAGGTGGTCAGGCGCACGCCGTAACCGCCTTCGGGCTGGCGCTGCAGGTATTGCACCCACAGCGCGTGGTCGTCGGCGATGGCGATGTGCGGCGTATCGACCGCATTGGCCATGAAGGAATTGCCGACCGCGATGGTGAGCGGGCCTTCCCAGCGATCCTGCACGCCCAATTCCGCGTACTGCAGCAGCGTGCGCCGGCCGGATTCGACGTTGAGCCACGACAGCGCCACGCGTCCGCGCGGTCCGACGACCAGGTCCGGCGCCATGCTCCCGGGCGGGGCCGGCAGGTTCCACGGCAGCAGCCCGGTCGCCTCGCCCGCCTGCGACGCGGGCGCCGGGGTTTCGCGCCCGCAGGCGGCGAGCACGAGCGAAGCGGCGAAAACCAGCGGAACCAGGCGTGTGTCCATGCCGCGCAGCCTACTCCAGCCGGCGTAGGATGGCGTGCATGTTCACCGCCGTGGCCAGCTTCCACGATCCGATCGAGGCGCACATCGCCTGCGGCCGGTTGCGCGCCGAAGGCATCGACGCGCACGTCGCCGACACGCACATGGGCCTGGCGAACTGGGAATGGCGGCTGACGGTCGGCGGCACCCGGGTGCTGGTGGACGAACGCGACGCCGAACGCGCGCGCGCCGTCGTGCGCGACCTCGACGCGGGCGCCTACGCGCTCGATGCCGATGCCGGGCCCGGCGCCGGATTGCGCGCGCCGGATCGCGAATCCTGGTCGAGCCGCATCGCGTGGATCGCGCTGATGCTGTTCAACGTGCCGCTTCCGTGGCGGCGAAAGCCCCCGCGCGACGACGAGGTGGTGCGCGAGGTGTGAGTCAGGCCGCGCGTTCGCGCCGGCGGCGTTCTAGGTGCACCAGCAGCAACGAGACCGCGGCCGGGGTCATGCCGGGGATGCGCTGCGCCTGGCCGAGCGTCTGCGGGCGCACGCGCTCGAGCTTCTGCCGCACTTCCGCGGACAGGCCCGGGACCTGCGCGTAGTCGAACGCGGCGGGAATCGCGGTGGTTTCGTGGCGCCGCGCGCGCGCGATTTCCTCGCGCTGGCGGTCGAGGTAGCCGGCGTATTTGGTTTCGATCTCGACCTGCTCGGCGACCCTGGCGTCGTCGACGGCCGGGCCGAGTTCCGGCACCCGCATCAGCGTCGCGTAATCGAGCTCGGGCCGGCGCAGCAGGTCGATGGCATTGGCCTCGCGCGAGACTTCCACGCCGATGTGGCGCGCGATCGCCGCGCCCAGCGCGTTGTTCGGCGCGGCCCACAGCGCGGACAGGCGCGCGGTCTCGGCTTCGATGGCCGCGCGCTTGCGCGAGAAGGCGTCCCAGCGCGCGTCGTCGACCAGGCCCAGTTCGCGCGCGCGCGGCGTGAGCCTGGCGTCGGCGTTGTCCTCGCGCAGCTGCAAACGGTATTCGGCGCGCGAGGTGAACATGCGGTACGGCTCGGACGTACCCTGGGTGATGAGGTCGTCGACCAGCACGCCGAGGTAGGCCTCGTCGCGGCGCGGACGCCACGCATCGTTCCCCTGCGCGAAGCGCGCGGCGTTGACGCCGGCGAGCAGGCCCTGCGCCGCAGCCTCCTCGTAGCCGGTGGTGCCGTTGATCTGGCCGGCGAAGAACAGGCCGGCGACGGCCTTCGTTTCCAGCGACGCTTTCAGCCCGCGCGGATCGAAGAAATCGTATTCGATGGCGTAGCCGGGGCGGGTGATGTGCGCGTGCTCGAAACCGGCGATCGAACGCACCAGTTCCAGCTGCACGTCGAACGGCAGCGAGGTGGAAATCCCGTTCGGATAGATTTCGGTGACGGCCAGGCCTTCGGGTTCGACGAAGATCTGGTGGCTGGCCTTGTCGGCGAAGCGCACCACCTTGTCCTCGATGCTCGGGCAGTAGCGCGGGCCGATGCCCTCGATCTGTCCCGAATACAGCGGCGAACGATGCAGCGCGTCGCGGATGAGCTGGTGCGTGCGTTCGCTGGTGTGGGTGATCCAGCAACTCACCTGCGCCGGATGGTCGGCGGCGCTGCCCATGAACGAGAACACCGGGCGCGGATCGTCGCCGGGCTGTTCGTCCATCTTCGAATAATCCAGCGTGCGGCCGTCGATGCGCGGCGGCGTGCCGGTCTTGAGCCGGTCGACGACGAAGCGGCCTTCGCGCAGCTTGTGGGCGAGCGCGATCGACGGCGGGTCGCTCATGCGACCGGCGGCGTACTGGGTCTCGCCGATGTGGATCTTGCCGGCGAGGAAGGTGCCCGCCGTCAGCACCACCGCCGGCGCGGCGAAGCGCAGGCCGGTGTTGGTGATCGCGCCGTGCACGGCCTCGCCTTCGATGACGAGATCGTCGACCGCGGCCTGGAACACGGTGAGGTTCGGCTGCGATTCGACCGCGTTGCGGATGTAGGCGCGATACAGCGCGCGATCGGCCTGGCAACGCGTCGCGCGCACCGCTGGTCCCTTCGACGCATTGAGCGTGCGCCACTGGATGCCGGCGGCATCCGCGG
>JBGAHT010000076.1:0-9481 GCA_044226035.1 Thermomonas sp. | reverse complement strand
GTAGTGCCGGGCCGCCACGCCCAGCGCCGGCAACCACAGCACCGCGGCGCGCGGCGCTGCGGGGATGCGCGCGAGCAGCGCGGCCTCAGGGCCGTCGCCGGGGGCGACCGGCAGTTCCCGCGCATGCATCAGTGCTGTCCTCCGGGCTGGCGCAAGCGGAATGGAACCGCGGTTCCGGCCCATGCGCGGTCGAGGGTGGCCGGGGCCGTGGCGCGATGGCCCGCGCGGGCGATCCGGGCCCCAAATTGCGATTCTGTGCGTCGCTTCTCACTCCGACCCCCCATGTAACCGGATATGTCGACCGATCTGTGCGCTGAATCCCGGTTGCTTGCCGGGCACGTTCCTAGGATTGCGCCATGCGCGGCCCCCCCTGCCCGTGCGGATAAACAGAAGCCATGGATTCCCTGCACATGAAGTTCGCGTTCGCCCTGATGGCGATGCTCGCCTGGTCCACCGGCCATGCCCGCCCGGCGCCGCCGCCGAAGGGCACGCCGACCAGTTTCTGCAATCCGCCGGGCGGAAGCTCCAACAACCCGATGCCGGGGAACATGTGTTTCAAGCTCAACATCGCATATGGCAGCGATCCCCTGCAGAAGCTGGATGTCTACATGCCCGCCGGCGGCGCGTACAAGGCGCCCGTGATCCTGATGGTCCATGGCGGCGGCTGGTACCAGGGCGACAAGATGGACACCCCGGTGGTGCTGAACAAGGTGCAGAACTGGGTGCCGCCGGGCACCATCTTCATCTCGATCAACTATCCGCTGGTGCCCAAGGTCAATGCCCTGCAGGAGGCGCAGAGCGTGGCGCTGGCGCTCGGCTACGCGCAGCGGCACGCCACCGAATGGGGCGGGGACCCGAACAAGTTCGTGCTGATGGGTTTCTCCGCCGGCGCGCACCTGGTTTCGCTGGTGGCCTCGTCCCCGGCGGTGGTGCAATCGACGCCGGCGAGCGTGCGTCCGCTGCCGTGGCTGGGCACCGTGGCGCTGGACAGCGCGGCCTACGATGTCGTGTCGATGATGAACAACCCCTACCACCAGAGCATCTTCGACGACGCTTTCGGCAGCGATCCGAAACTGTGGACCGCCGCGTCGCCGATGGCGCAGATGAAGGCACGCATCGCGCCCTTCCTGGCCGTATGCTCGTCGCAGGAGGACTACTCCTGCGCCTGGGCTCAGGCGTTCGTGGACCAGGCGCTGGGCTACGGGACGAATGCGCTGGTGCTGTCGCAGAACTTGAATCACGGCGACATCAACAACAACCTCGGCCTGCCTTCCAGCTACACCACGCAAGTGAGCGCGTTCATGGCCGCGTTGTACAACGGGACCTTGCGCTGAGGTCAACGCGGTAACGCGTCTCCGCCAGGGGAGGGAATCGGGCCAGGTCGGGCGAACCGAACTGGCCCGATGCGCATCAGCGCCGCATCGGCGGCGCTGCGCCGAAGTGATCCAGCACCACGATCCCGCTGCGGCCCGGCCGATAGCCGAGGCGCAACGCGCGTTCGACGTAATCGCTTGCGGCCTGCGCGGCCGCAGGCATCGACAAGCCGAGGCACAGGTTGGCCGCGACGGCCGAGGCCAGCGTGCAGCCGGTGCCGTGCGCTTCGAGCGGCAAGCGTTGGTGGATGAATCCGGCGACGGTCGCGCCGTCGTCGTAACGGTCGATGACCGTGTCGCCTTCGTCGAGATGCCCGCCCTTGAGCAATAGCGCCTTCGCGCCCATCGCGCGCAGCGTACGCATCGATTCCATCGCGGAAGCGGCATCGACGATGCGCGTCCCGGCGAGCAGTTCGGCTTCGGGAATGTTCGGCGTCGCGATGTCCGCCAGCGGCAGCAGCCGCGTGCGCAAGGCGTCGAGCGCATCGTCCTCGAGCAGCTTCGCGCCGCTGGTCGCGACCATCACCGGGTCGAGCACGACGTGGCGCGGCCGGTAGGTTTCGAGCGCGTCCGCGACGGCATGGATCACCGCCGCGTTCGCGAGCATGCCGAGCTTGACCGCGCCGATGCGGAAATCGTCGAAGCAGGCATCGATCTGCGCGCGCAGGAATTCCACCGGGGGCACGTGCACCGCGGACACCCCGCGCGTGTGCTGCGCGGTCAGCGCGGCGATGGCGCAGAGCCCGTGCACGCCGTGCGCGGCGAAGGTCTTGAGGTCGGCCTGGATGCCGGCGCCGCCGCCGGAATCGCTGCCGGCGATGGACAGGGCGCTGACCGGGCGCCGGGCCTCGCTGGAATCGCCGGGTTGGGGAATGTGACGCACGGCACGGTTCCGGTTTAGGATTCGGGCGGGGTAGCGCGCCTGCCGGTGTCGTTCGCGTCCAGCCGGGCACCGAAAAAATCATCGACGAAGCAGGGCCACGCCGGCAAGCGCATGGCTGGACCCGGAAGTCGCGCTGATCGCATCCCCGTCGTCCATCGCAACGATCGGAGGTGCGCCATGAGCATTGCCCGTTCCCTCGGGATGTTGTCCCTGTCGTTCTTCGCCGCGGCATGCGCGGTGCCGGTCGCGGGCGCCGCGACCCTGACCGTGCTCGACCACGCGCCGCAATTCGGGATCTACGGCGGCGGATTGCCGCCGAACTACGTGCCCCCGCCCGGGCAGCTCGCCTTGCTCGACGATGCCGGGGACACCTGGTACACCCTGGTCAAGCTGAGCAGCGCGCAGAAGCGCCAGCTCGGCCAGACCTTGAACGCGAAGCTGACCTATTACGGCGGCTGCGACGCCTTCGACCGCATCGAGGCCCTGGCCTACATCGCGATGCCGGTCGGCGTGACCCCGACCGCGAACGACCTGGACCTGGCGGTCGAGATGACGCGCTTCATCTCGCCGTTCAACACCTACGACAGCCCGAGCCCGACCTACGTGTCGCCGTACATGAGCATCAGCCGGTTCGCGCCCTACCTCGCCAGCAGGACGCAGGACATCTGGATCGGGATCAAGGGCGGTTCCAACCCGACCTACGCGAATTCCCCCGGGACCTACAACCCGTGCTGGGACAGCAGCGGGCAGATGGTGCCCACCATCCCGACCGCGCCTTATCCCCCCGGCTTGCCGACCCACGATGCGCAGGTGATCTACGCCAACACCGGCTTCTACTATTCGCTCGACCTGATCTCGTCGCGGCCGGCCGTCGTTCCGGCCGCCCGCCAGGCGGTCCCGGCGATCCTGCTGCCGGTCGTCGTCGACGGCGGCTCGCGCTACCTCCCGGGCGCCATCGACGTGCCGGACCCCGGCAATGGATCGGCCACCGTCACCGGCACCGTGCAGGTCGTGGTCACCACCCACGGCAACACCGAGTACGGGTTCCACACCGGCAACACGCTCGAGATCAACGGCGCGCAGGTCGGTGCCGCGTTCAGCACCCAGGCCGATTGCGATTCCTTCGCAACGTCCACGATCAACCCGTGGAACCCGGGCATCAACCGCAACACGACCGGCGGCAATCCGCGCAATCCGCGGAACTGGTGCCCGGCGGGGCCCGTGCGCACGACCGAAGCCAATCCCGGGCGCCCGAACCCGACGCCGGCCAGGCCCGGCACGCCGATCCAGAGCCTGGCGTTCGAGAACGTCACGTTGAACGTCGGCGTCAACGACCTGAAGCTGCGGTTCGGCGACTTCGTCACCAGGTTCGGCAGCGAAGACGGCATCTACGTGGCGACGGTCACCTTCATTCCGAACTGATCGCCGCAAGCCCCGCATCGCGTCGATCCTGCCCGGATCGGCGCGGAACGGCGTTCACGCCGGGCTCGCACCCTTGCGCGTTTGCCGGTGCCGGTACAGCACGTAGCCGACGCCGGTGATCCCGGTGAGGGCGGCGGGCAGGTACAACGCGGCGTAGTCGAAGCGCGCGAAGAGCACTGCGCCGAGGATGCCGCCGGCGAAGAAGAACGAGATCACCAGCACGCACAGCCCCAGCCGGCGCCGCGCCAGGGGCATGCCGCGCAAGGCGTGGCCGAGCATGATGCCGAGGTCGGTGAACATGCCGCTGACGTGCGTCGTGCGCACCACCGCGCCGCTGTAGGTGGTGGCCATCGCGTTCTGCAGGCCGCAGGCCAGCGCCGCGCACACCGCGCCCGCGGCCAGCCCGTGCCGGAACAACGGCACCGCCAGCCACAGCAGCAGCGCCTCGATCGACAACGCCACGCCATAGCGGCGGCCCAGGCGCAGGGTGCTGTCCTGCACGATCAGCCCGCCGAGCGCGGCGCCGGCCACGAACGCGGCCATCGCGGCGAACAGATGGCGCGCGGCGTGCCAGTCGCCCGTGGCCAGCGACGCCGCGAGCAGGCTGGTGTTGCCGGTGAGGTGGGTGATGGCCTGGTGCTGGAACCCGAGGAAGCCGACGACGTTGACGATGCCGGCGACGCACGACAGCGCGGCGGCGCCGACCCACACCCAGCGCGGCAATTGCACGCCCATCGCGGCCTACAGCACTTCCGAGGCGTAATCGGCCAGGCGCGAACGCTCGCCGCGGCGCAGGGTGACGTGCGCGCTGTGCGCCCAGCCCTTGAAGCGGTCGACGGCGTAGGTCAGGCCGGAAGTCGTTTCGGTGAGGTAGGGCGTGTCGATCTGCTCGACGTTGCCCAAGCACACGATCTTGGTGCCCGGGCCGGCGCGGGTGATCAGGGTCTTCATCTGCTTGGGCGTCAGGTTCTGCGCCTCGTCCAGGATCAGCCAGCGGCTGAGGAAGGTGCGCCCGCGCATGAAGTTCAGCGAACGGATCTTGATCCGCGAGGCGAGCAGGTCATTCGTCGCGGCGCGGCCCCAGCTGCCGCCATCCTGGTTGTGCGTCAGCACTTCCAGGTTGTCGGTGAGCGCGCCCATCCACGGCGTCATCTTTTCCTCTTCCGTGCCGGGCAGGAAGCCGATGTCCTCGCCGACGCTGACCGTGGCGCGGGTCATGATGATCTCGCGGTAGCGCTGCTGGTCCATGGTCTGCGCCAGGCCCGCGGCCAGCGCGAGCAGGGTCTTGCCGGTGCCGGCGGTGCCGAGCAGGGTGACGAAGTCGATCTCCGGGTCCATCAGCGCGTTGAGCGCGAAGTTCTGCTCGCGGTTGCGGGCGAGGATGCCCCACACCGCGTGCTGGTTGCTGCGGAAGTCGTCGACGATCTGCAGCACGACCTTGTCGTCGCCGACCTTCGCCACCTTCATCTCGGCCTGTTCGTCGCCGGGCAGGTACAGGAACTGGTTCGGGTACCAGTCGTCGCCGTCGCTGCGCGAGATCTCGTAGTAGGTGCGGCCCTTGTCGGTCCACGACTTCAGGTCCTTGCCGTGGCGCGACCAGAAATCCTCCGGCAGCGCGGTGGCGCCGGTGTAGAGCAGGCTGAAATCGTCCAGCGCGCGGTCGTTCTCGTAGTCCTCGCTGGTGATACCGGCGATCGAGGCCTTGATCCGCAGGTTGATGTCCTTGGACACGAACACCACCGGCGCGCCGGGATCGCTTTCCTTCAGCGCCAAGATCGCGCCGAGGATGTTGTTGTCCGGGATGACGGTGCCGAAGCGCTTGCCCGCGTCGAAGTCGCCGGTCTGGAACAGCAGCCGGCCCGCGCTTTCCGCGCCGCGCAGCTGCAACCCCTGCGGGCGCACCAGCGGGATGCCCTTGTGCACGTCGGCGCTGCCGTGCGCCTCGATCAGTTCGTTGAGGAAGCGGCTGACCTGGCGCGCGTTGCGGCTGGCCTCGGAGGTGCCTTTCTTGCCGTTGTCCAGTTCCTCCATCACCTGCATCGGCAGGAACACGTCGTGTTCCTCGAACTTGAACAGCGCGGTCGGGTCGTGCATCAGCACGTTGGTGTCGAGGACGTAGATGCGCTTGCTTCGCGTCATGCGGGGTTCCTGTCGGGCGGACAGCGGAAGGGAAAAACCGTTCGTGTTGAGCGTAGCGGGGCAAGGCCCCGCGAAGTCGAAACACCACGCGCAAGTACAACGTCGTCCTTCGACTTCGGCGCTGCGCGCCTACGCTCAGGACGAACGGTGATCTCGTGTCGGGTCACTGGCTGCTTGCGGCCTTGAGCGCGTCGAGCACGGCCTGCGCGTGGCCGGGCACCTTCACCGGCGACCACGCCTGCACGATCCGGCCTTTCGGATCGATGAGGAAGGTGCTGCGCACGATGCCGATGAATTCGCGGCCGTAGAGCTTCTTCGGCTGGATCACGCCGAAAGCCTCGCACAACGTGCCTTCGGCATCGCTGACCAGCGGGAACCTGAAGCCCTGCTTCGCGCGGAAATTGTCGTGCGACTTGAGCGAATCGCGCGACACGCCCAGCACGTCGGCGTCGAGCTTGCGGAACTTCGGCAGCAGCGCGTTGAAGTCCAGGCCCTCGGTGGTGCAGCCGGGGGTGGAATCCTTGGGATAGAAGTACAGGACCAGCCAGCAGCCTGCGAAGTCCGCGAGTTTCGCGCCGGCGCCGCCGGACAGGGCCAGCGGCATGTTGAGTATGGTCTTGGGTAGAGGCTTGCCTACGACTACGGTCATCTAGGTGGTGTCATTCCGGGCGCAGCGAGGAATCTGCTTCACCAATCCATCCGAACGAAAGCAGATTCCTCACTTCGTTCGGAATGACAAACAGCGCATCAGAACTTCATCGGGTCCATGATCGCGTCCAGGTTCAGGTGGTCGCAGAACTCGAGGAAATCGTCGCGCAACGCGGCGATGTGCGTTTCCGACGGCACCCCGATCGTGAGCTGCGCCGAGAACATGTCGGCGCCGGTCTGCATCGCGCGGTAGCGCGAGCAATGCAGGCTTTCGACGGTGATGCCGGCGCGGTCGAAGAAATCCGCGAGCTGGAACAAGATGCCGGGCTTGTCCGCGGCCACGACCTCGACCACGTACGGCAGCAGGTTCGACTGCAGCGCCTTCGGGCCGGTGCGGTACCAGACCAGCTTGAGGTCTTCCTCGCGCTCGAGGCGGGTGAGCATGGCCTCGAGCTTGGCCACCGAATCCCAGGAACCGGTCGCCAGCGCGGTGACCGAGACGTCGCGGCCGACGGTGCTCAGGCGGGCGTCGGCGAGGTTGCAGCCGCTGTCGGCGATGCGCCGGGTCACGGACAACAGCGGCGAATGCGGATGCGTCGTGTAGGCGTTGATCAGCAGGTGGTTTTCGTTCGGCGCGGGCCGCGAGGCGGCGGCCGGGTCTGGAGCGGGATCGGTCAAGGCGGCGTCCGCGGTCGGGGGCTGAACGGCGCGCCGGCGACGCGCCGGAGGCCTGTGCCAGCATACTTGCCCGCGCTTCCGGGCCGCAAGTAACATGCGGCCAAGTCATTGATCCGGCTCGCGCCTCTTCGCGGGCCCCGCACCGACAGGCTCCCCCGCTTGCGACTTTCCGGCAGCATCACCGCGCTCGCGACGCCGTTCACCGTCGCCGGCGAAATCGACCTCGACGCCTGGCGCCGGCTGCTCCAGGCGCAGCTCGACGGCGGCACGCAGGCGCTGGTCGTGGCCGGTTCCACCGGCGAGGCCGCGGCGCTGTACGACGTGGAATACGACGCGATCCTGCGCACCGCGGTGGAGTTCGTCGCCGGTCGCGTGCCGGTGCTCGCCGGCACCGGCCTGTCGAACACCGCCAAGACCATCGAACAGACCCGCCGCGTGGCCGCGCTCGGCGCCGACGCCGCGCTGGTGGTGACGCCGCCGTACGTGCGCCCGACGCAGGACGGCCTGCTCGCGCATTACCGCGCGGTCGCCGACGACGGCGCGCTGCCGATCGTGCTGTACAACGTGCCGGGACGCACCGGTTGCGACCTGCTGCCGGACACCGTGGCCGCGCTCGCGTCGCACCCGCGCATCGCCGGCATCAAGGAGGCGCGCGGCGAACCCGAGCGCATGCAGGCGCTGCTCGCGCTGAAACAGGAAGGCTTCGCGGTGCTGAGCGGCGACGACCCGACCGCCTGCCGCGCGATGCTCGCCGGCGCGGACGGCGTGGTGTCGGTGGCGTCGAACGTGCTGCCGAGCAGCTTCCGCCGGCTGTGCGACCTCGCCCGTGGCGGCGATGCCGCCGCCGCGAACGCCCTCGACGCGCGCCTGCGCCGAAGCGTCGACTTCCTCGGCATCGAGCCCAACCCGATCCCGGTGAAGGCGCTGCTCGAACGCAACGGCATCGGCCACGGCCTGCGCCTGCCGCTGACGCCGCTGTCCCCGCAACACGCGGACTTGGCCGCGGCGATCGCCGTGGAGATCCGCGACCTCGAATCATCCTGCCGCGACGCGCTCGCGGCCTGAACCCAGGAGCCACCGATGTCCACGTTCCGTCCTTCGCGCACCGCCGCCGTCGTCCTGCTCGCGGTCGCCGTGATCGGCACCGCCGGCTGCCACTGGTTCCGCCGCGGCGATACCGAGGCCTACCGCAACAGCCCCGAGAGCCGGCCGCTGGAAGTGCCGCCGGACCTGGACCAGCCCGACACCAGCAACGCGATGGCGCTGCCTTCCGCCGGCGGCTCGGTGATGCGTTCGCAGGTCGGCGCGCAGCAGGCGCCCGGGTTCGCCGTGCCCGGCCAGCGCGACGCGGTCTTCGCCAAGGTCGGCGATGCGCTCGCCGCGATCCCGGGCCTGACCATCGCGACCAAGGCGCCGCTGCTGGGCAGCTACGACGTGAACTACGAGGGCACCGATTTCCTCGTGCGCCTGGTGCAGAACGGCGACAACGTGCAGGTGTCGACCGTCGATCCGCGCGGCGTCGCCGCCAACGGCCCGGCGCAGCTGAAGCTGCAGGGCGCGCTGAAGACCGCGCTCGGCGGTTGATCGCAGGGTCGGGCTTTTCCTGTAGAGCGGAGCTTGCTCCGCTCGAACGCGACGGAGCCGAGCAAGCTCGGCTCTACAAGAGCCGTCAACGTTCGAGCAGCGGCAACTTGCCGGGCTTGCCTTCCCATTCCGCCGCATCGGCGGGCGGATCCTTGCGCACGCTGATCACCGGCCAGTCCTTCGCCAGCTCGGCGTTGAGCGCGATGAAGTTTTCCTGCCCGGCGGGCACGTCGTCCTCCGGGTAGATCGCGTTCACCGGGCACTCCGGCTCGCACAGGGTGCAGTCGATGCACTCGTCCGGATCGATGACGAGGAAGTTCGGGCCTTCGTGGAAACAGTCGACCGGGCACACCTCGACGCAGTCGGTGTACTTGCACTTGATGCAGGCTTCGGTGACGACGTAGGTCATTTTTTGGCGCTCTCTGGCGGGCCGGAACGGCGAAAACGGAAGGTCGGGTAGCATACGGGGGCCGGTAGGGGCAACCCCGCGTGCGGTGGGGTCAAACGGGCGCGTAAAGATCGCGCCAGAGCAAGCGCGCCGCCGATGCGTCACCGCGTCGCGGGGCAAGGGCCAGCACCTCGACCGTCCGCAGGCGCGCACCCGCCACGAAGGTCAGCACGTCGCCCGCTTTCACATGGTCGCCCTTGTCGAGCACGCGCCCGCGCGCGCGCACCTGGCCCGCGACGAGGGCCGCCTGCGCCAAAGCGCGCGTGCGAAAGAAGCGCGCGACCCACAGCCACGAATCGACCCGCT
>JBGAHT010000075.1:0-9674 GCA_044226035.1 Thermomonas sp. | reverse complement strand
CCGGGATTCCTACCACACCGTGTTCTTCGCCCGGCGCGGTTCCGGCATCCACGGCATCGACGCGATGCGCGGGCACAGCATCGCCTTCCAGAACACCTCGTCGACGACGGCCTACTTCCTGCCCGCGATGGAGCTGCTGCGGCGCGACCTGCCGTTGACGCTGCTGCTGTCGCCGCGCGACCGCCCCGGCCCCAACGACGTCGGCTACCTGTTCGCGGGTTCGGAACGCAACATCGTGACCTGGGTGCAAAAGGGCCTGGTCGACGTCGGCGCGGTCAGCAGCATCGACTGGGACAACCCGCAGCTGGTGACGCCCGCGTTCCGGCCGGACCTGGAAGTCATCGGCGCCACCCCGGACTATCCGCGCGCGCTGGAGATGGTGCGCGGCTCGCTCGACGAACGCATCCGCGAACGCCTGCGCGAACTGCTGCTCGCGGCCGCCTCCGATCCCGACGCGCACGCCGCGCTCGCGCAGTATTTCCAGACCAGCGGCTTCGCGCCCATCGACGCGGAATCGACGCGCGCCCTGCGCGAACTGCAGCGTGGCGTGCTGCAGGTCAAGGACCAGGTGGAATGAAGCGGCTGCTCGGCCTGCAGGCCAGGTTCCTCGCCATCGTCGCGATCTCGCTCGTGCTGGTGATGGCGGCGCTGGGCGTGCTGCTGCTGCGGCAAAACGCGACCCAGGGCGAAATCCTCGCGCAGAGCGGCAACGAGATCCACCAGATGGTGTCGGGCAGCCTGCGCAACCGCGGCGAAAGCGCGGTGTCGCAGGCGGCGGATTCGCTGGTCAACCCGGTGTACTACTTCGACCTCGACGCGATCGGCCGCACCGCGCGCACGTTGCTGCAGCAGCCGAACGTGCGCTACGTGATCGTCTACGACGGCGACGGCAACGTGCTCCACGACGGCTCGGCCGACATCCCGATCTTCGGCCAGCCGATGCGCGATCCGCTCGCCTACGAAGCGCGCGCCGCCAACGGCGTGCACGTGCAGCAGACCGACGACGTGCTCGAGGTCTCGGCCCCGCTGCGCCTGGGGCAGGAGCGCATCGGCGGGTTGCGGGTCGGCTATTCGCTGGCCGCGCTGCGCGCGGCGGAGGCCTCCTCGTCCAGGCGGCTGGGCGAACGCCTGCGCGAAATCAATTCCCGCCACGTCGCGTTCATGCTCGGCATCCTCGGCCTGCTGCTGCTGCTCGCGGTCGTCGCGGGCCTGATGGTGCAGCGCCTGCTGATCGCGCCGATCCGTTCGCTGGCGCTCGCCGCGCAGGACATCGAACGCGGCAACTACGACACCAGCATCGCCGACAGCGGCCGCAACGACGAGATCGGCGAGCTGATGCGCGCGTTCCGGCGCATGGGCGCGGCGATCGCGCGCCACGACCGCGATACCCGGCGCATGGCCTACACCGATCCGCTGACCGGGCTGGCCAACCGGCTGTCGTTCCGCGAGATGCTCGACGGCAGCCTGACCCGGATGCGCGGCAGCGGCCAGCAGCTGGTGCTGCTGTTCGCCGACATCGACGATTTCAAGCGCGTCAACGATACCCTCGGCCACGACGCCGGCGACGAGGCGCTGGTCGCGTTCGCCGAACGCATTCGCCTGGTCGCGCACGATTACGCCGGCGAATCGCCGCAGGTGGCGCGCCTGGGCGGCGACGAGTTCGTGGTGATGCTGCAGTCCGGCGCCGGCGATGCGCGCGAGGCCGCGGCCCGGCTCGGTGCGCAGATCGTCGCCGAGATCGGCCGGCCGATCGAAATGCACGGCCGCGACGTGTTCCTCGGCACCTCGATCGGCATCACCGTGTTCCCGGACGACGCTTCGGACAGCACCACGCTGATGAAGAACGCCGACATCGCCATGTACCAGGCGAAGGTGGCGGGCAAGAACTGCTATCGCTTCTACAACCGCTCGATGGAACAGGCGGTGGCGCGGCGCATGCGCCTGGAGCAGGACCTGCGCGGCGCCTGGGACCGCGGCGAGCTGGCCCTGGTCTACCAGCCCGTGTACAGCCTCGCCGACCGCGGCCTGGTCGGCGCGGAAGCGCTGCTGCGCTGGCGCCACCCCGAGCACGGCGAGGTCGCGCCGACGGTGTTCGTGGACGTGGCCGAGCAGCGCGGACTGATCGAGGAAATCGGCGGCGAGGTGCTGCGGCAGGCCATCCACGACGCCTCGCGTTGGCAATCGTCGGCGCCGGCGCTGCGGCCGTTCGTGTCGGTGAACGTGTCGCCGTGGCAGTTGCGCAACAACGCGCTGGTGGAACTGGTCGGGCGCGAGCTGAAGGATTCGACGCTGCCGCCCGAAGCGCTGCACCTGGAACTGACCGAGACCGCGCTGATCGGCGACGAGCCGCGCGCGCGCGGCGCGCTGGCCTCGCTGCGCGAACTCGGCGTGCGCGTGTGGCTGGACGATTTCGGCACCGGCTTCTCCGGGCTCAGCCACCTGCGGCGGATGGCGGTGGACGGGGTCAAGATCGACCGCAGCTTCATCGCCGACGTGCTCGAAGACCCCGACGACCTCGCGCTCGCGACCGCGATCATCGCGATGGCGCATTCGCTGGGCATGTCGGTGGTCGCCGAAGGCGTGGAGCAGGAGGGCCAGTACGCGCTGCTGCGGGAGCGCGGTTGCGATTTCGCCCAGGGCTTCCTGCTCGGGCACCCGCTCGAGGCCGCGGAATTCTCCGCCTTGCTGCGCGCGCCGACCGGTTCGCCCGCCTAGGCGCCGACCGCGCGGAGCCAGTGCATCGCGCCTTCCACCAGCGTTCCCGACAACACGCCCGACACCGCCACCGCGATCGCGGTCGCCAGCCACGCCAGCAGCATCAGCGCGCCGTCGCGCTCGAGCAGCGCGAGCGCGAACATCAGCGCCATCGCGCCGAACAGGAAATTGGTGAACGGGATCGGCAGCGAAGTCAGCACGCCGAGCAGCACCAGCAGCAGGCCGGTGAAGGTGGCCGCCGCGCGATGGTCGAGCGCCCACGCCAGGCGCGGGCGGATCAGGTGTTCGAGCCGCGCCAGCCACGGCGAAATGCGGCGGTCGAAGCGCGCCAGCGCCTCGCGGCGCGGACCGCGGCGGGCGAGGAAGCCGGGCAGCCACGGCCGCCGCAGGCCGAGCAGCAATTGCACGCCGATCAGCACCACCAGCGGGCCGGCGATCGCGCCGCCGATCGGGATCGGGATGAAGGCCGGCAGCGCGGACACGAACAGCAGCATGCCGAACGCGCGCCGGCCCAGCCCCGACAGCAGCTCGTCGAGGCGCAGCGTCTGCGCCGAATCGCCTTCGGCGTAGCGGTCGAGGATCGCGCGCGTGCCGTGCTCCCGCGCCGGGCGCGCGCGCGATGGCGGCTCAGGCGTCGTCGGCATGCGCGTCCTGCGCGATCCGTTCGAGCAGCAGCTTGTCGATGCGCGGCCCGTCGAGGTCGACGACCTCGATCCGCCATCCGTTCCAGTCGAAGTGCTCGCCCACGTGCGGGATGCGCCCGAAACGCGCGATCAGCATGCCCGCCGCGGTGTGGAAATCGTGCTCGTCCTCGTCCGGCAGCTTGCCGCCGCCGAGCAGCTCGCGCAGTTCCTCCACCGGCAGGCCGCCGTCGACCAGCAGCGAACCGTTGTCGCGTTCCACCACCAGCGGGTCGTTGTCCTGGCTCTCGCCGGACTGGATGCGGCCGACCACCGCGCCCATCAGGTCGTTGACCGTGACCATGCCGGTCACGTCGCCGTATTCGTCCACCACCAGCGCCAGCGACTGCTGTTCCTCGCGGAAGATCTCCAGCAGCTTCAGCGCGTGCGTGGATTCGGACACGAACACCGCCGGGCGCAGCTCGCGGAACAGGTCCGGCGCGCGCTCGTCGAGGCGGTCGAGCAGCGACTTCACCTCGAGCACGCCGAGCACGTCGGCGTCGCTGCCGCGGTAGACCGGGTAGCGCGAATACGGCGTCGCGCGCATCTCGGCGAGGTTCTCCTCGAAGGCGGCGCCGGCGTCGAGCCAGACGATGCGGGTGCGCGGCGTCATCAGGCTTTCCGCGGTGCGGTCGCCCAGGCGCATCACCCGGTTCATCATGTTGCGTTCGTCGTCGTCGATCAGGCCCTGCTCGTGGCTTTCGCTCACCAGCAGGCGGATTTCCTCCTCGGTGACGTGCGCGGCGCCGGCCTGGCCGAGGCCGAGCGCGCGCATGACCGTGCGCGTGCACCACGACAGCGCGACCACGAAGGGCTTGGCCGCGCGCGCGAAGAAATCCATCGGGTAGGCGACCGCGGCCGCGATCTGCTCGGGCCGCAGCGTGCCGATGCGCTTGGGCACCAGTTCGCCGACCAGTCCGAACAGGAACAGCATGATCAGGAAGCCGGCGACGAAGCCGACCCGGCCGGCGTAGGGCGCCAGCCAGTCGATCCGCGCCAGCGGCTCGGCGATGCGCGCGCCCATCGATTCGCCGCCGAAGTAGCCGGTGAGCAGGCTGAGCAGGGTGATCCACAGCTGCACCGCGGACAGGAAGCTTTCCGGGTGCTCGGCCAGCTGCAGCGCCTTGCGCGCGCCGCGGCTGTGCGCGGCCATCTGCTTGAGCCGGATCTTGCGCGAGGTCATCACCGCCATCTCGGACATGGCGAAGAAGCCGTTGCACAGCACCAGCACCAGGACGATCAGCAGCTGCAGCATGCAGGCCGGTCCGGGCGGAAGGGGAACAACGCGGCGGCGGCCGGCGGGGCGGCGGGGCGCGTGCGGGGCGGCGGGCGGATGTCGTCGTCCATAGGGTGCGCGGGGGGCGCGGGCGCATGATAGCAAGCCGCCGGGCGGGCCCGGGCACGGGCCGGGCCGACGGCGGGGCGGGTCATGAAACCGTCATAATCCCGCCATACCCTTGCCACCGTTTCGTAACCCGGGGCGTCCCCATGTTCTCCCTCCAGACCATCTTCGGTTCCGGCAAGCAGTTCTTCACCCTGCTCGACGAGGCCGCCGCGGCCGCGCACGACAGCACCAAGGCGCTGTACGAGATGCTCAAGGACCCGGGCCGCAACATGGGCCTGGACGCCTTCAAGCTGGCGCGCCAGCGCGAGCGCGTGGCCTCGGACAAGATCGGCAAGGCGCTGGTCGACAGCTTCATCACCCCGATCGAGCGCGAGGACATCGAATCGCTGTCCTCGGCGCTGTACAAGATCCCCAAGCAGGTCGAACGCTTCGCCGACCGCTTCGCCCTGGCCCGGCACCGGCTGGAGGGCATCGACTTCGCCCCGCGCGCGGCGATGCTGGAGAAGGCCGCCGGCGTGGTGGTGGAGATGGTGAAGGAACTGCGGCTGATGCGGCTCGAGGAAATGAGCAAGCTCAACGAGCGCCTGCGCGTGCTCGAGGCCGAGGCCGACCGCCTGATCCTGGAGCTGCACCGCGAGATCTATTCCGGCCGCCTCGACGCGGGCGAGATGTTCCTGCTCAAGGAATTCTTCGAGATCCTGGAGAAGGCGATCGACCGCTGCCGCGAAGCCGGCGTGGTCGCGTACCAGATCGTGCTGAAGAATAGTTGAGGCCCGCGCGATGTTGACCCTCGTTCTGGTCGTGGTCGGGGCCGCGCTCGTCTTCGAGTTCATCAACGGCTTCCACGACACCGCCAATTCCATCGCCGCCTCGGTCGCGACCAAGGTGCTCTCGCCCGGGCAGGCGGTGATCCTGGCCGCGGTCATGAACCTCATCGGCGCGCTCACCGGCACCGCGGTCGCGGCGACGATCGCCACCGGCATCGTCAACACCGACGTGGTCGAGGCGACCTCGCAACTGGTGCTGTGCGCGTTGTCCGGCGCCATCGCCTGGAACCTGCTGACCTGGTGGTTCGGGCTGCCGTCGTCGTCCTCGCATGCGCTGATCGGCGGCCTGTGCGGCGCCGCGCTGTCGGCATCGCACAACAACTGGCACGCGCTGATCTGGTCGCAGAACCTCGGCGACTGGGCGCACAACAAGGGCCTGGTGTGGAAGGTGTTCCTGCCGATGGTCACCTCGCCGCTGGTCGGCTTCCTGCTCGGGGTAGCGCTGATGGTGCTGCTGTGGGCGCTGATCTCCGGCATGGAACGCGCGGGCGGCGTGCTCAAGCGGCTCGCGCGTCCGCGCTGGGTGAACGCCATCTTCGGCAAGCTGCAGATCGTGTCCGCCGCGTACATGGGTTACGCGCACGGCCACAACGACGCGCAGAAGACCATGGGCGTGATCGCGCTGACCCTGTTCGGCGCGCAGGCCTCGGGCGCGTTCAACGACCTGCCGGCGTGGCTGGCGTTCATGCACCCGGCCGCGGGCGCTGGCGAGAAGGACGTGGCCACCTGGATCGTGGTCACCTGCGCGCTGGTGATGGCCGCCGGCACCGCCTCCGGCGGCTGGCGCATCATCAAGACCCTGGGCCACAAGATGGTGAAGCTGCATCCGCTCGACGGATTCGCGGTCGACACGAGTTCGGCCACGGTGCTGATGGCGGCCGCGCACTTCGGCATGCCGGTGTCGACCACGCACACCGTGTCCACCGTGATCATGGGCGTGGGCTTCGCCAAGAACCCGCGCGCGCTCAAGCTCGGCGTGATCGAGCGCATCGTCTGGGCGTGGATCCTGACCATCCCCGCCGCGGGCGGCGTCGCCTACGGGCTGTACAAGCTGTTCGAGGCGATGGGCTGGGCGTGAGGGCGGTTCTTGGTTGCTGGTGGATGGTTGTTGGAACCGTTCCTTCCAGCAACCGGGAGCCAACAACCAGCAACCGTCGTTACAGCAAATCCCCGCCCGCCGAGAGCACGTGTTCGAGGCGGTCGCCCATGCCGCCGATCTCGAGGATGAGGCGGTCGATTTCGGCCGCGTCGAGGCCGTCGTAGGGGCGGTTCTCGCACAGCTGCAGGTAGGGCACGCCGTCGAGTTCGCCGATGGCGAGGTAGCCGACGCGGCTTTCCCAGTTGAACGCGAGCGCGCGCTTGCCGTCGATGCCGGTGGTCGGCGCGATCACCGTGCTCGCGCGCAGGTAGGCGCGTTCGTCGTCGTCCTGCAGTTCGGACAGGAAGATCGCCTGGTGGCGCTTGCCGCCGTCGAGCGACAGTTCCACGCAGACCACGTAGGGTTCCTGCATGCTGATGCGGTAGCCGCTGGCGGCGAGGTGGCCGCGGACCTGTTCGAAGTTGTGCATAACGCGCGCCCGGGGGAACGATGCGGCTATGCTAACCGCAGATGGAAGCCGCGTCCGCCATCGAGCGCATCCTCGCCGCGATCCGCGCCGTCCCGCGCGGCGAAGTCGCCGGCTACGGCCACGTCGCGCGGCGCGCGGGCCTGCCCGGCCGCGCGCGGCTGGTCGCGCGCGTGCTCAGCGGCAACGAGGACCCGGGCCTGCCGTGGCACCGCATCCTGCGTTCGGACGGGCGCATCGCGTTCCCGCCGGGTTCGCGCGGATTCAAGGAACAGGCGAAGCGGCTGCGTGCCGAGGGCGTGGACGTGCGCGAGGGCCGCGTGCGCATGCCGCGCGCGGACGCGAGCATCGACGAGCAGGTCTGGGGTCCGTAGGCCTCCAAGCCGTCATCCCGGCGCCGCTTCTGACGGCCGAACGGCAGTCCAAAGCCGGGACCCATTTTGATTTTGAATTCCTGTCGCGGCTGGAAGCCGCTCCCACAAAAGTCGGTCCAATCAAACGCGTCGGCGGAACCACGCGGCGATGCTCAACCGTTCGCGCGCGGCCGGCAGCACCTCGTGTTCGAGCTCGCTGCGGAAGCAGACCGCGGTGGCGCCCAAGGGCGCGATGTCGACCGCGCCGTCGGCGAGGTGCAGGCGCAGCGCGCCGCCGTCGTGGTCGCCCCAATCGTCGTTGAGGTAAGCGACCAGCGACAGTACCCGCGCATCGCTGTCGCGGAAGCGGTCGCGGTGACGCGCGTAGCCGGTGCCCGGCGCGTAGCGCGCGTAGTGCGCCTCCGCTTCGGCGAGGCCGAGGAACAGGCGCCGGTTCGCCGCGACGCGGAGTTCGTCGAGCGTGGCGAGGAATGCGCCGGCCGCCGCGCCGCAGCGCGGATCGTCCAGCCACAGCGTGCGGTCGCCGCGCAGCGCCGGTTGCAATGCGCGTCCGGTGCCGCGCCCGGTCGCGGCCGGCACGAGTTCGCCGGCGTCGGCCAGGCGCGTCAGGTCTGCGCGCAAGGCCCGGGTCGAACCCGCGTCGGGCAGGCCGAGGATGCGGCAGGCGCCGCGCGCGGCGAGCGCGTCGGCGAGCGCGTCGTGGTCGCCGGCGGCGATGTCGGGAATCGGTGAAAGGGCGACCTGCGGCATGCCGGTATCATAGGCGCGCCCCTTTCGAGACACCCGAATGTTTTCCAACCTGCCGCCGGTCACCAAGGCGCTGTTGATCGCGAATGCCCTGGTGTTCCTGTTGCAGCAGGCGCTCGGCGACGCGGCGTTCGCGCCCTTCATGCTGTGGCCGATCGGCAGCGGCGGCGATCCGACCATGCCGGGCGTCGGTTTCGGTCCGTGGCAGTTGCTGACCTACGGGTTCCTGCATGGCAACTGGAGCCACATCCTGTTCAACATGCTGGCGCTTTTCATGTTCGGGGCGCCGCTGGAATACACCTGGGGTCAGAAGCGCTATCTCTCGTACTACATGGTGTGCATGGTCGGCGCGGGCCTATGCCAGCTCGCGGTCGGCGCGTGGCTGATGGCGAACGGCAGCGGCGGTTATCCCACCATCGGCGCCTCGGGCGCGATCTTCGGCCTGCTGCTGGCCTACGGCATGCTATTCCCGAACCAGCGCGTGATGCTGCTGATCCCGCCGATCCCGATGAAGGCGCGCACGCTCGTCATCGTGTACGGCCTGTTCGAATTGTTCGTGGGCTTCACCGGGCTGCAGCCGGGCGTGGCGCATTTCGCGCACCTCGGCGGGATGCTGTTCGGCTGGATGATGATCCGCTACTGGCGCGGGCAACCGCCGTTCGGCCGGCGCGGGCCGCCGCGGCCGAGGATCGTGCGCTGATTTTTGCTCGTCATTCCCGCGCAAGCGGACCGCTTCTCGTGGCCCTTGTGGCCGCGTATCCAGCTTTCAGCCTCGGTAGGGCGCATTAGCCGAAGGCGTAATGCGCCGATGGGTCGTATCGAACTGTCGGCTGAACTGATTTTTGCTCGTCATTCCCGCGCAAGCGGGAATCCAGCTTTTAGCCTTGGTAGGGGGCATTGGCCGAAGGCGTAATGCGCCGATGGGTCGAATCGAACTTGCGGCGCAATGCGCTGCGCTTATTGCGCCCTACATCGTTCGTTGCCAAAAAAAGCCCCGCGATGCGGGGCTTTTCGCTATTCGACGCTGGCGCGATCCATCAACGCCAAACCTTCGTCTGCTTCGACTCGCTCAACTGCATCGAGCCACCGGCCTTGCACTTGAAGCTCTCGCCGAAGGCCGGCAGGTTCGCCAGCGGGCCGTTGGTGCGCCACATGCCGGGCGCGTGCTGGTCGGAGGCGGCGAGGCGCGCGGCGCCTTCCGCGGTGAGGTGCTGCGGCCACAGCTTCGCCCAACCGGCGAAGAACTTCTGCTTCTCGCTCGAGGACAGCGTGCCGCCCTGGGTCTTCGCCAGCGCGTTCCACGCCAGCTCCAGGCCGGCGAGGTCGGCGAGGTTCTCGGTCGCGGTCATGCCGCCGTTGACGTTGCTCGAAAGCTCCGGATAGCGATAACCGTTGAACTGCGCGACGATCTGCGCGGTGCG
>JBGAHT010000074.1:0-9916 GCA_044226035.1 Thermomonas sp. | reverse complement strand
AGGTGCATAGGCGGTGCGAGTTGCATCCGGGTCGCACTCGATGTGCCAGTTAGCAATTTGCAGGCGCGACACTGTTTCCAAGCCCCCTAACTACATTTAGCGCCCAAATCGGGCGATATGCACGGCATATTCAGCTTCGCCTGTGGCATCGTCAAGCGGGATATTCCCGCGAGGAATCGATGTCTTCCTCGATCCTCCGGCCTGCGCCAACCGCAGGCGGGCGCCGCGCGTATCGGCGAATCCTGGGCGATAACTGTTATCGCCCCGAATCCGCGGCGGTATCCGGTTCCTACAAATCGACGCTGTGCGCGTGTTCGCGGGTGGCGAGGAAGCGCACCGCCGGCGCGCGTTCCTCCGCGAGTTGCAGGTTGACCCGGGTCGGCGCGAGGTAGACCAGTTCGCCGGCGGCGTCGAGCGCGAGGTGCAGCGCGTTCTTCTCGCGGAACTCCTCCAGCTTCTTCGCGTCGTCGCACTTGGTCCAGCGCGCGGTCGCGACCTGCACCGGCTCGAACGCCGCTTCCACGCCGTATTCGTCCTTCAACCGGTAGGCGACCACGTCGAACTGCAGCATGCCGACCGCGCCGAGGATCAGGTCGTTCGACATCAGCGGGCGGAAGAACTGGGTCGCGCCTTCCTCGGAAAGCTGCGCCAGCCCCTTCTGCAGCTGCTTGAGCTTGAGCGGATCGCGCAGGCGCGCGCGGCGGAACAGCTCCGGCGCGAAGTTGGGGATGCCGGTGAAGGCGAGGTTCTCGCCCTCGGTGAAGGTGTCGCCGATCGAGATCGTGCCGTGGTTGTGAATGCCGATCACGTCGCCGGGGAAGGCGCTTTCGGCGATTTCGCGGTCGCTGGCCATGAAGGTCAGCGCGTTGGCCAGCTTCACTTCCTTGCCGGTGCGCGGGTGGAAGGCCTTCATCCCGGCGCTGAACTTGCCCGAGCAGATGCGCATGAACGCCACGCGGTCGCGGTGCTGCGGGTCCATGTTCGCCTGGATCTTGAACACGAATCCCGTCAGCGGCGCTTCCGCCGGATCCACTTCCCGGGTCGTGGTCGCGTGCGGTTGCGGCGGCGGCGCGTGCTCGACGAAGAAATCCAGCAGCGGCTGCACGCCGAAATTGTTCACCGCCGAACCGAAGAACACCGGCGTCTGCGCGCCGGCGCGGTACTTCGCCGCGTCGAACGGATGCGAGGCGCCCTGCACCAGCTCCAGCTCGTCGCGCAGCTCGGCCAGCATGTTCGCGCCGATCGCCGCCTCCACGCCCGGATCGTCGATGGAGGCGAAGATGGTCGAATCCTGGCGGGTGAAGTTCCTGCCGGTTTCGTACAGGTGCACCTCGCCGGTGGCCAGGTGCACCACGCCCTTGAGCCGCGAACCCATGCCGATCGGCCAGGTGACCGGCGCGCACTGGATGCCGAGCACCGATTCGACCTCGTCCAGCAGTTCGATCGGCTCGCGGCCCTCGCGGTCGAGCTTGTTGATGAAGGTCATGATCGGCGTGTCGCGCATGCGGCACACCTCCATCAGCTTGATCGTGCGTTCCTCCACGCCCTTGGCGACGTCGATCACCATCAGCGCGGAATCGACCGCGGTGAGCACGCGGTAGGTGTCCTCGCCGAAGTCGGCGTGGCCGGGGGTGTCGAGCAGGTTGACGATGCGGCCCTCGTACGGGAACTGCATCACCGAACTGGTCACCGAGATCCCGCGTTCCTTCTCCAGCGCCATCCAGTCGGAGGTGGCGTGGCGCGCGGCCTTGCGGCCCTTGACCGAACCGGCCATCTGGATCGCGCCGCCGAACAGCAGCAGCTTCTCGGTCAGCGTGGTCTTGCCCGCGTCGGGGTGGGAGATGATGGCGAAGGTGCGGCGGCGCGCGGCTTCGTATTCGACTTCGGACATGGCAAGGCCGGCGTCCTTCGACTTCGCCGCCACGCGGCCGTGCCCAGGACGAACGGGAATCGGTTGGGAAGGCGGGAATTATACCCGCGCGGCTCAGTGCGCCGAGACGTCGGTGAAGCGCAGGATGCCCTGCGGGCCGAACATCCGGAACGGGATCGAGACCAGGCGCATGTCGCGGTTGACCTGCACCGCGAAATGCAGGTGCGGGCCGCTGGTGAAGCCGGTGTTGCCGGACAAGCCGATTTCCTGCCCCTTTTCGACCCGCTGCCCGACCCGGACCAGCACGCCGCCCTCGCGCAGGTGCGCGTACAGCGCCATGCTGCCGTCGTCGTGGACGATGCGCACGTAGTTGGCGCGGCCGCCGTATTTCTCCAGGTTCAGGCCGGCCTTGTCGAAATCGCTTTCGACCTGCATCACCGTGCCGCCGCGCGCGGCGAACACCGGCGTGCCGATCGGCGCGGCGAAATCCACCGCGTAGTGGCTCTGCTCGTCGTTGTGGCTCCACGCGCCGCCGAAGCCCTGTTCCACCCGCAGGTCGCCGCCGGCGAGCGGGTAGGCGTATTCGAAATCCCGCGGCCGCGCGTTCGGGCTGCCCGGCACCGCCTCCAGGCGCAGTTCGAAATCGCCGGGAGCGGCCGGATCGGCGGCGCCGATGCGCGCGACCAGCGCGCTGCCGCTCGCATCGACGGTGGCGCGCGCGGGCAGCAGCGGGTCGCCGAGCACGTTGCGCGAATGGGTGAACGACAGCCGCACCTGCACCGGGCCGGCGAGGCGGTTGTCGGCGTAGGCGAGGTAGTCCTGGCCGTCGCGCTCGAGCCGCAGCGCGACCATCGCGCCGGGTTCGGCGCGCACCGGGATCACCTTCACCCGCGCGTTGCCGCCGACGACGGCGTTCGCCTCGGGCGCGCGGTCGCCGTAATGCACCACGCCCTGGCGGTCCACCCAGCGATACACCTTGCCCGCGTGCGCCAGCGGCAGCGCGGCGATGGCGAGCAGCGCCAGCAACAGCCGGGCGCGGCCGGCGCGGGTCATTGCTGGATGCAGGTCGGCGCGATGCGCAGCGTGCGCGCGACCTCGCGCAGGTCGAACGCGGCCAGCGCCTTGTCGTCGTGCACGGCGTACAGCACGCCGCCGGGGAAACGCGCGGTCGGGCCGTGCAGGGCGACGCCGTCGGTGTGCGAGGTCACCTTGCCCTGGAAGCTGCCCACCGGCGCGAGCGTCTTGCGGTCGAACAGGTGGAAGATGGTGTGCGGCGCGAGCTGGTCGACCGCGATCCAGTAGCCGCTGCCGTCCGGGCAGGTCCACAGCGCCACGCCCTCGGCTTCCGCGCCGAAGCTGTCCTGCGGCAGGCTGCGCCCGCTGAATTTGCCGCTGAAGCTGTATTCGCGCAGCGTGGACAGGTGGCGCGTGTCCTCGTCGGCGATGAGCAGGCGGTCGTTGGGCGCGTCGCCGGCGATGGATTCGATCATGCGCAGCGCGTAATCCTCGCGGGTGTCGCCGAACGCGCCGCCGTAGCTCGCCATCAGCTTGCCGTCCTGGTCGAACTGCACGCGGTAGCGGCGCACGCGCTGGTCGAGTTCGGAATACGGCGGCACCACGTCGTAGTGCTTGCCGTACATGAAGCTGTCGGTGACGTAGACCTCGAGCTCGCCGGGCTCGGTCTGGTTGATCCACAGCCCGTACGGGCTGCGCAGTTCCTTCTCGCCGAAGCTGCCGATCGGCTTGAAGTCCGGCAGCGACAGCACCTGCACGCGGTGGTTGTCGCGTTCGACCACGAACAGCTTGTCGCCGGCGACCGCTATCCCGTTCGGGCGCAAGAACTGGCCCGGCGCGCTGCCTTCGCTGCCGACCTGGCGCAGGCGTTCGCCGCTGTCGCCGTCGTAGACGTCGAGCCGGTGCGTGGACTTGCCGGTGACGATCACCCAGGCATGGCCGTCGGGCGCGGTCCAGGTCGCGACCGAATCGAGTTCCTCGGCCGGTGTTTCCGCGGAAACGAAGCTTTCGGGCACATCCAGCACCGTGGGACCGGCGGGCGCGGGAACGAGCGCGGTGGAGTAGGCGGGTTGGCTGGCGCAGGCGGCCAGCAGCAGCGCCAGCAAGCCGGCGGAAGCGGGGGACATTCGCATGCGCGAAGTATGCGGAATGGATGCGCCGGGCGGGAAGGGAAAACTTCATCGCTTCATGCGGATGAAGGGATTGACAAGTCCCGGAACCGCTGCGAAGCTGGCCGCATCCATCCAGACCGGCTGAGGGACAGGCCCTGAGACGCCGGGGCAACCACGCCGACTTCCCGCCTAGGGGAAGCCGGCGCCAGGTGCCAACTCCTGCGGAAGCCTGGCTTCCGGCAGATGGTCGTGTTCGCGCTGTTGCGCAGCGAACGCGTCGGCTGCGCTCCGCGGGAGCTGGATGGTCCCTGCCTTCGCCCGGAGCCCGTCCATGCCTGTCGCCGCCGTTCCCTGCCTGCGTCCCGCCACCCGCGCCGTGCGCGCCGGCATCGATCGCGATCCCGCCTTCGGCGCGGTCGTGCCGCCGCTGGTGCTGTCGTCGAACTTCAGCTTCGCCGGTTTCGGCGAAAAGCGCCGCTACGACTACACCCGCAGCGGCAACCCGACCCGCGACCTGCTCGGCGAGGCGCTGGCCGAACTCGAGGGCGGCGCCGGCGGCATCGTCACCGCGACCGGCATGGCCGCGGTCGCGCTGGCGCTGCACGCGCTTCTGCGGCCCGGCGACACGCTGCTCGCCGCGCACGACGGCTACGGCGGCAGCTGGCGCTTGTTCGACGCGCTCGCGCGCAAGGGCGGCTTCGACCTGCAGCTCGCCGACCTCACCGATCCGCGCGCGCTGTCCGCGGCGCTGGCGCGGAAGCCCGCGGTGGTCTGGATCGAAACGCCATCGAACCCGCTGCTGCGCATCACCGACCTGCGCTTCGTCGTCGACGCCGCGCACAAGGCCGGCGCGCTGGCGGTGGTCGACAACACCTTCCTCTCGCCCGCGCTGCAGAACCCGATCGCGTTCGGCGCGGACGTGGTCGTGCATTCGACCACCAAGTACATCAACGGCCACAGCGACGTGGTCGGCGGCGCGGTCGTCGCGCGCGATGCCGCGGTGCACGAAACGCTCGCGTGGTGGGCGAACGCGCTCGGGCTCGCCGGCGCGCCGTTCGACAGCTACCTCGCGCTGCGCGGCCTGCGCACGCTGGACGCGCGCCTGCGCGTGCACCAGGAGAACGCGGGCGCGATCGCCGCGCTGCTGGACGCGCACCCGGCGGTGGCGAAGGTGCATTTCCCGGGCCTCGAATCGCATCCCGGGCATGCGCTGGCCGCGCGCCAGCAACGCGGCTTCGGCGCGATGCTCTCGTTCGAACTCGCCGGCGAGGCCGAAGTGCGCGCCTTCGTCGACGGGCTGGAATGCTTCACCCTGGCCGAATCGCTGGGCGGCGTGGAAAGCCTGGTCGCGCATCCGGCGACGATGACCCACGCGGCGATGACGCCCGAGGTGCGCGCGGCCGCCGGCATCGGCGACGGCCTGCTGCGGCTGTCGGTGGGCATCGAGCACCTCGACGACCTGCGCGCCGACGTGCTCGCCGGGCTCGATCGCGCCGCGCGCGCCGGCGACGCGCTCGCGAAGGTGGCGACGTGAGCGCGCTGCTCGCGCAACGACGCGCGGACATCGCGCCGGCCGCGGGCGCGCTCGACGCGGCGCATGGCGAACGCCCGGCCCAGCTCGCGCTGCTCGGCACCGGCACCGTGGGCAGCGCGGTGCTGGCGCGCCTGCAGCGCTGGCAGGGCACCGCGTTCGGGCGCCGCCTGCAGCTGGTGCACGTCGCCAACAGCCGGCGCGCGGTCGGCGACAAGCGCGGCGTGGCCCTGCGCGCGCCGTCCTCGCCGGTCGGCATCGCCGCCTCGCTGGAGCAGGTGGCGAACGCATTCGGTTCGCGCGGCGCGCGGATCGTCATCGACGCCACCGCCAGCGACGAGGTCGCGGCGCGGCACGCGCAATGGCTCGCGCAGGGCATCCACGTCGTCACCGCATGCAAGCTGGGGCAGGGCACCTCGCTCGCGCGCTGGCGCGACATCCGCAACGCCTGCGTGCGCGGCGGCGCGCGCTACGGCGACGGCGCGACCGTCGGCGCGGGGCTGCCGCTGCTGCGCAGCCTGCGCGAACTGCAGGCCGGCGGCGACCGCATCCACGCCATCGCCGGCGTGCTCTCGGGTTCGCTGGCGTGGCTGTTCGACCGCTACGACGGCATGCGCCCGTTCTCGAATTTCGTGCGCGAGGCGCGCGAGGCCGGATACACCGAACCGGATCCGCGCGAGGACCTGTCCGGCGAGGACGTGCGGCGCAAGCTGCTGATCCTCGCGCGCAGCGCCGGGATCGAACTCGAAGCGGCCGCGGTCGAGGTCGAATCGCTGGTACCGCCGGGGCTCGCCGCGCTGCCGGCCGGCGCGGTGGACGCGGCGCTGGAATCGCTGGATGCGCCGCTGCGCGCGCGCCACGCCGCGGCCTACCGCGACGGCGGCAAGCTGCGCCACGTCGCGCGGCTGGGCGAGGACGGCCGCGCGCGCGTGGGCCTGGAAACGCTCGACGCCGGCGACGTGCTGCTCGGCGGCAACGGCAGCGACAACCGGGTCGCGATCTGGTCCGACCGCTACCGCCGCCAGCCGCTGCTGGTTCAGGGCCCCGGCGCGGGCGCCGCGGTCACCGCCGCGGCGCTGCTCGACGACGCGCTCGCGATCCAGCGCGGCGCGGACGAGAAGTAGTCGTCGATCGGCATCGGCCGGTCGATCGCGTAACCCTGCATGTAATCCACGCCGATCGCCGCCAGCGCCTCGCGCTGGCGCAGGTCCTCGACGTGTTCGGCGATCGCGCGCTTGTCCAGCACGTGCGCGATGTCGGTGATCGAGCGCACCACCGCGCCGGCAAGCGGCGAGGAATCCATGTCGCGCACGAAGCTGCCGTCGATCTTGAGGAAGTCGACGTCGAGGTCGCGCAGGTAGCTGAAGGAACAGAAGCCGGTGCCGAAATCGTCCAGCGCGAAGCGGCAGCCGAGCTCGCGCATGCGGCCGATGAAGCGCTGCGCGCGGCCGCGGTCGCGGGCGACGCTGGTTTCGGTGATCTCCAGGCACAGCTTGTCGGGCGGGAACCGGCCACGGCGCAGGCGCGCGTGCAGGTCGTCGCGGAATTCGTCGTCGACCAGGGTGCCGCCGCCGAGGTTGATGCTGCACGTGCCGATGTCGCGGGCGGCGTCGGGATGCTGTTCCAGCCAGTCGAGCACGAGGTCGATGACGTGCCGGTCGAGGCGCGGGCCGAGCTGGTAGCGTTCGGCCGCGGCGATGAACTCGGCCGGCGGCAGGATGCCGCCGTCGGGCTCGACCATGCGCAGCAGCACCTCGAAATGGCGGCGACCGTCGTTCGCCGCGCGCAGCGGGACGATGGACTGGCAATACGGCACGAAGCGGTGTTCGTCGATGGCCGCGCGCACGCGCATGGCCGAACGCATCACCGCGGTGCGCAGCCGCGATTCGTCGCTGTCCGGCAGGGTCACGCGGAAGCGGCCGCCGCCGTGTTCCTTGGCCGCGGCGCAGGCGGCGCCGGCCTGCGACAGCAATGCGTCGAAACCGGCGTGCGGCGCCTCGCTCGGCACCATGCCGATGCTGGCGGTGATCGCGAGCATATTGCCGTTCCACGCCGGGCGCAGCGCCTCGATGCCGCCGGTCAGCTTGCGCGCCAGCGCGGTCGCCTGGTCCCGGCCGGAGTCGACGAGCAGCGCGAATTCGTCGCCGCCGATGCGCGCGACCAGCGCGTTCGCGCCCGCTTCGGAACGGACCACGTTGCCGACGTTGCGCAGCAACTCGTCGCCGGCGGCGTGGCCGTTGGAGGAATTGACCAGCTTGAACTGGTCGAGGTCGAGGTAGAGCATCGCCAGTTCGCCGTCGGAGGCGGCCAGGCGCTGGCGCGCGCGTTCGGCGAAGGTCGCGCGGTTGAGCAGGCCGGTGATCGGGTCGCGGGTGGCGCGCCTGTACAGCGCGGCCGCGGCCATGCGCTTTTCGTGGTCGGCCGCGGCCATCAGCAGTGGCAGGACCGAGATCAGGCACAGCAGCAGGATCAGCATCGCGGCGTCGGTCGCGGTCGGCGGACGCACGAAGCTGCCGAGGCCGAGGCCGGTGGTGAGGCTCAGGAACAGCACCGTGGCGAAGGTGGCGACGGTGGTCCACAACGGGTTGAAGCGCACCGCCGACCACATCAGCACGGCCAGCGGCATGCTGACCAGGGCCAGCGCGTAAGGGCTGCCGCTGCGCCCGATCACGAACACGAAGCCGAGGCTCAGGCACAACGCGACCAGCCAGATGGCGTGTTCCAGAGCGCTGGCCGCGTCGCGCGTGCGCTGCAACGGCCGCATTTCGTCGAAGTGGGCGAACAGCAGCATCAGGCCCGGCACGGTCGAGGTGGCGCCGAGCAGGTCGCCGAGGAACCACAGCACCATGGCCTGCACCGAATCGCGCAACGGGATCATGTCGGCGACGACCAGTCCCAGGGAGCCGATCGCGGTGCTGGAGATGCACAGCAGCAGGCCGCCGCGCAGCAGCAGCAGGCCGTCGGCGGCGACCAGGCGGATCGGCTGCGGGTGGCGGCGTCGCACGTAGGCGCCGGCGGCGAGCGCGCCGAACAGGTTGCTGCCGACCGAGAACGGCAGGAACAGCGGCGGCACCGGCACGAAGAGCAGGTGCATCAGCAGGATGCCGACCGGGATCACCGCGGCGGCGCGCGCGCCGTAGCGCAGCACGAAGACGTAGCCGATGCCCGCGCAGGGCCAGAACAGGGTGATGTCCTGCGGCGTGTGCAGGTACAAGCTGGCGACGACCGTGCCGGCGAAGTACAGCCCGGTCAGCAGTCCCCAGCGGATGATGCTCGCTCCCCCGGCTCGCATGGCTGGACTATAGGCTCGCCGCGTGAAGGGCGCACCTGTCCCGGCGGGTGTTTGCCGCGCCGGCGGAGGAGGCGGTTCCGGAACCGGCAATGGGTCACATTTTCGGCGGGTTGCTAGAATGCCGGCGCCGTCAAAACACCTTCGATGAAGACCATGGCCGCCGGTCAACAGATTGATGCGTTGCGCATTGCCTTGCTCGAGGACGATGCGGAATTGCGCGACGCCATTCTGTTGCCGGGTTTGGCCCACTACGGGTTCGCTGTTTCCGGGTTCGAGACCGCCGCCTCGCTGTACGCGAGCCTGCGCACGCAAGCGCCTGACGTGATCGTCCTCGACGTGGGCTTGCCCGATGCCGACGGCTTTGGCGTTGCCCAGGCGGTGCGGGCGCTGCTACCGGGCATCGGCATCGTCATGTTGACTGGCCACGGCGCGGTCGCCGACCAGGTGCGCGGCCTGAGCCAGGGCGCGGACGCTTACCTTGTCAAGCCGGCGCAGGTCGAATTGCTGGCCGCCACCGTGCGCAGCCTGGTGCGTCGGCTCGATGGCCGTGCAGCGCCCGTGCCTGCGCAACGCTGGCAATACGACGCCAACGACTGGTGCCTGATCTCGCCGGCCGGGCGTACGGTCGCGTTGAGTCTCACCGAGCGACAACTGCTGAGTTGCCTGTCTGCATCACTGGGCGAACTGGTGACGCGCGAACAGTTGATCGCGGCGGTCGCCGTCGACGTCCACGACTACGATCCGCACCGGATCGAATCCGCGATCCACCGCCTGCGCCAGAAAGTCATCCGCCAGGGCGGCGAACCGTTGCCGCTGACCGCGGTACACGGCAAGGGTTATGTGCTCGACGACGAGGTCCGCTCGACGGAATAGCGGACGCGCGTTCATTCCTTCGCCAACGGCAGGCGCACGCGGAACGTGCTGCCTGCGCCGGGAGTGCTTTCGACGCGGATGTCGCCGCCGGCCGCCTCGACCAGTTCGCGGATCACCGCAAGTCCGAGCCCGGTGCCGTCGGCGGCGGACTTGGTGCTGAAGAACGGTTCGAAGATGCGTTGCTGCAGCGCCGTGTTCATGCCATGACCGTTGTCGGCCAATGC
>JBGAHT010000073.1:0-9831 GCA_044226035.1 Thermomonas sp. | reverse complement strand
GATACTGAACAGTTAGAAGTTCTGCCAAATCCCCCTTCGGCTGGGCCAACGGGATGGGGCGCGAAGTCGGCTTTGAGAATTGCTTTGCCTTGGCGGTCTCAATGAGCGCGCGCAGCTCTGCAGCGAGCCTAGTGTGCCCGCGTTGCGCCTCATCGGCCGCCATTTGCAGCGCAACCGAGAAGAACTGCGCATCTTCTTCGCCCGCGTAGGCGCGCAGAAGCGCTTTGAGTTGATCTGCACGCGCCATGGGGCTCTCCTGGGGCGAATAGTACGGGAAGCGGCGCTCACTGCTAATGACGTATGTGCTGTTATAGCATTAATGTGTAATTATAGCAATGTGACGCGCACGTTTCCTACATCCCAGCGAGAGCTATTGATCGCAGCGCGAGGGGCTTCAACCCAAGCGGAGTTTGCGAAACGACTTGGCGTCGATCGCAGTTGCCTGTCTCGCTATGAGAGCGAGCAGCTGGGCGCGCCAACGTCAGTTGTGAACTACTGCCTTAAAGCCGTCGCCGAGCTCTATTCGGGTGTCGAAGGAGCGTCCATTGTTCAACAGGCCCTAACACACGTTCGAAGAGCTGCGGACACGCTCGAGCTGGCCGCAAAAAGTGAAACGCACCGATCAGCAACAAAACGCGCCCGCCCTGCCACCAAGCCTTGATACGTCAAGCCCGATCCTAACGGGCAAGCAAATCACCTGCGTAAAGAGTTTGAACCGGCGGCGTCGCACACATTGCGATCCAAATGGGCACCGCCGTGGCGCGATGCGCTAGCAGAGCGGCATGCTGTACGGCCCCAATGACAGCTTGGGTCGGAAGCTGCTTCTTTACCACAGCAGGATGGCCGTCGCCTTTGGTTGACCATTTGTGCAGCTGAGAAATCCCCTCCGAAACGGCCAGCGTCCGCCTACGGAGACGAACCTGCCCTGCCGAACCGCAGCCAAATCCCCGGGAAATCGAAGGACTTGGGCTGAGAATCGGTCAACGGCTGACTGGGTGGTGGGCCCGCCAGGACTCGAACCTGGAACCAAGGGATTATGAGTCCCCTGCTCTAACCATTGAGCTACAGGCCCGTCGCGGACGATTGTAGTGGAACGAAAAAGCCCGCCATGCGGCGGGCTTTTCGTGCGGCGGGGAAGCCGCCCTTCCCCGCGAGGGGGAGGAAGAACGTCACTCGATGTCGAGGAAGCTGCGCAGGGTTTCCGAGCGGCTGGGATGGCGCAGCTTGCGCAGCGCCTTGGCTTCGATCTGGCGGATGCGCTCGCGCGTCACGTCGAACTGCTTGCCGACCTCTTCCAGCGTGTGGTCGGTGTTCATGTCGATGCCGAAGCGCATGCGCAGCACCTTCGCTTCCCTCGGGGTGAGGCCGGCGAGCACGTCGCGCACGGTCTCGGTGAGGTTGGTGTTGGTGGTCGCCTCGATCGGGGACTCGACGTTGGTGTCCTCGATGAAGTCGCCCAGGTGCGAATCCTCGTCGTCGCCGATCGGGGTTTCCATGGAGATCGGTTCCTTCGCGATCTTCATGACCTTGCGGATCTTGTCCTCGGGCATGTCCATTTCCTTGGCCAGCTCCTCCGGCGTGGCCTCGCGGCCGTATTGCTGGAGCATCTGGCGGGAAATGCGGTTGAGCTTGTTGATGGTCTCGATCATGTGCACCGGGATGCGGATGGTGCGCGCCTGGTCGGCGATCGAGCGGGTGATGGCCTGGCGGATCCACCACGTGGCGTAGGTCGAGAACTTGTAGCCGCGGCGGTATTCGAACTTGTCGACCGCCTTCATCAGGCCGATGTTGCCTTCCTGGATCAGGTCGAGGAACTGCAGGCCGCGGTTGGTGTTCGAACTTGTCCATCGCCTTCATCAGGCCGATGTTGCCTTCGACCGAGGAATCTCCGCGGTTGGTGTACTTTGCGCGAGATGACGGTACAGGTTGGCCTCGACCATTTCCTTCTTCGCCTTGCGCGAAATAGTCGCCGTAGGCCATGCGCGGCTGATTTCGCGCGTGTCCTCGAGCGTACCCATCGCCTGCTCGATGGCGATGGTCACTTCCCTGCTCGGCGACGATCTGGTCCTTGACCTCGCGCAGCGCCGAGCCCCACTTCTGCTTGCGCTTGAGCAGTTCGTCGACCCACTCGAGGTTGGTCTGGTTGCCTTCCCAGGCCTTGATGAAGTCCTTGCGCGGCATCTTGGCCACGCGCGTGGACAGGTCGAGGATGCGGCGCTCGTGGTCCTTGATCTCGCCGAGGATGTCGCGCAGCTTGCGGACCAGGGTCTCGGTCAGCGGCAGCGGCAGCTTGAGGGTCATGAACTGCTCGGCCATCTCGGCGCGCAGCTTCAGCACCTGGCTTCTGCGCTCGTTGCTCCTTGGCGTAGGTCTTCTGGAACTTGGCGTACAGGGCGCCCAGCGCCTCCATGCGGCGCGCGACCTCGGCCGGATCCGGGCCGGTCGGGCCCGCGTCCTCGTCGCCGCCGCCGTCGTCGTCGTCGTCCGAGTCGGAATCCGAATCCGAATCGGCGGACGCTTCCTCGACCGGCAGCGCTTCGGCTTCCTCGACGTCGTTGAAGCCGACCACGATCTCTCGGCGAACTTCTTGCCCGCCTTGTGCAGCTCGTAGTCCTCGAGCAGCGCCACCGGCCTGCAGAGCTGGCCAGCGAGGACAGCATCTGGTTCAGGCCTTCCTCGATGCGTTTTGCGATCGCGATTTCGCCCTCGCGCGTCAGCAGCTCGACCGTGCCCATCTCGCGCATGTACATGCGCACCGGGTCGGTGGTGCGGCCGCCCTCGGCGTCGAGCGCGGACAGCGTGGCCGCGGCTTCCTCGGCGGCGGTGTCGTCGACCTCGCGGCCGCCGGCGGAACTGCCGGCGAGCAGCAGCGTTTCGGCATCGGGCGCGATCTCGTGCACCTCGATGCCCATGCCGTTGATCATGCCGATGATGTCTTCGATCTGCTCCGGGTCGACCATGTCGTCGGGCAGGTGGTCGTTGACCTCGGCATAGGTCAGATAGCCCTGCTCCAGCCCCTTGGAGATCAGGACCTTGATGTCGGACTGCGGGGCTGTCTGCCGTTCGTTGGCCATGGGGCGCGCCATCGGGGAAGTGGGGAAGGGAACCCTGCATTATACCGTAGAGCAGGTTCTTCCATGCCATGGCGAGAGCGCGACGGGCCAAGGTCCGCCCTGCCTGCAGCAGGAAGGTGACCGGGCCGTCGTTGACCAGGCTGACCTGCATATGGGCGCCGAAACGCCCGGTTTCCACCCCCGCGGGCAGGCGCAGGCGACAGGCGGCGACCAGTTCGCCGAAGATCCGTTCAGCTTCGGCCGGTGCAGCGGCGTTGAAACTCAGCGCGAGGATGACGTAGTCCGCGACCAGGGTGAACAGGCTGACCAGCAGCAGGCCGCCGCCGGTTCCCAGCAAGCGAGCGGTTCATGCGCCCAACTTCGTCGGCGAAGACGCGATAGCCGAGCAGGCGTTCGCACATGCGCGCGACCTGCGGCGCGCCGTCGCCGGGCTGGATCCCGACCAGCGCGAGCAGCCCCGGGCCGATCGCGCCGACGGTTTCGCCATCGACGACGACGCGGGCTTCGGTCACGCGCTGGATGAGGGCGAGCATTCCGCACACCAGGTAGGAGCGGCTTCAGCCGCGACGGCGCCGAGATCGTTCGATCGCGCGACGACAGCGCCTACAATGCGGCGACAACGCCTCGCCGCCGCCCTCCTGTTCGCGCTCGCGCGCCTCGCCGGACGCCTGCCCTGGCGCTGGCATGCGTGGCTGGCCGCGCGCATCGCGCGGCTGTGGTTGCGCACGGATGCGCGCGAAAGCCGGGTCGCGCTGCGCAACCTCGAGCTCGCCTTCCCGCAGATGGCGCGGCCGAACGCGACGCGTTGCGCGCGCGGGTGCTGGACACGACCGCGCGCCAATTGCTGGAAACGCTGCGGTTCTGGACCCGCCCGCACTCGCGCAACCTGGCCCTGGTCCGCGCGACCGAGGGCGAATCCCTGTTCGACGCCGCCATCGCCGGCGGCCGCGGGGTGATCGTGGCCGCGCCGCATCACGGCAACTGGGAACTGCTGAACCAGTGGCTGGCGATGAAGACGCCGATCTCGATCCTGTACGCGCCGCCGGAATCGCGCGTGGGCGAGGCGTTCCTGCGCCGCGTGCGCGCCGCGGACGACGACGCGCACCGCGTGACCCAGGTCCGCGCCGAGGCCAGCGGCGTGCGCCAGCTGCTGCGCAGCCTGCGCGAGGGCGGCGTGGTCGGGATCCTGCCCGACCAGCAACCCAAGAGCGGCGATGGCGAATTCGCGCCGTTCTTCGGCATGCCGGCGCTGACCATGACCTTGCTCTCGCGCCTGGCCGCGCGCAGCGGCGCGACCGTGGTGTTCGCCTGGTGCGAACGCCTGCCGGCGGCCGACGGCGCCTCGCCGCCGGGGTTTGTCGTCCACGTCGAACGCCGGGGCCGAGATCGCATCGACCGCGACGGCGTCGGCGTGCGCGCGCTCAACGCCGCGGTCGAACGCATCGCGCGCGCGACTTGGCGCAATACCAGTGGACCTACAAGCGCTACACCCTGCGCCCTTCGGGACGCGGCGAGGACAACCCCTACCGCGACATCGAGCGCCGGCGGCGCTGATTCAGCCGTTCTTGCTGGGCCACGCCGCCGCAACCGTGCGCGCGGCGCGCGCGCGCGACGCGGCGGCCGCTGGGCCGGATCGGCGCACCAGCACCGCCAGCGAGTACGCTGCCATGCGCGCGGTCGCCTCCACGGTGAAATCGGCACCGCGCGCGGTACCGTTCGCGACCATCGCCGGATACAGCCCGGGCTCGTCGAGCAGGCGCGCCAATGCCTGCATCGCCGCGTCCGGATCGCCCGCTTCGAGGTAATCGAGCGGATCGCGGCGCAATTCGCGATAGCCCGCCTCCGGTCCCAGGATCGCCGGCACGCCGGCCAGCCAGGCGTTGAACAGTTTCCACGCCGGCTTGTTGCGCAGGCCCCATCGATTCCGGCGGATCGCCAGGCAAGGCATCGACATCGCGGTAATCGTTCCGCTTCTCCGCGTCGCCGGCGTAACGGCAATGGAACTCGATGCCACGCGCCTGCAGGAAGGAATGCTGTTCGATGCATCGAAGCCGGCGGCGAGGTTCTGCGGCGTGCCGAAATTGGCGACGCGCAGCGTCGCCGCGCGCGAGATCGCGGCAACAGTCCCGGCTGCGGCCAATTGCGGCAGGTACAGGGCACACGCCGTCGGCCGGCGGCGCGTTCGCCGCAATCTCGCGGTCAGCGAAGCCTGGGTGGGCGTCGCTGCGCACCGCGACCAGCAACGCCTTGCCGCGCGGATCGAAAGCCCTCCGCACGGCGCGCTTGTCGCCCGCGTAGAACACGACCACGCCGGCATTCGGCACGCGGTTGTCCATGCGCACGGCGGCGCCGGCGTCGCGCAGGCGCGCGTGGGTCTGGGCGATCCAGCACTCGTCGCCGCGCACCAGGCGCTGCGGCTCGGCGTCGGGTCGGAGCGCGCGCCAGCCGGCGAGCTCGGCATCGGGCACGTCGGCGTAGAAGGTCGTCGGGGCATCGGTCATGCGCGCGGCACCGGGCGATGATGGGGCGAAGCTAAACTCGGCGCGCCCCGGAGGAGCCATCATGCCCGCACGCCTGCTGTTCGTCCCGGTATCCGGCAGCGCAGGCAGCGGCGAGGCGCAGCGTTGCACGCTGCTGGCATCGGCCTTGCGCGCTTCGGCGCCCGGAATCGAGTCGCATTTCCTGCTCGCCGAGGGCGCGCAGGACCCGGGCTTCCCGACGCTTTGGCTGCCGGCGTCGCCTACCCGTTCCCCCGGCGAGGTCGCCGCCGCCATTCGTGCGCAGCGTCCCGCGGTCGTGGTGTTCGATGGCAACGCACGCGTGGAAAGCCTGAGCGCCGCGCGCGAGGCTGGTGCGCGCAACGTGCTGCTGAGTTCGCGGCCGAGCGCGCGCCGGCGCGGCTTGCGCGGGCGACGCATGGCGCTGATCGACGAGCATTGGTTCGTCGGCGCCGACCTGCTGGGCGCACCGGGTTGGCGCGAACGCTGGGCGCGCTGGCGATATCCGCGGGTGGCGATACGCCGTTACGCGACCTTCTTCGCCCCGCCTGCCGAACTCGAGCCATTGCGCGCGCGCTTCCATCTCGGCGACGCGCCTTATGCCGTGGTCAGCACCGGCGGTGGCCGGCATGCCGGTGCGGCGGATCGCTTCGGCGCGGCCGCGACCCTGCTCGCACGCGACGGCCTGGCCACGCTGGCCATTGCCACGCCCGCGCAGGCGCCGGCGTTCGACGTCGGCGCGCTGCCGAATGCGGAATTGATGGCCCTGCTCGCCGGCGCCCGGGTCGCGGTGCTCGCCGGTGGCAGCCTGCTGGTGCAGGCGCTGGCGCTCGGCACTCCGGTGGTGGCATCGCCGTTGCAGGCGGAGCAGGCGAAGCGCGTGCGCTGGCTGGCGCAGGCCGGCGCCGTGCGGCTTGTGCACGATGGCCAACCCGCGGCCCTCGCCACGATGGCGCAGTCGCTCGCCGGCGACGACGCGGCGCGTGCGGCATTGCGCGAAGGCGCGCGCGCGCTGGGCTTGCACAACGGCCTGGACGAAGCGGTCGAACGTCTCCGCACGCTCGCGGGCTACTCGTAATCCGCGCCGCGCCAACCCTGCACCGGGGTCGGCACGCAGCCGGGGCGCAGCGAGGAGGCATCGATCAACCACCAGCGCCTGCGATTGGCGACGCCTGCGAACCGGGCATGCGCGCGGTCCACGCACGGCTCCATCACCGCCTGCAGGATGAGCACCTTGCGCGTGGGGTCCGCGCGCAGCCACGGCATGGCCGCGGCCAGCTGTTCGTGCGGCGGCATCACGAAGCCCCAGGTCTTGGCCGGGCGGTCGGCCATCAGCAGGTTCTGTTCCTTCCACGCGACCAGGCCCAGTTCGGTGCGCGGGCCGATGCTCGCGCCCACCGCCTGCATCAGGCCGCGCGCCGAGCCCGACGCGTTCAGCAACGGATAGCCGGCGAGGCCGTACAGCACCCACAGGCCAGCCAGCACGCTGAGCATCGCCGGCACCGGCCGGCTGCGGAACCACAGCATCCCGGCGATGCCCCAGGCGCCCATCGCCAGCAGCAGCCAGACCACCGCGGACGCGCCCGGCTCGAAGCCGCGTTCGATGGCGAAGCGCGCCTCGAACGACGGATTGCCGAACTGCATCGCCAGGCCCGCGCCGATGCAGGCGGCGACGAGCGCAAGCGCGAACATCCACGCGATCCGGCGCGGCCACGCCTTGCGCACGATGCCCGGCAACAGCGGCGCCAGCGCCAGGCATGCCATCGGCAGCGCCGGCATGATGTAGACATCGCGCTTGCCGTGCGGGATCGAGAAGAACAGCACCACCAGCACCCACCAGGCCAGCGGCAACAAGTAACGCGGATCGCGGCGCTCGAGGCGGCGCCGCCACGCGGGCAAGGCCCACGGCAACGCCAGCAACGGCGGAATCCACATCGACGGCATCACGCCCAGGTAATACAGCGGCGAATGCGGATGGTCCCAGGACTTGGCGTAACGACCGGCGGTCTGGTGGAACAGGATGTCCTGCACGTAGGCGGCGAACGCCGGATCGTGGCGCGACAGCGCGACGGACAGCATCGGCGCGAGCCACAGCGCGGCGGCGGCGGCGAACGCCAGCGGCCCGAGCAGCAGGCGCGGATCCAGCGCGGGCTTGCGGATCCGCGGCCAGCCGCGCCAGCCCGCGTACAGCGCCGGCAACAGCATCGCCAGCGCGAGCACGCCCACGCCCTTGGTGATCGTGCCCAGCCCGGCCGCGAACCAGCCGAGCACCCAGTAACGCCACTGCGCCCTGCCCTCGCCGCGATCGAGGTTGAAGCGCAGCAGGCCGTAGTTGGCGAGCGTGATCCAGAACGTGACCAGCGGATCGATCTGCGCCTTCTTCGCCTGGTAGGTGAACTGCAGCGCGAACAGCAGCGCCCAGCCCGCGTACAAGCCCACGCGCCGCGTCCACAGCCGGCGGCCCAGGTCGACCACGCACCACAGGGTGCCGAGCGATGCCAGCAGCGACGGCAACAGGAAGGCAACGCGCCAGTCGCGCAGCAGTTCGTACGCGGCCGCCTGCAACCACATCAGCATCGGCGGCTTGTCCGAATACAGTTCCACCCCGCGATGCGGGAACAGCCAGTCGCCGCTTTCCACCATCTGTTTGGCGACGAGCGCGAACCTCGGCTCGTCGGCCGGCCATGGATCGCGCAGGCCCAGCCCGGCGCCGATCACCAGCACGGCGACGAGCCAGAACAGCCATGTCTCGCGAGCGGCGCGGGTCTTGTGCATGCGCGGAATGATAGCCGCCGCCGGAACGGGTCAGCGCTTGCGCAGGCGCGCGTAGAAGAAGCCGTCCATGCCGCCTTCGCCGGGAAGCCGCTGCGCGCCGAAGCCGGTGTCGCGGCCGAATCGCGCATCCAGCGGTTCCAGCCGGGCATCGGGATGGCGCGCGAGGAAGGCCCGTATCTGGTCGGCGTTTTCCACGGCCAGGATCGAACAGGTGGCGTAGAGCAGCATGCCGCCGGGCGCGAGCGCCGGCCACGCCGCCTCCAGCAACCGCGACTGCAACCCGGTGAGCGCCGCGAGGTCGGATTCGCGCCGGTGCAACAGCACGTCCGGCTGCCGGCGCACGATGCCGGTGGCCGAACACGGCGCGTCGAGCAGGATCGCGTCGAACGCGGTTCCCTCCCGCCACGCGGCGGGATCGGTCGCATCGGCGGCGCGCGATTCGATCTCCAGCCCGAGCCGCGCGAAGGTGTCCTGCATGCGCCGCACGCGGCGCGCGTCGACGTCGAGCGCGACGATGCGCAGCGTCGGATCGCGCTCGGCGAGGTGCGCGGACTTGCCGCCGGGCGCGGCGCAGGCATCGAGCACGCGGCTGCCCGCCGGCGGCGAAAGCGCATCGGCCACCGCCTGCGCGCTGCCGTCCTGCACCGAGACGTCGCCCGCGTCGAAACCGGGCAATTCCGCGACCGGAAGCGCGCGTTCGAGCCGCAGCGCATCGACCAGGCCGTCGACGACGACCGCTTCGATGCCGGCCTCGCGCAGGCGTTGCGCGTAATCGTCGCGGGAACCGCGGCGTCGATTGACGCGCAGCCACATCGGCGCCGGCTTCGCGCTTTCGGCGAAGATCGCATCGGCATCTTCGGGCCAATCGTTGCGAAGGCGCTTCGCCAGCCATTCCGGCCACGCCGCGCCCGCGTCGACTTGCGGCAGGGGCTCGCGCAGCGCGCGCCGCAACAGCGCGTTCACCAGCCCGGCCTGGTGCGTGCGCCCGTTCGCGCGCGCCGCATCGACGGTGGCATCGACCGCGGCGTGCGTCGGCAGGCCCAGCGCGTCGAGTTGCGCGAATCCGGCCCATAGTAGCGCGCGCAGTTCGCCGTCGCGGCGGCCGGGCGGTTTCGGCATCCACGCCGCGATCGCCGCGTCGTAACGCGCGCGTCCGCGCAACGCGGCGAACACGATGGCCTCGGCCAGGGCGCGGTCGCGCGGATCGGGCAACGCGGGCAGCGCGTTCGCGAATTCGGCCTTGAGCGAGCGCCCGCGATGCGCGACCGCATCGAGGATGCGCACCGCGGCCGCGCGCGCGGCGACGCCGGCGTTCATGCGATCAGGTCGCGGCGGGCGTTGAGGTAATCCGCGGCGGTGATCGCCTTGCCGCCCTCGCGCTGCAGCACGCGGATGCGCAAGGCATCTTCGCCGCAGGCCACGTCGATGCCGTCGCGGCCGGCGGCGAGCACGCTGCCCGGCGCGGCTGCATGCGCGGCCTCGAT
>JBGAHT010000072.1:0-10218 GCA_044226035.1 Thermomonas sp. | reverse complement strand
GTCGAATGGTGGTTTCGATAGCGCGCCGAGGCGATTCTTCGCAGCGCTACACTCTGCCGACTGAGGCTCGGAGGCGCGCGATGAAGGCGAAGACGACGAAAGCCATCGTGGTCGGCGGATTGATCGGTGGAACTGGCGATTTGCTGTTCGCCATCGCATGGGCCGGCATCAACGGCATGGCGCCGCAGGAGCTGCTGCAGGTCATCGCCAGCGGCTGGTTCGGCCAGGCCGCGTTCGATGGCGGCGGGCGGACCGCCGCGATCGGCTTCGCCTCGCATTTCGGCATCGCGCTGGTCGTCGCCGCGCTGTTCTCGGCGCTGGCCACGCGCGTGCCCGCGCTCCTGCACCGGCCGCTCGTTTCCGGCATCGCGCTCGGCGTAATGACTTTTCTGGTGATGCGCCTGGTCGTGCTGCCGCTGTCGGCGTTCCCGTTCCCGGTGAAGATGTTCACCACCGGCGCGGGCCTCGACCTGCTGTCGCACATGTTCCTGTTCGGAACGCCGATCGCGTTCGCGCGGCGTTACTTCGCCGGATCGCCCGCCGGCTGAGCCGGCAAGGCATCGGTGCGCACGCGCAACATGCGCGTGCCGTCGCCCCCCGATTCGGTTGCCGGGAACGCGTCGTCGAGCGCGGTGCGCAGCGCGGCATGCGCGCCGCCGCCGTCCTCGACCGGCCGCCACAGCCCGAACGCGTGCAGCGGATGCGTCCACGCGAGCGATTGCGTGCTGCCCAGCCAAAGCGGCGCGCCATCGTCGAGCCGCGCCGGCGCGCGCCACAGGCGCAACACCTGCAGCGAGCCGGGCCGCGGCCCCGCGCGCCGCAGCAACAGCGATTCGGCGCGCGCATCCAGCGTGCCCGGCAGCACCGCCTGTTCCGCAGGGGCGCGGTCGTCGTCGAGCAGGCCGAGCACGTCGATCCAGTTCGCCTGGCGTTGCGCGCGCCAGCCGGACGCGCGCAGGCGCTGCGCCAGCGGTTGCAGCGGGCCGGCGACCTGCACGTCGATCGCACGCGTTTGCCGCAGGTCGTCGCGGGGCGAGGCGGGAATCGCGGCCGCGCCCGACCACCACGCATCCGCATCGACGGCTTGCGTCGCGAGCGATGGCGATTCCAGCCGATCGAGCAAGGGCGTGGCCGCGCGCGGCGCATGCCACAGCGCGGCGATGGCGAATGCGCCGTAGAACGTCCATGCCAGCGGCCGCATCCAGAACGAGCGCGCGACGTGGCGGCGGTAGGCGAGGCCGAGCAGCAGCAGCCAGGCGATGCCGAGCAGCGCGCCGCCGGCGATGTCGCTGAGCCAGTGCATGCCCAGGTACAGGCGGGCGAAGCCGAGCATCGCCACCACCACCGCGGCGAGCAGGTAGGGCCACACGCGTTGCCGGCCCGGCAGTTCGCGCGCGATCAGCACCGCGAAGAAGCCGAACGCGATGGTCGCCATCGTCACCGCGATCGACGGGAAGCCGAACGCCGCGTTCGCGCCCGGCGGCGGGGGCATGTGGATCGATGCGCCGAGCAGCGCGGTCAGCCCGAGCCCGAAGCCGAGCGCGGCCAGCCAGTGCCCGGCCGCCATCCAGCGCTTTCGCCACAGCAGCCACAGCAGCGCCAGCGCGCAGGCCGGCACCAGCACCTCGCGGTCGCCGAGCGAAGCCAGCGCCGCCATCAGCCGGTCGGCGAGCGGATTGCGCAGGGTGCGCATGCTCGCGGCGATCCATCGATCCAGCAGCAACGGGCCGCCGCGCGCGAGCACCGCGGCGAGCCAGGCGAAGCCGGCCCAACCGACCGCGAGCAACGAGGCGGCGAGCACCAGCAGCGACGCCGATTCCGGCCGGTTTGGATCGACCATCGCCTCCGCGTAGCGGCCCAGCCGCGGATGCGCGCGCGACCAGCGCAGCAGCTGCGCGAGCAGGCGATCGGCATGGCCGGCGAACCAGCGCCACGTGTACAGCACCGCCGCCCACGCCAGCGCGAGCGCGGCCAGCAACGCGAGCAGGGCCAGCGCGAGGCGGTCGGCGACCGCGGCCACCGCGTCGTAGGACGCGCCGAACAGCCAGCCCGGGGCGAGGAAGCATGCGGCCCAGCTGGTGGCGGCGAACGCGCTCACCGGGAAATAGCGGCGCAGCGGCATCCGCAGCATGCCGGCGACCGCCGGCACGAATGGCCGCACCGCGCCGACGAAGCGCGCGATGACGATGCCCTTGCTGCCGTGGCGGCGGAACAGGCGTTCGCCGCGATCGAGCAACTGCGGATAGCGCGAGAACGGCCACATGCCGCGCAGGCGCGGGCCGAAGCGGCGGCCGATCCAGAAGCTCAGCGCGTCGCCGGCGAAGGCGCCGCAGGCCGCGGCCGCGAGCGCGTACGGGCCGGAGACGTGGCCGAGCCCGATCATCACCCCGACCGCGAACAGCAGCGGCAGCGCCGGCACCACGATGCCCACCACCGCGAGCGCGTCGCAGAACGCGATCAGGAACACCAGCCCGCCCGCCGCGAGCGGGTGCGCGCCGATCCAGGCGACGAGGGCATCGACGTGCATGGCCTGCATCGGCCGATTATCGCAGCAGCGAACCACGCGCGCGCCTCGCCTACACTGCGCGCATGCACGGGACCGGCGAAATCGAACTCGAGGCGCTGAAGGCGGACAGCTTCGGCCGCATCGCGCTGATGCGCGGCGCGGACGGCGCCCGCTTCGTGCGCCGCGACCTGCGCCACGTGCCGTGGTGGCTGCGCCTGCCGGCGTGGGCGCTGGCGCGGCGCGAGGCGCGCGCGCTGCGGCGCGTGCACGGACTGCCGGCGCTGCCGCAGCTGTTGCGCTGGGACGGACGCGTGCTCGATCGCAGCTACCTCGACGGCGCGGCCATGTACCAGCGCCCGCCGCGCGGGGACGTCGCCTATTTCCGGCTCGCGCGCCGGCGGCTGCAGGCGCTGCACCGGCGCGGCATCGCCCACAACGACCTGGCGAAGGAGGCGAACTGGCTGGTGCTGGCCGACGGCACGCCGGCGATCATCGACTTCCAGCTCGCCGTCTGCGGTCGTCCGCGCGCGCGCTGGATGCGCCTGCTCGCCCGCGAGGACCTGCGCCACCTGCTCAAGCACAAGCGCACCTACTGCCCGGAACGCCTGACCCCGACCGAACGCCGCCTGCTGAAGCGCCACTCGTGGCTGCGCGACGCGTGGTTCGCGACCGGCAAGCCGGTGTACCGTTTCGTCACCCGCAGGCTGCTGCACTGGGAAGACAACGAAGGACAAGGGCCGAAGCCGTGAGGCCGGGATTCGGGATGGGTGATTCGGGATTCGTAAAGGCACAGAATTGCAGTCCACGAACCCCCAATCCCGAATCTCGAATCCCATGTCCCTGGCCGGCAAAACCCTGTTCATCACCGGCGCCTCGCGCGGGATCGGCCTGGCCATCGCCCTGCGCGCCGCGCGCGACGGGGCCAACATCGCGATCGCGGCCAAGTCCGCGGTGCCGAACCCGAAGCTGCCCGGCACCATCCATAGCGCCGCCGCCGAGATCGAAGCCGCCGGCGGTCGCGCGCTGGCGCTGAAGTGCGACATCCGCGAGGAAGGCGAGGTGCGCGCCGCGGTCGCGGCCACGGCCGATGCGTTCGGCGGCATCGACATCCTGGTCAACAACGCCAGCGCGATCTGGCTGCGCGGCGCGCTGGACACGCCGGTGAAGCGCTTCGACCTGATGCAGCAGGTCAACAGCCGCGGCAGCTTCCTGTGCGCGCAGGCCTGCCTGCCGCACCTGCTGCGTGCGCCGAACCCGCACATCCTCACCCTCGCGCCGCCGCCGTCGCTGCAACCGAAGTGGTGGGGCCCGCACACCGGCTACACGCTGGCGAAGATGGGCATGAGCTTCGTGACGCTGGGGCTTGCCGCGGAATTTGGTCCGCAGGGCGTGGCGGTGAACGCGCTGTGGCCGAAGACGGTGATCGCCACCGACGCGATCCACATGATCCCCGGCGTGGAGGCGCGCAACTGCAGGACGCCACGCATCGTCGCCGATGCCGCGCACGCGGTCCTCGTTCGCGAGGCGCGCGGCTTCAGCGGCCATTTCCTGATCGACGAGGACGTGCTGCGCGAAACCGGCGTTTCCGGTTTCGATGCCTACGCCGTCGAACCCGGGCAGCCGCTGCTGCCCGACCTGTTCCTGTAGGAGCGGCTTCAACCGCGACAGGCACGTACCGGACTCCACGGAAGAACGAGATGAAATACCTGCACACCATGGTTCGCGTGCGCGACCTCGAGGCATCGCTGCGGTTCTACTGCGAAGGCCTCGGCCTGCGCGAAACCCGGCGCGTGGAGAACGCGCAGGGCCGCTACACCCTGGTGTTCGTCGCCGCGGACGAAACCCCGGACGCGGAAATCGAGCTCACGTACAACTGGCCCGATGCCGGCGGCGACACCGAGGACTACGGCAGCGCGCGCAACTTCGGCCACCTCGCCTTCCGCGTCGCCGACATCTACGCGCTGTGCGAACGCCTGCAGGCGATGGGCTATGTCGTCAATCGTCCACCGCGCGACGGGCACATGGCGTTCGTGCGTTCGCCCGACCTGGTCTCGATCGAATTGCTGCAGGACGGGCACCTGCCGCCGCGCGAGCCGTGGGCCTCGATGCCGAATACCGGCAGCTGGTGATCAGCCGAGGGCTTGGGCGAGATCGGCGACCAGGTCGTCGGCGTCTTCCAGCCCCACCGAAATCCGCAGCAGGTTCTGCGGCGAGAACGGCTGCGGGCCCTCGACCGACGCGCGGTGCTCGATCAGCGATTCGCAACCGCCCAGCGAGGTCGCGTTGGTGAACACGCGCAGCCTGCCGGCCATCGCCAGCGTTGCATCGCGGCCACCGCGCAGCTCGACGCTCATCATTCCGCCGAAATCGCGCATCTGCCGCGCGGCGATGTCGAACCCCGGATGCGAGGGCAGGCCCGGCCAGTTCACGCGCTCGACCGCCGGGTGCGAGGCGAGGAATCCGGCGATCTTGCGCGCGTTGGCGCAATGCATCGCCATGCGCGCGCCGAGCGAACGGCAGCCGCGCAGCGTGAGCCAGGCGTTGAACGGCGCCAGCACCGCGCCGGTGACGTGCAGCCGGTGCGCGACCTTGCGCGCGAAGTCGTCGTTCCTCGCGAACACCAGCGCGCCGCCGAGCACGTCGCTGTGGCCGCCGAAATACTTGGTGGTCGAATGCATCGCCACGTCGGCGCCCAGCGCCAGCGGGCGCTGCAGCAGCGGCGTGGCGAAGGTGTTGTCGACGACGACGAGCGCGCCGGCGGCACGGCCGATCCCCGCGAGCGCGGCGATGTCGCTGATTTTCATCCGCGGATTGGAGGGCGTTTCGATCCACAGCACCGCCAGCGGCTTCGCGCAGGCCGCGCGCACCGCGTCGAGGTCGGACATGTCCGCGACCTCGGCCACGATCCCGCGTTCGGGCAGGAATTCGCGGAACAGCATGCGCAGGCCGGAATAGCAATCGTCCGGGAACAGCACGCGCGCACCGGCCGGCAGGCTTTCCAGCAACGTGGTCATCGCCGCCATGCCGGAGGCGAAGGTCAGCGCTTCGGCGCCGCCTTCCAGCGCCATCAAGGCTTCGCGCAGGCGGTCGTTGGTCGGGTTGCCTTCGCGCTGGTATTCGTAGCCGGCGAGGCGTTCCCCGGCGGGACCGTGGCGGAAGGTGGTGGCGAGGTGGATCGGCGGCGCGACCGCGCCGGTGGCCGGATCGGCTTCGTTGCCGACGTGCACCGCGATGGTTTCAGGACGCATGCGCGATTTCCTCCGTGTTTTCGAGCAGGCCGAGTTCGCGCAACGAAACGCGCAAGGCTTGCGGCCCGCCGTAATGCAACGCGTCCATGCCGATGCTGCGCGCAGCGTCGGCGTTCGTGGCCTTGTCGTCGATGAACAGGATCGCCGACGGCGGCAGGCCGAGCCGCTCCGCCGCGCGCATGAAAATCGCCGGATCCGGCTTCCCGACGCCGAATTCCGCGGAGCAGAACACGCGTCCATCGAATAGCGGCGACAGAGCCGGGCAAAGGGTGTGCAGGTGGTCGCGCACCATCAGGCCGTTGTTGGTCAGAATCGCGACCTGTGCGTTGCGCGCGACGTCGTGCGCCAGCGCGAGTGTTTCGGCGATCGGCGCCATCGAGGCTGCGCGTGCGGCGATGCAGTCGTCCAGAGAAACCGGAGCACCGAGCCTGCGCGAAAGTTCGCGTGCGTGGCCTTCGGCATCGAACAGGCCGAGATCGCTGTCGCGTTCCAACCCGGAATGGGTCAAGGCCTCCATCACCCGTTCCGACTCGACGCCGCAGCGTTCGGCAAGCGTGCGCACGCGCACGGCGTGGTCGTAGTGGACCAGGGTGTGGTCGAGGTCGAACAGCACGCAGGCCGGGCGCTTCATGCCGATTTCGCCTCCGCGAATGCGCCGCGCGCGGCGTCGACGGTCGCGGCGATCGCGGCCTCGTCGTGCGCGCTGGACATGAAGCCGGCCTCGAACGCGGACGGCGCGAGGTATACGCCGCGATCGAGCATCGCGTGGAAGAAGCGGTTGAACGCCGCGGTGTCGCAGGCCAGCGCCTGCGCATAGGTGTCGACGATCTCGCCGCTGAAGAACAGGCCGAACATGCCGCCCACGCGCTGGGTGGTGAACGCCACGCCGGCGTCGCGCGCCGCGGCCTCGAGGCCGTCGCACAGCGCGTTCGTCTTCGCTTCCAGGCGTTGGTGGAAGCCGGGCGCCTGGACCAAGTCGAGCATCGCCAGGCCCGCGGCCATCGCCACCGGATTGCCGCTGAGCGTGCCGGCCTGGTAGATCGGGCCGCTGGGCGCGATCTGCTGCATCAGCTCGCGCCGGCCGCCGTAGGCGCCGACCGGCATGCCGCCGCCGATCACCTTGCCGAAGGTGGAAAGATCCGGCGTCACGCCATAGCGTGCCTGCGCGCCGCCCAGCGCGACGCGGAAGCCGGTCATCACCTCGTCGAAGATCAGCAGCGCGCCGTGCCGCGTGCACAGTTCGCGCAGGTGCTGCAGGTAGCCTTCGCGCGGCGGCAGGCAGTTGGCGTTGCCGACCACCGGTTCGATGATGAGCGCGGCGATGTCGCCGCCGCATTCGTCGAACAGTCGCGTCGCGGCTTCGAAATCGTTGTACGCCAGCGTCAGCGTCAGGTCCGCCAGCGCCTTCGGCACGCCGGGCGAGGTCGGCACGCCGAAGGTCAGCGCGCCGCTGCCGGCCTTGACCAGGAAGGAATCGCCGTGGCCGTGGTAGCAGCCCTCGAACTTGACGATGCGGCTGCGGCCGGTCGCGCCGCGCGCCAACCGGATCGCCGACAGCGTGGCCTCGGTGCCGGAGTTGACCATGCGTACCATTTCGCAGCTGGGGATCAGGCGCGTGATCGTTTCCGCCATGGTCACCTCGAGCGGATTGGGCGTGCCGAAACTCAGGCCGTTGCGCGCGGCATCGATCACCGCGTCGAGCACCTTCGGGTGGTTGTGGCCGACGATCATCGGGCCCCAGGAACCGACGTAGTCGATGTAGCGGTTGCCGTCGGCGTCGAACAGGTATGGCCCGTCCGCGCGCTGCACGAAGAACGGCTCGCCGCCCACCGACTTGAACGCGCGCACCGGCGAGTTCACGCCGCCGGGCATCAGCGCCTGCGCGCGGGTGAAGAGCTCGTGGGAATGTTCGGTGTTCATGCGTTTCCGTCGGTTCCGAAACAGGAGAGGTAGGCGCGCGCCGCGGCGATGGGGTCGGGCGCGTCGAACACGCCGCCGATGGCGGCGACGAGATCGGCGCCGGCCTCGACCAGCGCAGGCGCATTGTCGGGCGTGATGCCGCCGATCGCCACGCGCGGCAGGCCGAGGCCCGCGCTGTCGCGCAGCAGGCCGATCCGTGCGCGCCGCGCGCCCGGCTTGGTCGGGGACGGGAAGAACGCGCCGAAGGCGATGTAGTCCGCGCCGGCTGCCTTCGCGGCACGCGCGCGCTCGAGGTCGTCGTAGCAGGACACGCCGACGATCGCGCCCGCGCCGAGCAGGGCGCGCGCCTGGGCGATGCCGCCATCGTGCTCGCCCAGGTGCACGCCGTCGGCCCCGCTCTCGCGCGCGAGGCGCGCGTCGTCGTTGACGATGAACGGCACGCCGGCGCCGCGGCAGGCCGCGCGCAGCGACGAAGCGGCTTCGCGCAAGGCATCGGCATCCATCGACTTGCAGCGCAACTGCAGGCAGGCGGCGAACGGCAGCAGCGGCGCCACCCGTTCGAGCAGGCGCGCAGGCTCGCGCGCGTCGGGCGTGATCAGGTACAGGCCCGTGCCGAGCCTGGTCGAAGGGCCGCGTTCGGGCCGGGTTGCTCGCATTTCGCTTCCGCAGGGCGGCGCAGGATGGGACAATCGCGCCTTCCCCCGCATTATCGCGCCCCGATGTCCGAATCCGCCGCCGCTGCCGTCGTCTACCGCACCTGGATGTGCGTGGTCTGCGGCTTCATCTACGACGAGGCCGCCGGGCTGCCGGAGGAGGGCATTGCGCCGGGCACGCGCTGGGAAGACGTGCCGGACACGTGGACCTGCCCGGATTGCGGCGTGACCAAGGACGATTTCGAGATGATGGCGCTTTAGGGAATCTCCGAATCACCTGCTGCGCTTGGCATTTCGCGTGCCGGCGGTGCTCGGAATCCTCATTTACAGCCAAGTAAACTCCGGTTCCTGCGCTCCGGCGGCCCGCAACCTGCCTTCGCTCGCGACGGTGATTCGGAGATTCCCTGGCGTCGTCATCGTTCAGTGCGGCCGGCCCGGGCCGCCGAGTTCCACCAGCTGTTCGCGCAATGACGCCGCATCCGGCGCATCCGGGTTGCGCTGCAGGTACTGGGCGATGTCGGCGCGCGCGCCGTGCGCGTGCCCGAGCTTGAGGTAACCGAGGCCGCGGTCGCGCAAGGCCTCGCGGTTGCCGGGCGCGAGCCGCAGGATGCGGTCGGCGCTGCGGGTCGCGCGTTCCCAGTCCCCGCCTTCGGCATAGGCGGCATGCAGGTTGCGCAGGATCCGCATCAGGATCGCGCGGTTGCCGGCCGGATGCAGGATCCGCAGCAGCGCGTCGTCGTCGGGCGCGTCGCCGCCGAAATGCCGGCTCGCGCGTTCGCGCAGTTCGTCCTCGTCCAGCGGGCGGCCGCGGTTGAACGGATCCATCACCAGCAGGCTGTCGCCGACCGGCAGGCGCACGAGGAAATGCCCGGGAAAGGACACACCGTCCAGCGGCACGCCGAGCCGGCGCGCCACGTCGATCTGCACCATCGCCAGCGAAATGGGATTGCCGAGGCGGCGTTCGCACACCTCGTTGAGGTAGCTGTTGCGCGGGTCGTAGTACGCGTCGTGGTTGCCGCTGTAGCCGAGCTCGTCGAACAGGTGGCGGTTGATCGCCTGCATCTTCAGCGGCCACGAATCGATCGCCTCGACTTCTGCGCGCAGCGATTGCGCGTGACCGTGCAGCAGCGTGTCGTAGAGGTCCGGGTCGAGTCCCGGGTATTCGTCGCGCGCGATCAGCAGCGCGGTCGCGAGCAGCGGCAGGCGCGCGTCGTCGAGGCTCGCGAGTTCGTTCCAATCCGGCAATGCGAATGACGGCGCCATGCCGCGAGACTGCGACGCATGCGGCGTTCGCGCAAGCGCTTGCGCCCGCGTCGATCAAGGCGCAGGCTGGATATCCCGCGAAAAATCGATCGTCGCGCCGTCCTGCAGTTTCAGGCGTTCGGCTTCGCCGGCGTTGAGTTCCAGCACGTAGATCGCCGGCGCAGCGCTGGGATAGGGCGGACAGGCATCGCCGAGGTCGCACGGCGGCACGTCCCGCTGCTGCGACACCAGCCGGCGCGCGTGGTCGAAGAACAGGATGTCCAGCGGGATCCGCGTGTTCTTCATCCAGTAGGCCAGCGGCCCTTCCTGCTCGTGGATGAACAGCATGCCGTGGCCTGCCGGCAACTCGTCGCGGAACATCAGCCCGCGCGCGCGCTCGGCTTCGGTATCGGCGATCTCCACGCTGTAGCGCTGGCCGCCGAGCGACACCCAGGGCCCGGAGGTGCTGGCGCAGGCGCCGCAGGCGAGGGCGAGGGCGAGGGCGAAAAGCGGGGAAAAACGCAGGATCCTGGGCATCTGGCGGGGGGCTCTCGGGTGGAGTTGCCGACCTTCCCCGGGCCGGCCGGTGGCGTCAAGCGCCCCACCCCCTTCCCAAACCCGATGCTGCCGTGCACAATGCGCGCCCCTT
>JBGAHT010000071.1:0-10360 GCA_044226035.1 Thermomonas sp. | reverse complement strand
ACGGGTTTTGATGTTCCTGTAGGAGCGACGGAAGTCGCGACCGATGAGCCGAGCAAGCTCGGCTCTACAGGAGCGATTACGGCGGCGCGGCTTTTGTGGGAGCGGGTTGAACAGCCATTCGGCTGTTAAAAGCGCCAGCCGCGATGGGCCTGCGATGAAAAGCAATCGCGGTTCGCCCCTCTCCCGCCGTTACTCGCGCCGTCCGTGGCGCTCGCCCTTCGGGCCAGCTTTGCTGTTCGCGGGCGCTCCTGCGCCCGCAGTCGGGCACCCTCTCCCTCAAGGGGAGAGGGAAGGCATCGCGCTCATCCGCCGCACGTGCTCTCGGTCACGATGCGCTGCACGCGTTCGTATTCGGCCTGGTTCTTGTCCTTGTCCTCGGCCTTGCCGAACATCAGGCTCGCGCGCGCCTCGCGTTCGCGGCGCTTCCACGCATCGCAGGCGGCGCCGTCGGGCACGCGCTGGCAGGTATCGACCTGTTTCTGGCAGGCGGCGCCCACGCCGGGTGCGGAACCGTCGCCGATGCCGGTCACCTCCAGCGGCGCGCAGCGTTCGGAAGGCGTGCCGTCGTCGCTGAGGTAATGGTCGTTGTCGTAGGTGGTGCATTCGAACAGCGGCGGTGGCGGCAGGCGTTCGCCATCGGGTTGCGCACGCGCGCTGGCGGGATCGGGCGCAGGCGCGGGAGGCATCGGTCGCGGTTCCGGCGCGAGCGGCGGCGCCATTGCCGGATCCGGGACGATGGCCGGCGCCTCGACGTAGGCCGGTGTCGCCGCCGGTGGCGGCGGCGTGTCGAGCACGCGTCGCGTCTGCTTGCTGCCCTTGGGGCAGGGTGTGTCGTTCTGCACCGTGACCGCGCCGCTGGCGTCGGTGCAGCGGTAGATCACCACCGCGGCGCGCGCCGGCATCGCACTGGCGGCGAGCAGCAGCAATGCGCAGGTGGCGGAGAAGGCGCTGCGCATCAATGCCCGCCGCAGTCGTTGTCGAGGCGCGCGTCGATGCCGCGTTGCTCGCGGTTCAATTGCTCGCGTTCGGTCGGCTGCGCGTTGAAGAAGCGCTTGCCGATCTCCTCGCGGCGATCGCGCAGGCGCGCGCAGGTTTCCGACGGCGGCAGCATGTGGCATTCGTCGCGCACCCAGGTGCCGCCGCCGTAGCCGGCGTAAGTCGGCACCGGGCCCTGCACGTAGCCTCCACCGCGCACGTCCAGGTCGACGGTGCCGTCGGCGTGGCGAACGATGCGCGTTCCGCCCGGGCGGTAGTAGCCGTCGGCCACGACCGGGTAGCCGAGCGTCCACAGCGGCACCCAGCGCGGGTTCCCTTCCGGCGAATCGCTGGTGTAGGTGCCGCCGTCGGGCATGCGGCATTCGTACATCGGCTGCGGCGGGGCGAGCACGATGGTGCGCGGCGGCGGCGCGGGCTGCGGCAGCGCGACCGGCGCGGGTTCGATCACCGGTTTCGGCGCGTCCTTCGGGCGCAGCATGTTGCGCGTTTCCTGCTGCTGGCCCTTGGCGCAGGGCGTGTCGCGCAAGGTGGTGTTGCCGCGCGCGTCGGTGCAGCGGTAGATGGTCACGTCTTCCGCGCGCGACGGAGGCGCGTGCAGCGCCGCGATGGCGAACGCGAGGAAGACGCAGGAACCCGGCGACATGCGACCCATGCGCGCATCTTGCGCGCACGCGCGGCGAAGGCAAGCGGCGGAAGCGGCGGGATTTGCCGAGGATTCAGACCCGCAGCACCGCGCCGGTGCGGGCGTCGCGGATCGCGCTGGGGCGTTCGAGTCCGCCGGTCTCGCCTTCCAGCACGCCATCGACGCCGGCGACGACGGCCGGATCGAGCGCGGCGAACGCGCCTGCGGCGGGCATGCCGGCGCGGTTGGCGCTGGTCGAGACGATGGCGCCGCCGAAGGCCGCGCACAGCGCGATCACGCCCGGATGCGCGGTGACGCGCACGGCGATGCCGTCGTGCGCGCCGGTGATCCAGCGCGGCGCGGCGGGCGAGGCCGGCACGATCCAGGTGTTGGGTCCGGGCCATGTCGCGCGCAGCGTCGCGCGCTGCGATTCGTCGAGTGCGCCGAAATCGACGAACGGCGCGAGTTGCGCTTCGTCCGCGGCGATCAGGATCAGGCCCTTGTCGACCTCGCGCTGCTTGAGCGCGAGCAGGCGCAGCGTCGCCGCCTCGTCGCGCGGGTCGCAGCCCAGGCCCCACACCGCTTCGGTGGGATAGGCGACGATGCCGCCCTCGCGCAGCGTTCCCGCGGCGGCCGCGGCGTCGAGGCGCGCGCTCACGCCAGCCGCAATTCGACCGGGATGTTGCCGCGGGTCGCGTTGGAATACGGGCAGACCTGGTGCGCGGCGTCGACCAGGGCCTGCGCCGCGGCGCGTTCCATGCCCGGCAGGTGGATCGCCATGCGCACGGCGACGCCGAAGGCCTGCCCGACCGGGCCGAGGTCGACTTCGGCATCGACCGACATGTCCTGCGGCAGCGCGATCTGCTGTTTCGCCGCGACCGCCTTCATCGCGCCGATGAAGCAGGCCGAATAGCCGGCGGCGAACAGCTGTTCCGGGTTGGTGCCGCCGCCTGCGCCGGGACGCGTATGGGTCACGTCGAGGTGGCCGTCGTCGCTGGTGGAACGGCCGCCGTCGCGGCCGCCGCCGGTGGTGTGGACGCGGGCGGTGTAGAGGACCTTGTCGAGCGTGTTCATCGCGGTTTTTCCTTGCGCTTTCGGAAGATGCAACAACCTTGGGCCGCGCGCCGTGACGGCGCGGTCAGAACGGCGGCGCGTCCTTCTTCTTCACCACGCGCTTGCCGACCTGCGCGGCCGTCGCGGGAGTGAGCAGCGGCTTGGCCGGTTCCGGATGCGGGCTGACGTAGGCCTTCTTCGCCGGCGCCTTCCTGGCCGCGGTTTTCTTCGTCGCGGCCTTTTTCGCCGGCGCCTTCTTCGCGGCCTTCCCTTCGGCGGGCGCCTTCTTCGCCGCGGCTTTCTTCGCCACCGCCTTCTTCGCCACCGCCTTCTTCGCGCCGAAGCCGCGCCGCGCCGGCTTGCCGGTTTCGGCGAGGAACTGCTGCGCTTCCTCCAGCGTCAGCGAGGCCGGCTCGCGGTCCTTCGGGATCTTGCCGTTGAGCTTGCCGTCGGACAGGTACGGGCCGAAGCGGCCGTTCAACACCTGCACCTCATGGCCGTCCCATTCCTTGATGATGCGGTTGCGCGCGATTTCTTCCTTTTCCTCGATCAGGAACACCGCGCGCGCCAGGTCGATGGTGTGCGGGTCGTCGCCTTCCTTGTCCTTGAGCGAGGCGTAGGTGGAACCGCGCTTGGCGAACGCGCCGAAGCGGCCGATGCCGACGGTGACCGCCTCGCCGTTGGATTCGCCCAGCGTGCGCGGCAGCTTGAACAGCTCGATCGCGTCTTCGAGCGTGATCGTGTGCATCGACTGGCCGGGGCGCAGCGAGGCGAATTCCAGCTTCTCGTCGGTGTCCTTGTTGCCGATCTGCGCGTACGGGCCGAAGCGGCCCAGGCGCACGCTGACCGGCTTGCCGCTCTTGGGATCGGTGCCGAGTTCGCGCGCGCCGGTGGCTTCGCTGCGATCGACGCTTTCCGATTTCTCCTCGACCAGTTCCTTGAACGGGTTCCAGAACTTCTCCATCAGCGGCACCCAGTCCTCCTCGCCGCGGCTGACCGCGTCGAGTTCGTCCTCGAGTTTCGCGGTGAAGTCGTAGTCGACGTAGCGGGTGAAATGCGCGCTGAGGAACTTGGAGACCGCGCGGCCGACGTCGGTGGGGCGGAAGCTGCGGCTTTCCATCTCCACGTACTTGCGGAACAGCAGGGTCTGGATGATCGAGGCGTAGGTCGAGGGCCGGCCGATGCCGTATTCCTCCAGCGCCTTCACCAGCGCCGCTTCGGTGAAGCGCGGCGGCGGCTGGGTGAAGTGCTGGTCGGCGTGGATGCGCTCCAGCGGCACCTTGTCGCCGGGCTTCATCGCCGGCAGCTTGCGGCCTTCGTCGTCGTCGTCGGACTTCGCGTCCTTGCCCTCCTCGTACACGGCGAGGAAGCCGGTGACGACCACGGTGGTGCCGCTGGCGCGGAAGCCGTGCTCGCCGCCGGCGGCGAGGTCGACGGTCACGGTGTTGAGCGTGGCCGGGATCATCTGGCTGGCGACCGCGCGCTTCCACACCAGGTCGTAGAGCTTGCGCTCGTCATCGCTCAGGTAGCGCGCGATGCTGGCCGGCGTGCGCAGCGCCGAGGTCGGGCGCACCGCCTCGTGCGCTTCCTGCGCGTTCTTCGACTTGGTCTGGTAGAAATTCGGCTTGTCCGGCAGCGACGCGGTGCCGAAGTCGCGCGCGATCACGTCGCGCAACTCGCCCAGCGCTTCCTGCGACAGGTTGACCGAGTCGGTACGCATGTAGCTGATCAGGCCGACGGTGCCTTCGTCGCCCAGCGCCACGCCCTCGTACAGCTTCTGCGCGACCTGCATGGTCTTGCGCGTGGTGAAGCCGAGCTTGCGCGCGGCTTCCTGCTGCAGGGTGGAGGTGGTGAACGGCGGCGCCGGGCGGCGCTTGCGTTCCTTGCTGGCCACGTCGGTGACGTGCAGCGAACCGCCCGCGGCCGCGGCGATGCGCGCGCGCGCGTCCTCGGCCGCGTCGGCATTGGTGATGGTGAACTGCTCGACCTTCTTGCCGTCCAGCTTCGACAGCTTCGCGGTGAACGCCTGGGTCGGGTGCGCGCACTCGGCCTCGACCGTCCAGTACTCGCGCGCGCGGAACGCCTCGATCTCCTCCTCGCGCTCGACGATCATGCGCAGCGCCGGCGACTGCACGCGCCCGGCGGACAGGCCGCGCTGCACCTTGCGCCACAGCACCGGCGAGAGGTTGAAGCCGACCAGGAAGTCCAGCGCGCGCCGCGCCTGCTGCGCGTCCACCAGCGGCATCAGGATCTGGCGCGGGCGTTCCATCGCCTCGCGGATGGCGCGCGGGGTGATCTCGGTGAACACCACCCGGTGCACCGGCTTCTCGTCGAGCAGCTTGCGGTGCTTGAGGATCTCGGCGATGTGCCAGCTGATCGCCTCGCCCTCGCGGTCCGGGTCGGTGGCGAGGTAGACGTCGTCGGCGGACTTCGCCGCCCGGGCGATGGCCTCGATGTGCTTCTCGTTCTTCTCGATGTCCTCGTAGTGCATCCGGAAGCGGTGCTCGGGTTCGACCGCGCCTTCCTTCGGCACCAGGTCGCGGACGTGTCCGTACGAGGCCAGGACGGTGAAGTCCTTGCCGAGGTACTTGTTGATCGTCTTGGCCTTGGCCGGCGATTCGACGATGAGCAGGTGCTTGGGCATTGCGTGGGGGTTTCCGGTGGCGCAGCGCCAGGGCGCGCGCGGGGTTCGCAGAAGCCAACGCCCGGAGCGGGTGCCCCGGGCGTTCAGCTTGTTCCTTTTTACAGTGGAATCACGGCCGGGGCCGTGGTGTCAAGCTCGGGATCAGCCGCGGCAGTCCCGGGGCAGGTACTTGTCGGCGATTTCCGAGCTGCAGGTCCAGCCGCCGCTGCCCGGGTCCAATTCGAGCCACAGCCGCTTGCCATCGAGCCCGGCGCTGCCCGTGGCGCGCAGGGTCAGCTGCAGGGCGCAGGCGCCGCTGTCCTGCATCGGGCCGGCGTCGACCGAGGCCAATGCCCCGGCCGCGTAGTCGCCGGGGGCGCGCAAGCCGGCCTCGCCGTTGCCCGGGCAGGCGCCGGTCTGCCGCCGCGCTTGCTCGACCATGGGCTGCAGCGGCCTGGCCGCGGCGATGGCGTTGGCCACCTTGGCCCGGAACACGTAGTCCTGGTACTGGGGGATCGCGATCGCCGCGACGATGCCGAGCACGGGCACCAGCAGCAGGAACACGCCGAGCAGGATCGCGAGCACGCCGACGCGGCGTTGCTGCCGTTCCGGGTGTTCGGTCCATGCCCAGCGGTCCACGACCAGCGTGTCCGCGACCATGTCGTGCAGCGCGCGCTTGCGTTCGGTGAAGGCGGCCAGCAGGAAGCCGATGTAGAAGGTGAGGTAGGAAAGCGCCGCCGCGAACCAGCGCCCGAGCGCGTGCCGGCGCGTCAGCCGCCGGCCCTGCCCATCGGTCACCTTGATGCCGAGCGCGCGCTTGCCCAGCGTCGCCTGGTGCGCGGAACTTTCCTGCAGGCTGTAGTACGCCGCGGCGCAGGCGTAGAACGATGCGACCAGGCCGAAGTAGGCGAGGACCATCCATCCGGGCACGTGGTCCTCGGGGACCCTGGCGAAGGCGCCGCCGAGCGCCAGCGCCGCGATGACGGCGAAGAGGACCGCGTAGAAGCACACCGACAGGATCAGCGCGTCGATGACGAACGCGGCGCAACGGCGCCAGAAGCCTGCGTAGGCGATGTCTTCATCGCCCGCGGGGAAATGCGGCATGGAAGGTTCCTTGGCCCGCCCGACGCGGGCGGATGAGGGTCAATGCACCGGTTCGGGCTCGTCGAGGAACATCTGCGTTTCCATCCACGCGTACGCGGCCTCGCTGCCGGGCTGGTTGAACAGCACCATCAGCACGACCCACTTGAGGTCGTCGAGGTCGAGTTCCTCCTGGTCCAGCGCCATCGCCCGGTCGAGCACCAGCTCGCGCTGCTCCGGCCCGAGGATGCCCTGCTGCTCCAGGAACAGCAGGAAGCCGCGGCATTCGACGTCGAGCTTGTCGAGCTCGGGCCCGAAATAGACGCGGGTGGGACCGTGCGCGCGGGCGTTGGCCATGGCCGGGCGCTGTTCGGCGAGGGCGCCGAGCCAGTCGAAGGCCTTGTGGATTTCCGCGGTGCTGAAGCCGGCTTCGGCGAGTTCGGTGACCAGCGGGCCGTCGCGGAGGGCGGCGTCATCGCCCAGCGGCAGCGGCGGGGCGGCGTCTTCGGCGAAGTAGTGTTCGAACAGGTAGAGCAGGACGTCCAGGATGCTCTCTTTCATTTCCCTCGGCCTGCGCCGCAGGCGGCGCGTCGATGGCACCTCGGGCACCGTCGGGCTCCTGCCCGCCGGCGTCGTGGCCGGCCCGCCCGCGAAGGCTTGCCGTCCGCCGCCATCCCATGGTCGCCCATGGTCCCCCGCGATGGCGGTCGCGGCGCGCTCCGTGCGCCGCACGCCGGGACCGAACCGCGCCCTCAGCGCTTGCGGGAATAGCGGCCGTGCTCCACGGAGACGCGGCCTTGCAACTCCATGACCAGCAGCATGGAGGACAGGCTGGCGGCCGTCAATCCGGTGCGCGAGACGAGTTGATCCATATCGGTTGGGTCGTGGCCCAGTGCCTGCCACAAGCCGTGGGGGTCGCCCTCGGGCGATTCGGGCTCCGGCGCGGCCGGCCTCGCGCCCCGGTCCGGACCTTCGCAGCGGGCCAGCCGGCGTTCCAGCGCCATCCCCAGGCCGGTCGCGAGCGGCGGCAGCGCGGACAGGATCTCGTCCGGCGACTCGACCAGCTGCGCGCCGTCGCGGATCAGCTGGTGGCAGCCGCGCGACATCGGGTTGTCGATCGAGCCGGGCAGGGCGAAGACCTCGCGCCCGGCGGTCGCCGCCTGCCTGGCGGTGATCAGCGCGCCGGATTTCAGCCCGGCCTCGACCACCAGCGTGCCCAGCGCGAGTCCGGCGAGGATGCGGTTGCGCGCCGGGAACTGGCTGCGCCGCGGCGGCGTGCCGGGCGGGTATTCGCTGACCACCACGCCGGCCTCGGCGATGCGCGCCTGCAGCGGCGACTGGCTCGGCGGATAGGGCTGGTCGTGGCCGGCGCCGAGCACGGCGAGGGTGAGTCCGCCGGCCGCGAGCGCGGCTTCGTGCGCGGCGGTATCGATGCCGGTGGCGAGCCCGCTGGCGACGCACACGCCGGCGCGGGCGAGGACGGCGGCGAAGTCGCGGGCATGGCGCAGGCCGCCGGCGCTGGGCCCGCGGCTGCCGACGACCGCGATCGCCGGATGCCAGAGCCGCGCCGGTTCGCCGCTGACGAACAAGGCCAACGGCGGGCTCGGGATTTCGCGCAGCAGCGGCGGGTAGTCCGGGTCGAGCCAGCCGACGAGGTGGTTGCCCGCGCGTTCCAGCCACTGCCCGTCACCGGCATCGGGCGCGCGCGCCGACGGAGGCGGCCGGGTTTCGAATCCGCATTCGCGCCACAGCGAGGCCGGCGCGGACAGCGCGGCCCCGGCGCTGCCGCAGCGTTCCAGCAGGCGCCGGCGCGGCGCGAGCGCGCCGCCGGCGCGGACGAGGGTGGCGAGTGCGGCGCGTTCGGCATCCATCGGTCCAGCATGGCGCGCAAACGACGACGGCGCCCTCGGGCGCCGTCGCATCGGAACTTCGGAAAACCCCGAATCAGTAGGTCGCGTCGGGATGCTTGGCCTGGTAGCCGACGCGCACCGGGCGGGTCCCGTCCATCACCAGCGCGTAGCTGACCTTGTCGAAGGTGCGGAACACGATCGCGTGGCCGGCGAACTCGTCGGGCAGGCGCACCTTCTCGCGCCAGTCGACGGTGGAGGGCTGCCGCTCGGGCGAATACTCGACCCGGTCCACCACGTTGGAGCCGGTGCGCCACAGCGAGAACACGGTGCCGTTGTCGATGCCTTCGCGCGCGCCGCCGGAAATCGCGATCACGTCGTGGCTGCCGCCCGCGGTGAGCATGTCCGACACCGCCAGCACCTGCAGGCGGCCGTAGTCGGCGGTCTGCTTGGGCGGGTGCGGGAAGAACTGCAGGTCGTAGGGCTGCGGATCGACCGGCAGGATGCGGTCGCCGACGCGGATCTCGCGGCCTTCGGAATCCATCAGCAGGGTGGCGACGTCGATGCCGTGGCCTTCGCCGCGGGTGACGGTGCCGGCGCCGACGCGCATCAGTTCGTAGCCGAGCGTCTCGTTGCCCTTGTCGGGGAACACCGCATCGCTCCAGAACTTCTCGGACTGGTCGATGTCGAGGCGGCCGCGATAGTCGAGGTCGTCCTTGCCGAAGCGGTCGCAGCACAGGCCGGCGCGGGCGATGTGGGTGTAGCGCACGGTCGGGCGCACCACCAGGAAGCGCTGGCCGGGCTGGGCGTTGGCGACGCCGCGGACGTAGGCGACCTGGCCCTGCGCGACGCGCAACTGGTCTTCCTCGAGGCCGACGACGTAGGGCAACTGGTCGAACTGTTCGACCACGCGCAGGTCCTTCAGGTACTTCTCCACGTCCGACAGCGGGATCGCGTCGATCGGCGCCCCGTTGCGCGGGCCGGGCGCCAGCCCGATGCGGTCGAGGTAGGCGAGGCTGATGACGTCGCCCGGGTAGATCAGGTGCGGATTGCGGATCTGCGGGTTGGCCTGCCAGATCTCCGGCCACAGCCAGGGCTTGCGCAGGAACTTCCCGGCGATGTCCCAAAGCGTGTCGCCACGCTTCACGACGTAGGTATCGGGATGGTCGGCGCGGAATTCCTGCGCCACCGCGACGCTCCCGATGGTGAGGGCGGCGGCGACCAGCGCCGTGCGCCAGCCCTTAGAAAGGCGTTCAAGCATTGCGGCCATGTGCCCGCTCCCCTTGCGATTTTCCCCGTGCAGCATCGGCAATATAGCCCACATCCCACGGACCTTTGCAAGCGTGCGGGCGTACAATGCCCGGCCCGGCTTGCCGTTGTGCTACGTCGACCCCAGTTTCCCGCCATGGCCCTGTTGCCCATCCTCGAGTTCCCCGACCCGCGCCTGCGGACCAAGGCGGTCCCGGTGGACCCCGCGCGCCTGGCCGACCCGGCGTTCCAGCGCCTGTTCGACGACATGTTCGAAACCATGTACGCCGCCCCGGGCATCGGGCTGGCCGCCAGCCAGGTCGACGTGCACCAGCGGTTCATGGTCATCGATGTGTCCGAGGAGAAGGACCGGCCGCTGGTGTTCGTGAACCCGGAGATCGTGTCGCGCGAAGGCGAACAGGTCTACCAGGAAGGCTGCCTGTCGGTGCCCGGCATCTATGCCGACGTGACCCGCGCCGACCAGATCGACGTGCGCTTCCTCGACCGCGAAGGCAAGCCGCAGGAACTGCGCGTCGACGGCCTGCTCGCGGTCTGCATCCAGCACGAGATGGACCACCTCGACGGCAAGTTGTTCGTCGACTACCTCTCGCCGCTCAAGCGCGAGATGGTGCGCAAGAAGCTGGCGAAGGCCAAGCGTGCGGCCTGACGGCCGCCGGGATTCGGGATTCGGGATTACCAGCCTTCGGCTGTTGAAGGGCTTGCGGGATTCGCTCGAGCGGATCCGGCGAGGCGGCTTTTCCACGAATCCCCAATCTCCAATTCCCAATTCCTTCGCATGAGATTCGTATTCGCCGGCTCCCCGGAGTTCGCGGTGCCCAGCCTGCGCGCCGCCGCGCGCCACAACGTGGTGGTCGCGGTCTGCACCCAGCC
>JBGAHT010000070.1:0-10364 GCA_044226035.1 Thermomonas sp. | reverse complement strand
TGTTCCTGCCCCGCCGCGCGCTTGGCCGACGGCGCATCGGTCGATGCCGGCGATTCCGGCGTGGCGCAGGCCGCGAGCGCGAGGGTTGCGATGGCGATGGCGAATCGCTGCGATTTCATGTCGAACCTCCGAATGGGCATCAACCGGCTTCGGCCTGCAGGCTTTCCAGTTCCTCGGCATCGAATCCCGCCGCCAGCCGCGCCTGCGTGTTGAACGGCTTGTGCAGCACGCCGGTCGCGTACTCGCGCAGCAGTTCGCGGAAACGCGCGCGCGGCTCGACCCCGGCGCCCGCGCAATGCCAACGATACCAGCGCGAACCGGCGGCGACGTGCGCCACTTCCTCGCGCAGGATGGTTTCGAGGATCCCGGCGGTCGCGTCGTCGCCGAGCGCGCGCAGCTTCGCGATCATGCCGGGCGTCACGTCCAGCCCGCGCGCTTCCAGCACGCGCGGCACCAGCGCCATCCGCGCGAGCCCGTCGTGCGCGGTCTTTTCGGCCATTTCCCACAGGCCGTTGTGCGCATCGAAATCGCCGTAATCGCGGCCGAATTCGCGCAGCCGCGCGCGCAGCATCGCGAAGTGGCGGGCCTCGTCGTTCGCCACCGATACCCAGTCCGCGTAGTAGGCCTCCGGCATGCCGCGGAAGCGATAGACCGCGTCCCAGGCCAGGTCGATGGCGTTGAACTCGATGTGCGCGACCGCGTGGATGAAGGCGGCGCGGCCTTCGTCGCTGCCGAAACCCCGACGCGGAAGATCGCGCGGATGCACCAACCGCGGCCGCGCGGGACGGCCGGGCATGCGGATCGGTTCCGGCGCGGGCGCATTTTCTGGAATCGCGAGTTCGCCACGCGCGAACGCCTGCGCAGCTTCGAACGTGCGCGCGAGCTTGTCTTCGGGCGATGCCGCGTCGAGGCAGGCGCGCGCGGCGTCGAAGAGCGATGTCATCGCCTTTGCTCGTCATCCTTCACTGATCCATTTTTGCTATTGCGCTCGCGTTGCCAAGGGGTTGTCGAAATTTCGAATGGATTCCGGCTTTCGCCGGAATGACGGGGAGGAGAAAAGGCATCACAACGCCAATCGGCGCTGGTGCTTGGCGTCGTCGGAGCGCAACTGGCGGATGCGCTCGAAATAGCCCGGGTCGACGCCGGTGACGTATTCGCCGCTGAAGCAGGAACTGTCGAACTTGCGGCCCGGGAACTTGGGCCCCGCGACCGCGGCCTCGAGGTCGGCGAGGTCCTGGTAGATCAGCCAGTCGCAGCCGATCATGCGTTCGATCTCGGCTTCGCTGCGCCCGTGCGCGATCAGCTCCTCGGGCGTGGGCATGTCGATGCCGTAGATGTTCGGGTAACGCACCGGCGGCGCCGCCGAGGCGAGGTAGACCTTCTTCGCGCCGGCGTCGCGCGCCATCTGCACGATCTGGCGCGAGGTGGTGCCGCGCACGATGGAATCGTCGACCAGCAGCACCACCCGGTTGCGGAACTCCAGCGGGATCGGGTTGAGCTTGCGCTTCACCGACTTCGCGCGCTCGCCCTGCCCGGGCATGATGAAGGTGCGGCCGACGTAGCGGTTCTTGATGAAGCCCTCGCGGTACTTCACGTTCAGCACGTTGGCGATTTCCAGCGCGGAATCGCGGCTGGTGTCCGGGATCGGGATCACCACGTCGATGCCGTGGTCGGGGCGTTCGCGCAGGATCTTCTCGCCCAGCGCCACGCCCATGCGCATGCGCGCCTTGTGCACCGAGATGTTCTCGATCATCGAATCCGGGCGCGCGAAGTACACGTACTCGAAGATGCACGGCGCATGCGCTTCCGCCGGCGCGCACATGCGGGTGTGCAGTTCGCCGCGCGCGGTGATCACCACGCCCTCGCCCGGCTCCACGTCGCGCAGGCGCTCGAAGCCGAGCACGTCCAGCGCCACCGATTCGGACGCGACCATGTATTCGTCGCCGCCCGCGCTCGCGCGCTTGCCCAGCACCAGCGGGCGGATGCCGTGCGGGTCGCGGAACGCGACCAGGCCCAGGCCCAGCACGGTGCAGACCACCGCGTAGCCGCCCTTCGCGCGGCGGTTGACGCCCTCGATCGCGCGGAACGCGGCCTCCGGCGTCAGCGCCTTCTGCAGGTCCAGCTCGTGCGCGAACACGTTCAGCAGCACTTCGCTGTCGGATTCGGTGTTGACGTTGCGGCGGTCCTGCTCGAACACCTCGCGCCGCAGCGCGTCGGTGTTGATCAGGTTGCCGTTGTGCGCGAGCGCGATGCCGAAGGGCGAATTCACGTAGAACGGCTGCGCCTCGTCGCTGCCCTCGCTGCCGGCGGTGGGATAGCGGCAATGCGCGATGCCGACGCGGCCCTCGAGCTGCGCCATCGAATCGGCGTCGAACACGTCGCGCACCAGGCCGTTGCCCTTGTGCACGCGCAGCTTGCCGCCCTCGGCGGTGGCGATGCCGGCCGCGTCCTGTCCACGGTGCTGGAGCACGGTCAGCCCGTCGTACAACTGGGCCGCCACTTCGCTCTGGCCGACGATTCCGACGATGCCGCACATGGCGCGATTCCTGCCTCGGTTACGGTTGCGGGCGAACGATGCCCGCAATCCCCAGTTTGGATTGCACCTGCGCCTTCAGCTGGTCGGCGGCGGCGCGGTCGGCGACCGGACCGATGCGCACGCGGCTGAGCGTGCCCTTGTCGGTCTTGACGCTTTCGGTGAAGGCGCTGAAACCGGCGGCGCGCGCGCGGTCGCGCAGCGCCTCGGCATCGGCGGGCCTGGCGAAGGCCGCGAGCTGCACCACGAAGCCGACGTTCGCGGCGGCCGGCGCGGGCGCGGGCTTGGCCGCCGGCGGCGCGGGTTGCGGCTTGGGCGGTTGCGGCTTGGCCGCGACCTGCGGTTGCGGCGCGGGCGCAGGCTTGGCGGGCGCGGGTTTGGTCGCGACCGGCGTCGGCTCGGAGGGAAGCGGCTTCGCCATCGTGCCGGCGAGGTCGGCCATCGGCGCGGTCGTCGCCGGCTGCGTGTTCGCCGGCGTGGTGGTTGCCGGCGCGGTTTCCGCATCGAGCACCACCACCCGCGCGTTCACGTCGCTGCGCACCTGGGTCGCGCGCAGGCGCGCGGCCTCGGCGTCGGCCTGGCTGGCGAAGGGGCCGACGCGCACGCGCCAGGCCGGCTTGCCGTTGAGCTGGGTCGCCTCGCTGTAGGCGGGCAATTGCGCCTTCTGCAAGGCGCGCACCACGGTCTGCGCCGCATCCGCAGTCGCATAGCTGCCGAAATGCACGGCGTAATCGCCGCCGGCGACGGCCGCGGGGTAAGCCTGCGCGTCGCCCGCGCCCTGCGCATTCGCATCCGCCGCATCGACCGGCATCCCGGTCGCGCCGCCGGCCGGCGCATCGGCCGGACCCGCGAGCGGCAGTTCGCGCGTTTCCATGCCCGTGTCGGGCGTGGCCGGCATGTTCAAGGGCACGTCCGCCGCGCCGCTGTCGGGCGCCGGGCCCTTGACCAGCATCGGCAAGAAGATCACCGCGAGGGCCACCAGCACGGCGGCGCCGATCAGGCGCTGTTTCAGGGGCGTATCCATCGGGGGAACCGGCGTCGTGGGCCTGCGGATTATACGCCGCGACCCGCGAGGGTCATGAACCGGAGGCGTCCAGCGCCCGCAACGCATCGGCCACGGTGTGGAACGAACCGAACACCAGCACGCGGTCGCCCGGCCGCGCCTGCGCGCGCGCATCGGCGAGCGCGGCGGCGACATCCCGCGCCCGCGTCGCGTCCGCGGCCGCCGTGCCGGCGAGCGTCGCGGCCAGCGCATCCGCGCCCTGCCCGCGCGGGCCCGCGCCTTCGAGCCCCGCGATCCACCAGCGGTCCACGCGCGGGGCGAGGCGCGCGACGATGCCGGCGGCGTCCTTGTCGGCGAGCGCGGCGAACACCGCGAACACGCGCCCGGGCGGCGGATGCGCGCCCAGCCATGCGCCGAGCTCGCCCGCGGCCTGCGGGTTGTGGGCGACGTCGACGACGATGTCCACGCCGTCGCGTTCGAACGCCTGCAATCGCCCCGGAACCCGCGCTTCGACGATTCCGCGCGCCCAGGCCTCGCGCGCAATCGCCAGGTCGGAAGCGCGCAGGGCGGCGATCGCGGTCGCGGCGTTGCGCACCTGCGCCGGCGCCGCCAGCCGCGGCATCGGCAATTCCAGTTCGAACCCGGGTTCGCGCCAGCGCCAGTGCGCGGGATCGGTATCGGCGAACAGGAAATCGCAGTTCGCGCGGATCGCGCTCGCGCCGATCGCGTAGGCGTGGCGCAGCACGCTCGCCGGCGGGTCGTCCTCGCCCAGCACCAGCGGTTTCCACGCCCGCGCGATGCCGGCCTTCTCGAAACCGATGGCCTCGCGGTCGTCGCCGAGCCAGTCGACGTGGTCGATGTCCACCGTGGTGACCACGGCCACGTCGGCATCGACGAGGTTGACCGCGTCGAGCCTGCCGCCGAGGCCGACCTCGAGCACGGCCAGGTCGAGCCGCGCGCGCTCGAACAGCCACAGCGCCGCCAACGTGCCGTGTTCGAAATAGGTCAGCGACACCTCGTTCTTTCCCTCTCCCCTTGAGGAGTGAGCGGTGCTCCCGGATGAGGCAATGCTTTTCCCCTCTCCCCTTGAGGGAGAGGGTGCCCGAAGGGCGGGAGAGGGGTCGCCCAACCTCGCCCGTTCCACCGCCTCGAACGCTTCGACCAACGCATCGTCGCCGGCGTCGCGGCCATCGATGCGCACGCGTTCGTTGTAGGCCAGCAGGTGCGGCGAGGTGTAGGCGCCCACGCGCAGCCCGGACGCGCGCGCGATGGCTTCGATGAAGGCGACGGTCGAACCCTTGCCGTTGGTGCCGCCGACGGTGATGACGCAACCGGCCGGCTTGCCGAGACCCATGCGCCGTGCGACTTCGCGCACGCGATCGAGGCCGAGGTCGATGGCGCGGGGATGCTGGCGCTCGAGCCGCGCGAGCCAGTCACTTAAGGAAATAGTCATTCTCGATCAGGAGGCAGCCGCATCAATTCGACCCTTCCCCACGCAAAACCCAATTCGGATTCCCTACCTACAAGCACAGCCGATACGCGCTGATCGGGAAATGCGCGGTATTGCTCTTTGGAAATGCAAATTACTGCCGATTCCTGGTTACGTATCAAACCGCGCGCCCTGTAATCACAATGACGCCGCTTCCAGCCATGTTCTGTGCGCAGGGTCGCCTCGATCCGCGCAGGGCAGCCTGAAATCCATGTGTAGGCCCATGGAAGCCCCTTCCCAAGAATCATGAAGCAAACGAACCAAATCATTGGCAGCATGATCGCCCAGGAACCACCCGCCTTGAACCAACCCCAGATTCCACTTCCGATTACCTGCTTGCCCAAGTCACTACGAAACCACAAGTAAATCAACACGACAGACACGAGCAACGAGAACGATACGCTCACAACCAACATTTCTTTTCCCATCAAAATGCCGGCAGGAAGGAAATCGACAAGCGTCCCAATCAAACCCATCACTGCAAACCCGGCAAATAAGAAAGTAAAAGCATGCAGCTGAAGTCTGCTTGTGATGAATGGATGCATTTTTCTCGTATGTCCGACAAATGCGCCGATCACAGCGCGCGATGCACCGCTTCGCCGAACAGCGCGGTGTGGTGCCCGGCGTCGTTGAGGCGCACCACGTCGAGGCGGTCGACGTCCGCGCCTTCGAGCAGGTTGAGCGTGGCCGGCGCCTGGCGGAAGCTCCACAGCCGCGACAGCGGGATGCCGAGCACGCGGCACAACAGCACGCGGTTCACCGCATCGTGGGCGACGACGAGCAGGGTATCGTCCGCGCCCAGCCCGGCCGCGGCGCGTTCGAACGCCGGCCATGCGCGCTCCAGCACCTGCGGCAGCGATTCGCCGCCGGGCATCTGCACGGTCTCGGGCGCCTCGCGCCAGGCGCGCAGGCGCTCGCCGTCGCGTTCGCGGATCTCGCTGGCGAGCAGGCCTTCCCACGCGCCGTGCGCGATTTCCATCAGTCCCCGGTCGAACGCGAGCATCGGCGCGCGCGCTTCGCCCAGCGCCAGTTCCGCGGTGCGGCGCGCGCGCGCCAGCGGCGAGGCCACGGCGCGGTCGATGCGCGCCTCGCGCAGGCGTTCGCCCAGCGAACGCGCCTGCGCCTCGCCGGTCGGCGACAACGGGATGTCCTCCTGGCCCTGGTAGCGGCCTTCGGCGTTCCACGGCGTTTCGCCGTGGCGTGCGAGCAGGATGCGCATGCGGTCTTCCGTGGGGCGGACGCGTGGATCGAGCGCGCAGCCTAAGCCATCGCCCGACCGCATGCGACTGGTGCACACTGCCCGCCCGACGACGACGGAGCGCGCGCGCATGCAACGGCAGGCCAAGGGCAGTTTCGAGGTGAAGCGCACGCCGCAGGACGCGCTCGATGCCGGCGACGGCGCGCAGATCGGCCACGTGCGCTTCGACAAGCGCTTCCACGGCCCGCTGGAGGCGACCAGCGTGGTGCACATGCTCGCGGTCGGCACCGACGTGCCCGGTTCGGCGGCGTACGTGGCGATCGAGCGCATCGCCGGCACGCTCGACGGGCGCCGAGGCAGCTTCCTGACCCACCACGACGGCGTCCTCGACCGCGGCCAGCCGACGCTGGCGCTGGGCGTGGTCCCGGATTCGGGCACGGGCGAACTCGCGGGCCTGCGCGGGCGCATGGCCATCGACATCGTCGACGGCGCGCACTTCTACGCCTTCGACTACGAACTGCCGGACCCCGCGCCCGGCGGGGACTGACGGCACGGGGCGGCAACGGCGCGGCGCGTATAATTCGCGTTCCACGACGAAGGCAGCCGCCATGACGCAGATGATGAGGGCGCTGGTCAAGCGCGAAGCCGCCAAGGGCATCTGGATGGAAGAGGTGCCGGTGCCGGCGCCGGGCCCGAACGAGGTGCTGATCAAGCTCGAGAAGACCGCGATCTGCGGCACCGACCTGCACATCTACCTGTGGGACGAGTGGAGCCAGCGCACGATCAAGCCCGGCCTCGTCATCGGCCACGAGTTCGTCGGCCGCATCGTCGAACTCGGCCCGGGCGTGACCGGCTACAAGGTCGGCCAACGCGTCTCCGCCGAAGGCCACATCGTCTGCGGCCACTGCCGCAACTGCCGCGCCGGCCGCCAGCACCTGTGCCCGAACACCGTCGGCATCGGCGTGAACCGCGACGGCGCGTTCGCCGAATTCATCGTGATGCCGGCCTCGAACCTGTGGCCGATCCCGGACCAGATCCCGAGCGAGCTGGCCGCGTTCTTCGATCCCTACGGCAACGCCGCGCACTGCGCGCTGGAGTTCGACGTGGTCGGCGAGGACGTGCTGATCACCGGCGCCGGGCCGATCGGCATCATCGCCGCCGGCATCTGCAAGTACATCGGCGCGCGCAACGTGGTCGTCACCGACGTCAACGACTACCGCCTCAAGCTCGCCGCCGACATGGGCGCGACGCGCGTGGTCAACGTGTCCAACACCTCGCTGAAGGAGGTGATGGCCGACCTGCACATGGAAGGCTTCGACGTGGGCCTGGAGATGAGCGGCAACCCGCGCGCCTTCGCCGACATGCTCGACTGCATGTACAACGGCGGCAAGATCGCGATGCTCGGCATCATGCCCAAGGGCGCCGGCGTGGACTGGGACAAGATCATCTTCAAGGGCCTGGTCCTGCACGGCATCTACGGCCGGCGCATGTACGAGACCTGGTACAAGATGACGCAACTGGTGCTGAGCGGGTTCCCGCTGGGCAAGGTGCTGACCCACCAGCTTCCCATCGACGAATTCCAGAAGGGCTTCGAGCTGATGGAATCGGGCAAGGCCGGCAAGGTCGTGCTGAGCTGGAACTGAGTCTGTGGGAGGGGCTTCAGCCCCGACCCCAAGTCTGATCGCGGCTGAAGCCGCTCCCACAAGAGCACTCACTCCATGTCCCTCACCGAACGCTACGCAAGCACCCTCGACGAGATCCGCGCCGCCGGGCTGTTCAAGTCCGAGCGCATCATCACCAGCCCGCAATCGGCCGAGATCGAGCTCGCCGACGGCCGCAAGGTGCTGAATTTCTGCGCCAACAACTACCTCGGCCTCGCCGACCACCCGGACATCATCGCCGCGGCGAAGGACGCGCTGGATACCCATGGCTTCGGCATGGCCAGCGTGCGTTTCATCTGCGGCACGCAGGATTTGCACAAGCAACTCGAAAAGACGATTTCCGACTTCTTCGGCACCGAGGACACCATCCTCTACGCCGCCTGCTTCGACGCCAACGGCGGCCTGTTCGAACCACTGCTGGACGAGAACGACGCGATCATCAGCGACGCGCTCAACCACGCCTCGATCATCGACGGCGTGCGCCTGTGCAAGGCCCGGCGCTACCGCTACGCCAACTGCGACATGGCCGACCTGGAGAAACAGCTGCAGCAGGCCAGGGCCGATGGCGCGCGCACCATCATGGTCACCACCGACGGCGTGTTCTCGATGGATGGTTTCATCGCGCCGCTGGATGAAATCACCGCGCTGGCGAAGAAGTACGGCGCGCTGGTGCACATCGACGAATGCCATGCCACCGGCTTCCTCGGCGCGACCGGCCGCGGCTCTGCCGAAGTGAAGGGCGTGCTCGACAAGATCGACATCTTCACCGGCACGCTGGGCAAGGCGATGGGTGGCGCGCTCGGCGGGTTCACCACCGCCAGGCGCGAAGTGATCGAGCTGCTGCGCCAGCGTTCGCGCCCCTACCTGTTCTCCAACTCGCTGCCGCCGCACGTGGTGGCCGCCGGCATCAAGGCGTTCGAAATGCTGTCGTCCGCTGGCGAACTGCGCGAACGCCTGCGCGGGAACACCGCCTATTTCCGCGAACGCATGACCGCCGCCGGCTTCGACATCAAGCCCGGCGTGCACCCGATCAGCCCGGTGATGCTGTATGACGCGCCGCTGGCGCAGAAGTTCGCCGAGCGCTTGCTGGAGGAAGGCATCTACGCAATCGGCTTCTTCTTCCCGGTGGTGGCGAAGGGCCAGGCGCGCATCCGCACGCAGATGAGCGCGGCGCACACGCGCGAACACCTCGATCGCGCGATCGACGCGTTCACCCGCATCGGCAAGGAATTGGGCGTCGTGTAAGGGCGACCGGCCGGTCGCCCCTACGACAACATTTCGATTTCCTCGACAGTCAACTCGCGCCACTGCCCTTTCGGCAAGTCGCCGAGTTGCAGCGTGCCAATGGCGACGCGCAACAGCCGCAACACGCCGATGTCGAGCGCCGCCAGCAGGCGCCGGATCTGCCGGTTGCGGCCTTCGTCCAGCACGATTTCCAGCCAGGCATTCTTTCCGCCGGCACGCAGCAGGGTCGCCGATTTCGCCCGGAGCCATGCGCCTTCGCATTCGATGCCATCGCGCATGCAGCGCAATTCGGCGTCGCCGGGAATGCGGTCGACCTGCACGTGGTAGGTCTTGTCCGGCCCGGTCGCGGGATCGGTGAGGCGCGCGGCCCACCGTGGGTCATTCGAAAACAGCAGCAGGCCTTCGCTGGCCTTGTCGAGGCGGCCGACCGGCGCGATCCAGCCGAAGCCCGTTCCATCGAAGCAGCGATACACCGTGTCGCGGCCGCGTTCGTCGCGCGCCGTGGTGACCAGGCCGCGCGGCTTGTTGAGCATCAGGTAGCGACGCGTTGCCGCGGTCGCATCGAGGTCCGTTCCATCGATGTCGATGCGGGAAACGCCGTGGATGGTGGGGAATTCAGGATCGCGGACGATGCGGCCGTCGACGCGCACGCGCCCGGCGCGGATCCATTCGACCGCCTGCGTGCGCGAGCAGAGCCCGCGCTTCGACAGCGCGCGGGCGAGTCCGTGGCGCGGGGCCGCGATCGGGTTCAGTTGCCCTTCGGCGGCTCGGCTGCGGGCGCGTCGGGAGCCGCGGCCGGCGCGGCGGGACTGGGCTTGCGCCCGACCACGCGCACGCCGCGCGCCTTCATCCAGGCGTCGAACTCGTCTGCGGTCATGCGCTTGCCGTTCTGGGTCATGTTGAAGCGCCACGGCGTGTTGTCCCACTGCGTCTGCGGCTTGTAGGCCGCGGGATCGTTGGGATCCACGCTGCCGGATGCGCCCGGCCGCATCGCGTTGGCGATGTTGCCGCAGCTGGCCAGGCGCAGTCGCAACAGCACCTGGTCGACCGACTGGCTGGCGTCGTAGGCCTGCGACAGGACCGCGCCGGTCGCGCCCAGGTCGGCATAGGCGGGCACGAGTTCGCTCGCCACCGGCGCCAGGGAAAGCGTGTTGCCCTGCGAGACCGGAGCCACCGCGGTGCAGCCGCCGGAAATCGCCTCCGCATGCGCGAAGCCGGGAAGCAGGATCAGCACT